>NZ_CP125957.1:5855000-6155000 GCF_030064125.1 Pseudomonas sp. G2-4 | reverse complement strand
GCTGATCCTGTGGGAGCGAGCTTGCTCGCGATGAGGCCATTACATTCAACATCAGTGTTGGCTGTCGAACTGCCATCGCGAGCAAGCTCGCTCCCACAGGGGGGCCTCAGTGTTTGGGCTACCGCGCCCAAGGCGCCCGTCGCGAATCATTAAGCCCCAGCAAATAACTGTCGCCCCCCAACTGGCTCATCTGCTGGCGAATCCAGCTCGCCCGCCGTAGCACGTAAGGGCTCGGCCGGCTGGCGTTCCATACCCGTGGGTTGGGCAAGACCGCCGCCAGTACGCTTGCCTGCTGCCGGGACAAGGCGTCGGCGCTGACGCGAAAATGATGGCGTGCCGCGGCTTCAGCCCCGAACACACCGTCATCCCACTCGACGCTGTTGAGGTACACCTCGAGGATCCGCTGCTTGGGCCAGAGCACTTCGATCAGGGCGGTGAACCAGGCCTCCAGCCCTTTGCGCAACCAACTGCGGCCCGACCACAGGAACAGGTTCTTGGACACTTGCTGGCTGAGGGTACTGGCGCCGCGAATCGAACCGCCGCGCCCATTGTGGGCAAACGCGGCCTGGATCGCGCCGATGTCGAAGCCCCAGTGCTCAGGAAATTTCTGGTCTTCGCCGGCAATCACCGCAACCTTGAGGCTGTCGGAGATCTTGTCCCAAGGCTGCCAGGTGCGTTGCAGGTCGATCGGTTCGCCGCCGAACCAGGATTCGACCTTGCGCTCGATCATCAGCGCCGTGAACGGCGGCGGCACCACGCGAAACAGCAGCACCAGTACAACGCTGCCGACGGCGAACCAGAGCAGGGCTTTAACGAATCGTCGAAACAATGAACGCAGCATAGAGATGGCTTGGCCGAACCCGTCGAGCGGGCCATTATACAGACCCTGTCCACCGAGTCTGATTGGAGTTCTCATGCTGCGTAGCTTTCTGATGCTGGCTGCTTTTTTCGGCTTCACGGGCGTGGCGCTGGGAGCATTTGCCGCCCACGGCCTGAAAAACCGCCTGAGCGCCGATTACCTGGCGATTTTCCACACCGGCGTCACCTATCAACTGGTGCACACCCTGGCGTTGCTGGGCGTTGCGCTGCTGGCCACACACATTCCCGGTCGCATCGTCACCTGGGCCGGTATTTCGTTTGTGATCGGCATCCTGTTGTTCTCCGGCAGCCTGTACCTGTTGACCCTTACGGGCATCAGCAAGCTGGGCATCATCACGCCGTTTGGCGGCGTGGCGTTCCTGATCGGCTGGCTGTGCCTGGGGCTTGCCGCTTGGCGGCTGGGCTGACCGGGCGGTCCATTTCATGACGAATGGCTTGGGTCACCCTGACTGATCGGGCTAGAATGCCAGCCCCTAAAAATGATGGCGGCTTCCGGCATGCGCATTCAGTTGAACGGCGACCCCCTTGATCTGCCCGACGGTGAAACCGTTGCGGCCCTGCTGACCCGTCTGGACCTCACCGGACGCCGTGTGGCGGTGGAGCTCAACCTGGATATCGTCCCGCGCAGCCAGCACGCCGAAACCACCTTGAACGACGGCGACAGCGTCGAAGTGGTCCACGCCATCGGCGGCGGCTAGTCGCCTCGGTTTCACAGCATTTCGCAAGAACCTCACCCCAACAGAGGATTTCCCATGAGCATCGTTCGTAGCGACAAGCCCTTCGTCCTGGCCGGTCGTACCTACCAGTCGCGCTTGCTGGTAGGCACCGGCAAGTACCGCGACATGGAAGAAACCCGCCTGGCCATCGAAGCCTCGGGCGCCGAGATCGTGACCGTCGCCGTGCGCCGGACCAACATCGGCCAGAACCCGGGCGAGCCGAACCTGCTGGATATCCTGCCGCCAGATCGCTACACCATCCTGCCGAACACCGCCGGCTGCTTCGACGCCATCGAGGCCGTGCGCACCTGCCGCTTGGCCCGCGAACTGCTCGACGGCCACAACCTGGTGAAACTGGAAGTGCTGGCTGACCAGAAAACCTTGTTCCCCAACGTGATCGAAACCCTCAAGGCCGCAGAAACCCTGGTCAAGGAAGGTTTCGACGTGATGGTGTACACCAGCGATGACCCGATCATCGCCCGTCAACTGGCGGAAATCGGCTGCATCGCGGTCATGCCGCTGGCCGGTTTGATCGGCACGGGCCTGGGGATCTGCAACCCGTACAACCTGCAGATCATCCTTGAAGAAGCCAAGATCCCGGTGCTGGTGGATGCCGGTGTCGGTACCGCCTCCGACGCGACCATCGCCATGGAACTGGGTTGCGAAGCGGTGCTGATGAACTCCGCCATCGCCCACGCCCAGCAACCGATCCTGATGGCCGAAGCGATGAAACACGCCATTGTCGCCGGGCGCCTGGCGTACCTTGCCGGCCGCATGCCGAAAAAACTCTACGCCAGCGCCTCCTCGCCGCTGGATGGTCTGATCAAGTAAGAGCCATTGATGACTGAATCGAACGACACGCCTGTCCTGCCGGAAGAAGGCGAAGAGCGCCAACACCGCCGCATCAAGAGTTTCGTGATGCGCGCCGGGCGCATGACCGAAGGCCAGCAACGTGGCCTGGACCAGGGCACGCCGCTGTTTGTCCTGCCCCTGGCCGATGCGCCGGTGGATTTTGACCAGTTGTTCGGCCGTTCGGCCCCGCGCTCGCTGGAAATCGGCTTTGGCATGGGCCACTCGCTGCTGGAAATGGCCGCCGCCGCGCCGGAGCAGGATTTCATCGGCGTGGAAGTACACCGTCCTGGCGTCGGTGCGCTGCTCAACGGCGTGCTGACCCAAGGGCTGACCAACCTGCGGGTCTACGATTGCGACGCTATCGAAGTGCTCAACCGCTGCGTGGCCGACAACAGCCTTGATCGGCTGATGCTGTTCTTCCCGGACCCGTGGCACAAAAGCCGTCACCACAAGCGCCGTATCGTCCAGGCGTCGTTCGCTGAGCTGGTGCGCAGCAAGTTGAAGGTCGGCGGTGTGCTGCACATGGCCACCGACTGGGAGCCCTACGCCGAATACATGCTGGAAGTGATGAACGTCGCGCCGGGATATCGCAATCTGGCCGAAGACGGCAAGTGCGTCCCACGCCCGGCCGAACGGCCGGTCACCAAGTTCGAACGCCGTGGAGAACGGCTGGGGCATGGGGTTTGGGATTTGAAGTTCGAGAAGGTGGCGTAAGCACCCGAAGATCCTGTTGAAATGGGATCTCCTGTGGGAGCGAGCCTGCTCGCGAAGAGGGTGTGTCAGACGATGTTTCGTTGATTGACACACCGCATTCGCGAGCAGGCTCGCTCCCACATTTGTTTTGTGGCGTCTGAGGGATCAGCGACGATCCGCCACCACGCCAATCAACACCAGCACCACCAACAATACCGGCGCCAGGCTGTAGTTGTTGAACTGGCTCAGCCCCCTGACGACCCACGGCGTGGCGTAGATCAGTGCCGCGCCGCTGCCGATCATGCACAGCAGGGCGATCAAGGGGACGCGCAAGGCGCCGGCAATGCTGCCCAGGCGCTGCTCGACCCAGCCCTTGATGTCAGCGCCAAACAGCACCAGCAGGCAACCTACCAGTGCCAGGGAGATTTCCGACAGGTTGCTGCGGCTCCAGCGGGACACGGTGGCGAGCAGGTCGAGTACCAGATCCATTCGATTTCCTTGTTTGGGTAATTAGCTCAAAAATGTCTGCAGCAAGTCGTTGAGGAACAGCTGTCCGCGCTCGGTGGCCGCCAGACGTGTCGGCTCGACCTGCAACAACCCACTTTGTTCTGCATCGCGCCGGCCTTCGGCCAGGCTTTCCAGGGGCAGGCCTGTGCGCTCCGGGTATAGCCGCGCTTCCACGCCTTCAGTCAGGCGCAGGGCGTTCATCAGGAACTCGAAGGGCAGCTCTTCGTTGGCCAGGGTTTTCTCGCCGGCGAGGAAGCGCTTGGCCGGGTTGAGGTAGTCCTTGGGCAGGCGGGTCTTCCAGGTGCGCACGATGCGCCCGTCCGGATGGCTGAGCTTGCCATGGGCGCCGGCGCCGATGCCGATGAAGTCGCCGAAACTCCAATAATTGAGGTTATGCCGCGCCGCCCGACCGGGTTGGGCGTAGGCCGAGACTTCGTATTGGGCGTAGCCGTGCTGGGCCAGCAGTGCTTGCCCGGCTTCCTGGATGTCCCACAGCGTGTCGTCTTCCGGCAATGTCGGCGGCTGGTTCCAGAACACCGTGTTCGGTTCCAGGGTCAGTTGATACCAGGACAGGTGGGTCGGCTTCAAGGCGATGGCTTGGCGCAAATCACTCAAGGCGTCGTCGAGGGACTGGTCGGGCAGGCCATGCATCAAGTCTAGGTTGAAGTTGTCGAACCCGGCCTGACGGGCCATGCCGGCAGCGCGCACTGCCTCGTCACCGTTGTGGATCCGCCCCAGGGCCTCGAGCTTGGCCTGCTGGAAGCTCTGGATGCCGATGGACAGGCGATTGATGCCCAGGGCCCGGTAAGCGACGAACTTCTCTTGCTCGAACGTGCCAGGGTTGGCTTCCAGGGTGATTTCAATGTCATGGGCAAACGCTATCCGCGCCTCGACCCCCTTGAGCAATCGGCCCAGGGCCTGGGCACTGAACAGGCTTGGCGTGCCGCCACCGAAGAAGATCGAGCTCAGTTCGCGGCCATGAACCCCGTGCAGGTCCTGATCGAGATCGGCCAGCAAAGCGTCGACGTATTCCTCTTCCGGCAGCTGCGGGCTGGCGGTGTGGGAGTTGAAATCGCAGTAAGGGCATTTGCGTACACACCACGGGATGTGGATGTACAACGCCAGCGGCGGCAGCACCGGCAGCGGCGCCCGAGGTGTGTGTGCGCCGCCGTGAATCAGCGGTGCGGGAGAATCAGTGGTCATTGCAGGCCCAGGCGTTGACGCAGCAGGGCCATGGCGCGGGCGCGGTGGCTCAGTTGGTTCTTTTCCACCGGGCCCAGCTCGGCGCTGGAGCAATTGCGTTCCGGGACCCAGAACAGCGGGTCGTAGCCGAAACCGTGTTCGCCGCTGGCTTCGGTGAGAATGCGCCCGTGCCACAAGCCTTCGCACAGGATCGGCAGCGGATCATCGGCATGCCGGACCAGGGCCAGGACGCACACGAACTGCGCGCCGCGCTCGGCTTCCGGTACGTCCTTGAGAGCCTCGAGCAGCTTGGCGTTGTTCGCCGCGTCTCCTTGGCCGTCGGCGTAACGGGCCGAGTAGATGCCCGGCGCGCCGCCGAGAAAGTCCACCGCCAGCCCGGAATCGTCGGCCAACGCCGGCAGGCCCGAGATGCGCGCGGCGTTGCGGGCCTTGAGGATGGCGTTCTCGACGAATGACAGACCGGTTTCTTCAGGTTCCACCTGGCTGAACTCGCCAATCGAGCGCAACTGCACCGATCCACCGAGCATGGCCTGGAGTTCCTTGAGCTTGCCGGCGTTGTGGCTGGCCAGTACGAGTTGGGTGAGGTTCATCATTGGCCCGGGAACAGTTCCTGGTTGAAGTTGATGGTGTTGATCTTGTCGCCGGTTTGCACCTTGATTTCAAAGGTGCGGGTTTCCTGTTGGTCCACTGGATACTGGGCGATGTAATAGATCGCGCCTTGTTCGGTGATCTGGCGGAAGGAGAGGGGGACGGTCTTGCTGGTCAGGTCCTTCACCGTGCCGCTGACATTGGCGATCAATGGCTTGCCGCTTTTGATCACCGAGACATTGATCACACCTTGGTTCTTGCTGCGAATCAGCTCGGCAGCCTTGGCAATGTCCGGCGTCAGGAAGGTGGAGTTGAACGTGTTGTAGTGCACGGTGACGTCACCGAACACTTCCTTGCGCTCGCCCTTGATGACATCGGCGGCCATGGCGCCAACACTCAGGCAGGCGGTGATGAGAAACAACCCTAGACGTTTCATGTCGTGCTCCTGGTACGGCCGGGGATTACACCGCGACCTGATGATCGGCAAGGCCTGGGCTGCTGACCCGATAGATGCCTATTTCACCTAACAGATTAGGCCATAGCTTGCTGGCCCACCCGTGGCGGTGCTGTTGGTCCACCGCCAGGCGATCGATGACCTTGGCCTGGCGTTCGCGGCACAGTGCCTCGAAATCCTCGAAGGTACAGAAGTGGATGTTCGGCGTGTTGTACCAGGTGTAGGGCAGGAAATCCGATACCGGCATGCGGCCCTTGCTCGCCAGGTACCAGCGGCAACGCCAATGCCCGAAATTGGGGAAGGTGATGATGCACTGGCGCCCGACCCGCAGCATTTCGTCGAGGATCTTGTCCGGGTAGTGCACCGCTTGCAGCGCCTGGGTCATGACCACGACGTCGAAGCTGTTGCTGGCGAAGTTGCCCAGGCCCTTGTCCAGGTCCTGCTCGATCACGTTGATGCCCTTGGCCACGCACTCGGCGATGTTGTCCGGGTCGTTTTCCAGGCCGTAGCCGGTCACTTGCTTGTTGTCCCGCAGCCAGGTCAGCAGTTCGCCGTTGCCGCAGCCCAGGTCGAGCACGCGGCTGCCGGCGGGGATCCATTCCTGGATGATGTCCAGATCGGCTCTCATGGCGTCCTCACAGCGTTATACGGTTCATGTAGTTGCCGAACGCCTGCAGGTAGCGCGGGATCGGGATCAAAAAGGCGTCGTGGCCCTGGGGTGCGTCGATCTCCAGGTAGCAGACGTCCTTGCGCGCGGCCATCAGCGCGTCCACCAATTCCCGGGAGCGCGCCGGGGAGAAGCGCCAATCGGTGGTGAACGACATCACGCAGAACTTGGCGGTGGCGCCGGCGAAGGTTTTCGCCAGGTTATCGTCGAAGTTCGCCGCTGGATCGAAGTAATCCAGCGCCTTGGTCATCAACAGGTAGGTATTGGCGTCGAAGCGCCCGGAGAACTCCTCGCCCTGGTAGCGCAGGTAGCTTTCCACCTGGAACTCGACGCTGTGGAAGTCGTAGTTGAGCTTCTCGCTCTTGAGGCCACGGCCGAATTTTTCGCCCATCGAGTCATCGGACAGGTAGGTGATGTGCCCGACCATCCGCGCCAGCATCAAGCCGCGCTTGGGGATCACGCCGTGTTCCTGGAACGAGCCACCGTGGAATTCGGGATCGGTGAGGATCGCCTGGCGCGCCACTTCGTTGAAGGCGATGTTCTGCGCCGACAGCTTCGGGGCCGAGGCGATCGCCAGGCAATGGCGCACGCGGTCCGGGTAGGTGATGGTCCACTGCAACGCTTGCATGCCGCCCAGGCTGCCACCGATGACTGCGGCCCACTGTGCGATGCCGAGGCGATCGGCCAGGCGTGCTTGGCTGTGGACCCAGTCTTCGACGGTCAGTACCGGGAAGTCGGCGCCGAAGGGCTTGCCGGTGTCCGGGTTGAGGCTGCTGGGACCCGTGGAGCCGTTGCAGCCACCGAGGTTGTTCAGGCTGACCACGAAAAATTTGCTGGTATCGATGGGCTTGCCCGGGCCGATGCAACTGTCCCACCAACCTGGCTTGCGGTCGTCGATGCTGTGGTAGCCGGCGGCATGGTGATGCCCCGACAAGGCGTGGCAAATCAGCACGGCGTTGCTCGCCGTGGCATTGAGGGTGCCGTAGGTTTCGTAGATCAGGTCATAGGCTGGCAACGAACGGCCGCAGGCCAGGGCCAGGGGCTCGCTGAAATGCGCCGTTTGCGGCGTCACCAGACCAACGGAATCGGGGGGAAAGGCAGCTGGCATCGACCCTGCTCGCGTTGAAATGAGGCGTAAGTCTAAAGACCGCTGTGGCAAGCGGCAAGCAACGGGCTGAGCTGATTGTTTCTTGAGTGAAAACCCTGCGCCGGATGAGTTTCTTTGTGGCGAGGGAGCTTGCTCCCGCTGGGGCGCGAAGCGGCCCTGTCAGGCGGATGTCCCATGCCATCAGTGCCTGGTTGGGGGCTGCTTCGCAGCCCAGCGGGAGCAAGCTCCCTCGCCACAGGGTTGGTCATTCATCAGGTAGGCCGGACGAACCCAGGCAACTCCGGCAGCTTCTTCGGCGCATGAATCCGCACCCGCTTCTGCCGGTTCAATTCGCCGCTGATCAGGCTGACCTGGCTCTTGGACACGCCAAACGCCTTGGCCAGGAACGCCATCAGGTACGCGTTGGCCTTGCCCTCGACCGGCGGGGCGGTGAGACGGATCTTGAGGCGGTCACCGTGCAGCCCGGCGAAATCATCGCTGCGGGCTGCTGGTTGCAGGTGGCACTCCAGGATCAGGTCGTCGCCGTCCCAACGAAAGTAGCTCATGTGGCTCAGATCAGCAGGCGCAGGATATCCGGCATCAGCGTCATTGCTGCCAGGTTGTTGATCACCAGCATGTCGATCAGCTTGAGCACCATGAACGCCAGGATCGGCGAGATATCCAGGCCGCCAAGGTTTGGCACGATACGGCGGAACGGCGCGAGGGCCGGTTCGCAGATCTGGTTCACCAGTTCGGCACCGGGGTTGTGGCTGGCGGGTGCGACCCACGACAGGATCACGCTGATGATCAGGGCGAAGAAGAAAATCTTCAGGAACAGCGCGGTCACGCCAATGAGCGACCAGATCAGCAGCTGCAGCGGGTTACCGGTGGTGCCGTAGGTCAGCAGCAGGGTCAGGGCCATCAGCGCCAGTTGCACCAGGATCGCCAGCACCAGAGAGGACATGTCCAGGCCGAACACGCTTGGGATGATCCGACGCAGCGGCTTGAGCAGCGGCTGGGTGGCCTTGACGATGAACTGGCACAGCGGGTTGTAGAAGTTGGCGCGCACCAGTTGCAGCACGAAGCGCAGCAACACGATCAGCAAGTACAGGCTGCCGAGGGTTTGCAGCACGTAGACCGCTGCAGTGTTCAATCCAATCATGAATGGCTCCTTATTGGCCCAGTTGTTCGGCCATTTCGGCCGAGCGGTGCGCGGCGGCGCCGAGTGCATTTTCCACCAGGGCTTCGAAGCCCCCGGCCTGGAACGATTTGATGGCGGCTTCGGTGGTGCCGGCCGGCGAGGTTACGCGGCGACGCAGCTCGGCCGCGTCGACATCGCTGGAGGCCGCCATGTGCGCGGCGCCCAAGGCGGTTTGCACGGTCAGTTGGGCGGCGATCTCCCGCGGCAGGCCGAGTTTCTCGCCAGCGGCGGTCATGGCTTCGATCAGCAGGAAGAAGTAGGCCGGGCCCGAGCCAGAGACGGCGGTGACGGCGTCCAGTTGTTGCTCGGTTTCCAGCCACAGTGCCAGGCCGACGGCCGACAGCAATTCTTCGGCCTGCTGGCGTTGCTCTGCGGTCACTTGTGCGGTGGCGAACAGCCCGCTGACGCCTTGGCGCAACAGCGCCGGGGTATTGGGCATGCACCGTACGATCGGCTGGGCACCTAGCCAGTTGTTCATGCTGGCGCAGGTGATGCCCGCAGCAATCGACACCACCAGTTGATGGGGCTTGAGGCTTGGGCGCAGGGCTTCGCACACGGTTTTCATCGCTTGCGGCTTGACCGCCAGCACGATGACGTCCACGCCGTCGATGGCCTGGGCGTTGTCGGCGAAGGTGTCGATGCCATGCTCGGCGCTCACGCGGGTGCGGGTCTCTTCACCCGGATCGCTGGCGCGGATCCGGGAAGCGTCCAGGCCCTTGGCCCGCAGGCCGCCGATCAGGCTGGCGGCCATGTTGCCGGCGCCGATGAAGGCAATACGCGTGTTGCTCATGACAGGTCCTTATTAAAGAAATGAGTGGGTCATGCTTCAGGAGTGACCGTAGTCGCGGGCACCAAACAATGCGGTACCGATGCGCACCCAAGTGGCGCCCTGGGCAATGGCCGACTCGAGGTCATGGCTCATGCCCATGGAGAGGGTGTCCAGTGGCAGGTCCAGGCTGGCTTGCAAACGTTGCACAGCGGCGAAGGCGGCATCCTGGGCGTCGCGATCATCGGTCGGCTCGGGAATCGCCATCAACCCGCGCAGCTTCAGGCGTGGCAAGGCGCCGATGGCGTTTGCCAGCGCGGGCAGGTCGGCGGGGGTGCAACCGGACTTGCTGGCTTCACCGCTGACATTGACCTGGATGCAGATGTTCAGCGGCGGCAGCTCGGCGGGGCGCTGCTCGGACAGGCGTTGTGCAACTTTCAAGCGATCCACGGAATGCACCCAGTCGAAGTGTTCGGCAATAGCGCGCGTCTTGTTCGATTGAATGGGGCCGATGAAGTGCCAGATCAAGGGCAGGTCGGTCAGTTCGGCCTGTTTGCCCAGTGCTTCTTGCAGATAGTTCTCGCCGAAGTCCCGCAGGCCGGCGGCATGGGCTTCGCGCAAGGCCTGGGCGGGCTTGGTCTTGCTCACGGCCAGCAGCTGGACACCGCCCTCGGCACGCTGGGCGGCCTGCTCCGCAGCGCGGATACGCGAACTAACCTGAGCAATGTTGTCTGCTATCGTGGACATAAGGAAGCGCCAGCGGTGAGGTTCGCGGCATTCTACTGGAATTGAGGAGCGCTATGGATATCACTGAGTTACTGGCGTTCAGCGCCAAACAGGGCGCGTCGGACTTGCACCTGTCCGCTGGGCTGCCGCCGATGATCCGCGTCGATGGCGATGTACGGCGGATCAACCTGCCGGCGCTGGACCACAAGCAGGTTCATGAGCTGATCTACGACATCATGAACGACCGGCAGCGGGTGGATTACGAAAAATTCCTGGAAACCGATTTTTCCTTCGACGTGCCGGGCGTCGCCCGGTTTCGGGTCAACGCCTTCAATCAGAATCGCGGCGCAGGGGCGGTGTTCCGTACCATCCCGTCGAAAGTCCTGACCATGGAAGACCTGGGGATGGGCGAGGTGTTTCGCAAAGTGACCGAATCGCCGCGCGGGCTGGTGTTGGTGACTGGACCGACCGGCTCGGGTAAATCCACCACCCTGGCGGCGATGATCGACTACCTCAACAGCCACAAGCACCATCACATCCTCACCATTGAGGACCCCATCGAATTTGTCCACGAACCACGCAAGTGCCTGATCAACCAGCGCGAAGTGCACCGCGATACCCAAAGCTTCTCCACGGCCCTGCGTTCGGCGCTGCGGGAAGACCCGGACGTAATCCTGGTGGGGGAGATGCGCGATCTGGAAACCATTCGCCTGGCGCTGACCGCCGCTGAAACCGGGCACCTGGTGTTCGGCACCCTGCACACCACGTCGGCGGCCAAGACCATCGACCGGGTGGTCGACGTGTTCCCCGGCGACGAGAAGTCCATGGTTCGCTCGATGCTGTCGGAGTCACTGCAGGCGGTGATTTCACAAACACTGGTCAAGAAAATCGGTGGAGGCCGGATTGCCGCGCACGAGATCATGCTGGGCACCTCGGCTATCCGGAACCTGATCCGCGAAGACAAAATCGCGCAGATGTACTCGTCGATCCAGACCGGCGGTTCGTTGGGGATGCAGACGCTGGATATGTGTTTGAAGGATTTGCTGAGCAAAGGTCTGATCAGCCGCGAGCATGCGCGGGAGAAGGCGCGTACGCCGGATAACTTTTAGAGAGGGATGGTGGAACCCCTGTGGCGAGGGAGCTTGCTCCCGCTGGGCCGCGAAGCGGACCCAAAATAATGGGGGCCACAGAGATCATGGGTCTGTTTGGGGCGGCTGCGCCACCCAGCGGGAGCAAGCTCCCTCGCCACAGGGCGCTTCAGATCAGCGCTGAACCACCCGCAACCCACCCGGCTCTTTCGGCAAGACGCGCTTGGCAACCACGTAATGGGTGTTCCAATACGGTTTGTTCAAGGTGTCGATGCTCACCGACTTGCCACGGCGCGGAGCATGGATGAAGCGGTCATTGCCCAGGTAGATGGCAACGTGGTTGACTCGCCGGCTCTTGAGCTTGAAGAAAATCAGGTCGCCGGGCTTGAGATCCTTGCGATCGACTTTCTCGCCGTGACCGGAGGCCATCGCATTGGAAGTGCGTGGCAGGTCGAACGTGGCGTCGTTGAAAGCATATTTCACCAAACCGCTGCAATCGAAGCCTTTACTTGGGCTGCTGCCGCCCCAACGATAAGGTGTGCCGAGTACATTTACGGCGCGGCTCAATACGTTGCTGCTGGTTTTGGTCGCCATCGGCGGAACCAGCTTGCTGTTAGCTGTGCTCAAGCGCTGGACGTTTTGCTTGTTCTTGCTCGAAGGAGCAGAAACATGGGATTTCGGAGTGTAGCCGTTGACGTTGGGAAGACGTTGCTCACGATTGGTGGCGTGGGCGGCCAGTGGCATTAATAGGCAAATGGTTAGCCATGTCTTGAAAAATGGACGCATTAGGCAGGGCTCTTAGAGGTTAGCGCGCAACTTTATAACAGCTTTTTCCGCGTTCCTGAGGCCGTTTGTCGATTCGAAAGCCGCCACGAACCCCGCACAATTGCGGCAAATTGTCCCGATTGTCCGACAGAACCCCGACACCACGGGGGTTTCCTTGGTTCAAGTGGTCCGGAACCGCCTGTCGGCCAGACACAAAAAAGTCACAAAAAGTCCGAAAAAATTTATCTATCGAGGCAAAGAGGCCATTCATGAACAGCTATCAACAGGACGCTATCCGGGATACCCACAGCAAAGTCATTGGCTATTTGCTCTGGATTTTCGGCTTCACCGGCGCCCACCGCTTCTATTACGGCAAGCCGGTCACCGGCACGATCTGGTTCTTCACCTTCGGCCTGCTGGGCATCGGTTGGTTGATCGACCTGTTCCTGATCCCGGCCATGGATCGCGAAGCGGACTTGCGTTTTACCCCGGGTCCCCTCGAATACAGCGTGGCGTGGGTCCTGCTGACGTTTCTCGGCGTGTTGGGTGTACACCGCATGTACCAGGGCAAATGGCTCAGCGGGATCCTTTACCTGCTGACGGGTGGGGTGTTTTTCCTGGGGGTGCTGTATGACTTCTGGACGCTGAACGATCAGGTTTCGATTCGCAATGCGCAGAAGCGGGGGGCTTTTCACTAAGTCAGCTAGACCGAGTTGCCTACATTCGCGAGCAGGCTCGCTCCCACATTTAATCCGAGGTGTTCACAAATCATGTGATCACTGAAGATCCAATGTGGGAGCGAGCCTGCTCGCGATAAGGGCGACGCGGTATCAGGCCTGGTGGGTTATCCGCCCGTCCATCAAGGTGTAGCGCACCACACCCGGCAAACTGTGGCCCAGGAACGGGCAGTTGTCGCCCTTGGAGCGCCAGGCTTCACCTGCCACAGTGGACGCCGTGGGATCGAACAGCACCAAATCCGCCGCCGCGCCAACCGCCAGTTTCCCCGCCGGCAATTGCAGCGCCTGGGCCGGGCCGGCGCTCAGGCGTGCCAGCAGGGTCGGCAGGTCCAGCAAGCCGTCTTCCACCAGCGTCAGGGCCAGCGGCAGCAGCAGTTCGACGCTGCTGATGCCCGGCTCGGTGGCGCCGAACGGTGCCAGCTTGGCATCGCGCTCATGGGGTTGGTGATGGCTGGAGATGGCCGAGATCACCCCGGATTTCACCGCCTCGCGCAGGCCGTCGCGGTCGGCGCGGGTGCGCAGCGGCGGCTGGACGTGATAGACGCTGTTGAAGTCGATCAGCGCTTCGTCGGTCAGGATCAACTGGTACAGCGCCACATCGGCGGTGACTGGCAGCCCGCGGGCCTGGGCCTGGGCGATCAGTGCCGCGCCGCGGGCACTGGTCAGTTGGCTGAAGTGCGCGCGTACGCCGCTCTGTTCCACCAACAGCAGGTCCCGGGCCAGGGCCACGGTCTCTGCGGTTTCCGGAATGCCCGGCAGGCCAAGGAAACTGGCGGTCGGGCCTTCGTGAGCGAGGCCGCCTTCGGCCAGGTCGTGATCCTGCGAGTTGAAGATCACCGTCAGGCCGAAGGTCGCCGCGTATTCCAGGGCGCGGCACAAGGTGCGGGTGTTGCGAAACGTGTTCAGGCCGTTGCCGAATGCCACGCAACCGGCGTCGCGCAGCGCGATGAGCTCTGCCAGTTGCTCGCCGTCGAGGCCTTTGCTCAACGCACCGATGGGGAAGACCTTGGCGTTGCCGGCCTCGCGGGCGCGGTCGAGGATCAGTTCGGCCACGGCCGACGTATCCAGCACCGGTTTGGTCTGCGGCGGACAGCACAGACTGGTGACGCCACCAGCGGCGGCGGCCCGGGTTTCACTGACGATGCTGCCTTTACGGCTGTAGCCGGGTTCGCGCAGGGCGACGTTCAGGTCCACCAGGCCAGGGGCGGCCACCAGGCCATGGGCGTCGAGGACCTCGACGGCCACGAAGCCGACCGGAGCGGCGCCCAGGGCGACGATCTTGCAGGCATCGATATGGATGTCGGTCACTTGATCCAGGCCACTGGCTGGATCGATCAAGCGTGCGCCGAGAATGCTGAGCTTCACTGGGCGTTCTCCTGGTCGAATTGGCGCTGGGCCGTTTGCCCGCTCATGGCCATGGACAGCACGGCCATGCGGATGGCGATGCCGTAGGTCACTTGGTTGAGGATCACCGAGTGCGGACCGTCGGCCACTGCCGACTCGATTTCCACGCCGCGGTTGATCGGTCCGGGGTGCATGACGATGGCGTCCGGCTTGGCCCCGGCCAGGCGGGCGGTGGTCAGGCCGAACAGGCGGTAGAACTCGCCTTCGCTGGGCAGCAAGCCGCCGGTCATGCGTTCACGTTGCAGGCGCAGCATGATCACCACGTCCACATCCTTGAGGCCTTCGGTCATGTCGGTGTAGACCTTCACGCCGTATTGCTCGACGCCGATGGGCAGCAGGGTCTTCGGCGCGATCACGCGGATGTCCGGGCAACCGAGGGTCTTGAGGGCCAGCATGTTCGAACGGGCCACCCGCGAGTGCAGGATGTCGCCGACGATGGCCACCGACAGGTTCTCGAAGCTGCCCTTGTGCCGGCGGATGGTCAGCATGTCCAGCATGCCCTGGGTCGGATGGGCATGACGGCCGTCACCGCCATTGATGATCGCCACCTGCGGGCACACGTGTTCGGCAATGAAGTGCGCGGCGCCGGAATCACCGTGACGCACGACGAACATGTCGGCAGCCATGGCTTCGAGGTTGCGCAGGGTGTCGAGCAGGGTTTCGCCCTTGCTCGCCGAGGATGTCGACACGTTGAGGGTGATCACGTCCGCCGAGAGCCGCTGGGCCGCCAGTTCGAAGGTGGTGCGGGTGCGGGTGGAGTTTTCGAAGAACACGTTGCACACGGTCTTGCCGCGCAGCAGCGGGACTTTCTTCACCGCCCGGGCACCGACCTCAAGGAACGAGTCGGCGGTGTCGAGGATTTCCGTCAGCAGCTCGCGGCGCAGGCCGTCGAGGGACAGGAAGTGCCGCAGCTGGCCCTGATCGTTGAGCTGCAGCGGGCGCTTGGTTTCGAGAGGCGTCATCGCGATGGACTCTTACAAGGGCAGTTAAAGGGCAAGGTCTTGCAGTTCGAGTTGCAGCGGCGATGGGCCGGAGAGCTTGACCCGCTCATGGGCGGCCAGCGTCAGCGTCGCGCCGACCACGTTCGGGCGGATCGGCAGCTCGCCGGCGTCCAGGTCCAGCAGGCACACCAGGGTCACACTGGCCGGGCGGCCATAGTCGAACAGTTCGTTCATGGCGGCGCGGATGGTCCGGCCACTCATCAGCACGTCGTCGATCAATACCAGATGCTGGCCTTCAATCTCGAACGGCAGGGCCGAAGGGCGCACTTGCGGGTGCAGGCCGTTCTGGCTGAAGTCGTCGCGGTAGAACGACACATCCAGGGTGCCCAAGGGCGATTGGCTGCCCAGTTCATCGAGCAAGGCCTGGGCGACCCAGACGCCACCGGTGCGAATACCGATGTAGCGCGGTTCGCTGATGCCGCGGTGTTCCAGGTGCGCCGTGAGACGAATCGCCATCTGGCTGATCAGTTCGGCAGGATTGGGCAGGCTCATGCTGGCTCCTTCAGGTTCCCGGGCCGGTGGTGAGTGGCGCGGCTTATCGCTAAAAGAAAGCGCCTTGGCGGCGCTTTGTAAAAAAATCAGGTTTCAAACAGAGCGGTGTTGGCGTCGAGCCAGCCTTGCAGCAGCAGGGCGGCCGCGATGGCGTCCACCGGGTTGTCGCGGTAACTGCCTTTCTGCCCACCACGCACCAGGCGCTCGCCCTTGGCTTCGAAGGTGGTCAGGCGTTCGTCATGAGTATAAAAGGGCAAGTTGAAGCGGCCATTGAGCCTGCGGGCGAATTTTTCGGCGCGCAGGCACATGTCGCTGGGCGTCCCGTCCATGTTCAGCGGCAGGCCGACCACCACGGCGTCAGGTTTCCATTCCTTGATCAGCGCTTCGACCTGGTTCCAGTCGGGAATGCCGTTCTGCGCCTTCAACGTGCACAGTTCGCGGGCCTGGCCGGTGATGACCTGGCCCACCGCGACGCCGATCTGTTTGGTGCCGTAGTCGAAACCCAGTAGCAGGCGCAGGGCCATCAGGCGTGTCCCGCCTGGCTGGTGAGCAGACTGAGGTTGACCCCCAGCCGGCTGGCCGCCGCTTCCAGGCGCAGTTCGCTGCTGGTGTTGAACAGGATGTCGGCGTCGAACGGGCACGTCAGCCAGGCGTTGTCGGCCAGCTCGGCTTCCAGTTGCCCGGCTTCCCAACCGGCATAGCCGAGGGCGATCAGGCTTTTTTCCGGGCCTACACCGTCGGCGATGGCGAACAGCACGTCCTGGGACGTGGACAGCGACACGCCGTTCAGGTCCACGGTGGCCTGGTAGGTCGGCCCCGACGGATGGAGCACGAAACCGCGATCGGTCTGCACCGGGCCGCCGATGAAAATCGGCACGTGCTGGCACAGGATTGGCGGTTCGATGTCGGGACGCAACTGCTCAAGAATGTCCGCCAGGTTCAGCTCCTGCGGGCGATTGATCACCAGCCCCATGGCGCCATTGGCCGTGTGCTCGACGATGTAGGTCAAGGTGTGGGCAAAGTGCGGATCAGCCATGTGCGGCATGGCAATCAGGAATTGATGCTTGAGGTAGGTGGGGCTGACGTTTTTCATAGGCGCTAGTGTGGCGGCCGAGGGGCGAACTGACAAGCTGGGGATGTGCAGGAAATACCCGAAACCGACATGAAAACCCTGTGGGAGCGAGCTTGCTCGCGATGCGATGTGTCAGTCGCCATCCATGTTGAATGATCCATGGCTATCGCGAGCAAGCTCGCTCCCACAAAGGGATTGGCGGTGGATCAATTGCTGAAAAGCCGGTCGCCCCGGGCAAACTTCCAGGTGCGGATGATTTCCAGCCGGTCGATGTCCGACAAATCCCCGGTAAACGGCGCGAACGGTGCAGCCAGGCGCACGATCCGCTGGGCGGCTTGGTCCAGCAGTGGCTGGCCGGAGGACTCCAGCACCAATACTTCATACAGCGAGCCGTCGCGGTTGATCGAGACCATGAGCCGCAAGTTGCCGTAGATCTGTTTGCGCCGGGCTTCGTCGGGGTAGTTGAGGTTGCCGATGCGCTCGACCTTCTTGCGCCATTCGTCCTTGTACCAGGCGCCCTTGTCGCGCATGGTCGAGGCGGCGCTCAGGCGGTGGATGCGCGGGCGTTTGGCATACAGCTGTTGCTCCTGGGCCAGTTCGGCTTCCAGGCTGGCGATGTCGCTGGACAGCTGGGAACTGTCGAAAGTGGGTGCCGGCGCCTTGGGCTTGGGATCGGGCTTGACCTCTTCCTTGACCGGGGCTTTTTTCGGTTTGGGCGCCACGGTGGTCACGGCGGCCTTGGGCGCCGTTTCCTGCACTTCGGGCTTGGCCGAGGGCGGTGGGGTGATCTTTTGCACCTTATTGTCCTGGAACGGTGCGATCTCGGTGGTCTTGGGAATCGCCTTTTCTTCCAGGGTGCCGCTGCCCTGCTGGTTTTCCTGGGCCAGGAAATCCGCCTTTGCCGGCTTCGTTTCGCTCTTGAAGGTGGCCAGGGTGATTTCCAGCGTCCGGCTGATCTGCTTGGGTTCGACCGTGGCAAACCCGACGCCCAGCAGCAAGGCCAGGTGGATCAGTGCCGCCAGGAACAGGGTAAAACCGAGGCGATCGGCCGGGCGCACGCCACGATGGGCAAGCTCTGGGGGCAGATCGGACGGGAGTGTCATGACAAGGAAACCAACATCGCGTTTTTTTCAGGCCGGGCATGATAACGCAATGTGGGTTTCCTTCAGCAGGATCTGGATCAACGAGCCTTGAGCTTCTGATCGATGGCATCCATCAGCATCCCGCCGATGTCGGTGCCAAAGGCGTTGTCAATCTCGCGGATGCAGGTCGGGCTGGTGACGTTGATTTCCGTCAGGTGCTCGCCGATCACGTCCAGGCCCACGAACAGCAGGCCTTTCTCGCGCAGGGTCGGGCCGACCTGGGCCGCGATCCAGCGGTCTTTCTCGGTCAACGGACGCGCTTCGCCACGACCGCCGGCCGCCAGGTTGCCACGGGTTTCACCGGCGGCCGGGATGCGCGCCAGGCAATAATCCACCGGTTCGCCGTCGATCATCAGGATGCGCTTGTCGCCATCGACGATGGCCGGCAGGTAACCCTGGATCATGATCTGCTGCTTGCCGTGCAAAGTCAGGGTTTCCAGGATCACGGACAGGTTCGGGTGGCCGGCGGTGTGACGGAAAATCGAGGAGCCGCCCATGCCGTCCAGGGGCTTGAGAATCACGTCGCCGTGGTGGTCGGCGAATTCGCGCAACACGTCCGGTCGACGGCTGACAATGGTGGGTGGCGTGCACTGCGGGAACAGTGTGGCGAACAGCTTTTCGTTGCAGTCACGCAGGCTCTGGGGCTTGTTGACCACCAGCACACCAGCGTTTTCCGCCTGCTCCAGCAGGTAGGTGGAGTACACGAACTCCATGTCGAACGGCGGATCCTTGCGCATCAGGATCACGTCCAGGTCGCTCAGCAGCGCGTCGCTTTCGTCGCCCAGTTCAAACCACTTCTCGGGGTTGGCGAAGACTTTCAGCGGCTTCATCCGCGCCCGCGCCTGGCCTTCGGCCTGGTAGAGGTCGCGCTGCTCCATATAGAACAACTCCCAGCCGCGCTTTTGAGCGGCCAGCAGCATGGCCAGCGAGCTATCCTTTTTATAGGAAATGCTGGCGATAGGGTCCATGACAATGCCGACGCGTACGCTCATGGCTTGGTTCCTCGAAAATTTGATGGGCACAAATGGCGTGAAAAAGTGGCGTCAGAGTGGCGCCCGGAAGATTGGCGGTCAAGGAAAAACCACCGCGCCGAGTGGCCGATAGATCGGCGATGGAGACTGTGCTAAAAAGGCTGCCATGTGACGTGCGGGCCTTGAACATCAAGGGTTTGCGCTGTCGTTCACTCTCAAGCGTTAAAAACCGGTCCGCAGTGGCAATGGCAGAGCATCCTACGCAGCAGCAACCCAGCGCCTTGAAGGTCATGGTCATCGACGATTCGAAGACCATCCGCCGCACCGCCGAAACCCTGCTGCGCAACGTGGGGTGCGAGGTGATCACGGCCGTCGACGGCTTCGATGCCCTGGCCAAGATTGCCGATCATCATCCGGGCATTATCTTTGTCGACATCATGATGCCGCGTCTGGACGGTTACCAGACCTGCGCCCTGATCAAGAACAACAGCGCGTTCAAGGCCACGCCGGTGATCATGCTGTCGTCCCGGGACGGGCTGTTCGACAAGGCCAAGGGGCGCATCGTCGGCTCCGATCAGTTTTTGACCAAGCCGTTCAGCAAGGAAGAACTGCTGGGTGCGATACAAGCCCATGTCCCGGGCTTTGCCGCTGTCCAGCCGCACCAGGCACATTAATGACGCTCGGCCAATGGGCCTGGGGTCAACAAAAATGGGGAACACCATGGCACGTATCCTGATCGTCGATGATTCGCCGACCGAAATGTACAAATTGACCGGCATGCTGGAAAAGCACGGCCACGAGGTCTTGAAGGCTGAAAACGGCGCCGACGGTGTGGCCCTGGCCCGCCAGGAAAAACCCGATGCCGTATTGATGGACATCGTCATGCCCGGCCTCAACGGTTTCCAGGCCACGCGCCAGTTGACCAAGGACCCGGACACCGGGCACATCCCGGTGATCATCATCACCACCAAGGACCAGGACACCGACAAGGTCTGGGGCACGCGCCAGGGCGCGAAGGACTACCTGACCAAACCGGTGGACGAAGAAACCCTGATCGCGACCCTGAACAAAGTGCTGGTGGGTTGAAGGCGCGGCCATGAGCCCATCCCTGACCGCTTTCGAGCTGCTGCTGCAGATCGATCGGCGCTGCCGGCTACTGGGGGCGGACCTGCCGTCCCAACCGACCCATCGCGCCAGTTGGAGCGGCATCGGCTTTCGCTTGGGTGAACACTGGTACGTGGCGCCCATGGGCGAAGTCAGTGAAGTGCTGCATGAGCCGCGTTACACGCATTTACCCGGGGTCAAGCCATGGGTTCGTGGTGTGGCTAACCTGCGTGGGCGATTGTTGCCACTGATGGACCTGTGCGGTTACTTCGGTCATGAACTTTCGTCGGTGCGCAAGCAGCGGCGGGTATTGGTGGTCGATCACGACGAGGTGTTCACCGGGTTGTTGGTGGACGAGGTCCTCGGGCTGCAGCATTTTGCCCAGGACAGCCTGGAAACGACGCTTGCGGACGATCTCGACGGCCCGGAGGCGGCCTTCGTCAAAGGTCGTTTTCGCGGCGAGCGCCAGTGGCAAGTGTTCAGCCCGTTTGCGTTGACGCGCTCGCCGGGGTTCATGGATGTGGCAATTTAACAGGCCGTAATGCGGCCCCTGTGGGAGCGAGCTTGCTCGCGATAGCGGCGGTACAGCTTGCATCAATATTGATGGTGCTGGCGCCATCGCGAGCAAGCGTGCTCCCACAATGGGTGGCGGTGGGTTGGGGTTTTGGGCAGTACAGGCGAGAACCGATGAGCAAAGCAAAAACAGGCAAGCCACTGGAAGCGTCGCGCAGTCGTTCGCAGATCATCGTGCTGTTCGTCGCATTGATAGTCTTCATCATGTTGCTGTTCGCCAACTTCGCTTACCTCAACACCCAGTCCACCTACGACAAGCAGTACATCGGCCACGCCGGTGAGTTGCGGGTACTGTCCCAACGCATCGCCAAGAACGCCACCGAGGCCGCCGCTGGCAAGCCTGCGGCGTTCAAGTTGCTGAGCGATGCGCGCAATGATTTTGCCCAGCGCTGGGGTTACCTGAAGCAGGGGGACCCGGTGACCGGCTTGCCACCGGCTCCTGCCACCCTGCGTCCGCAGATGCGCGCCGTGCAGTTGGACTGGGAGCGTCTGCTCCAGAACACCGACGCCATTCTCTCCAGCGAACAGACTGTGTTGTCGCTGCATCAGGTGGCGGCGACCCTGGCTGAAACCGTGCCGCAATTGCAGGTCGAGTACGAAAAAGTCGTCGAGATTTTGCTCCAGCGCGGCGCGCCTGCCGCCCAGGTAGCCATGGCCCAGCGCCAGTCGCTGCTGGCCGAGCGGATTCTCGGCGCGGTGAACACCGTGTTGGCCGGGGACGAGAACGCCAGCCAGGCCGCCGACACCTTTGGCCGCGACGCCGAGCGTTTCGGCCAAGTGCTCAATGGCATGCTGCAAGGTGACCCGGCCTTGAAGATTTCCCAGGTCCAGGACCGCGACGCCCGCGCACGCCTGGCCGAAATCAGCGAGCTGTTCGAGTTTGTCTCGGGCTCGGTGGACGAAATACTCGAAACCTCCCCGGAGCTGTTCAAAGTCCGCGAATCGGCCGGCAATATCTTCAACCTGTCGCAAACCCTGCTCGACGAAGCCTCGCACCTGGCCACGGCCTTCGAGAACCTGGCCGGTGGGCGCTCGGTCAACAGCATCGGCGGTTATGTGCTGGGCCTGCTGGCGCTGATGTCGATCATCCTGATCGGGCTGGTGATGGTCCGCGAAACCAACCGCCAGCTTCGGGAAACGGCGGAAAAGAACGAGCGTAACCAGAACGCGATCATGCGTTTGCTGGACGAAATCGAAGACCTGGCCGACGGTGACTTGACCGTCACCGCTTCGGTGACCGAAGACTTCACTGGCACCATCGCCGACTCCATCAATTACTCGGTGGATCAACTGCGCGATCTGGTCGCCACCATCAACCTCACCGCCGGCCAGGTCGCCGCCGCCGTGCAGGAAACCCAGGCCACGGCGATGCACCTGGCCCAGGCTTCCGAGCACCAGGCCCAGCAGATCAGCGAAGCTTCGACTTCAATCAATGAAATGGCCCAGTCCATCGACCAGGTGTCGGCCAATGCCGCCGAGTCGTCGGCGGTGGCCGAGCGTTCGGTGGAAATTGCCAACAAGGGCAACGAGGTGGTGCACAACACCATTCATGGCATGGACAACATTCGCGAGCAGATCCAGGACACCGCCAAGCGCATCAAGCGCCTGGGTGAGTCGTCCCAGGAGATTGGCGATATTGTCAGCCTGATCGACGACATCGCCGACCAGACCAACATCCTGGCCCTCAACGCCGCCATCCAGGCGTCCATGGCCGGTGATGCCGGGCGCGGGTTTGCCGTGGTGGCCGATGAAGTGCAGCGGCTGGCGGAACGTTCTTCGGCGGCGACCCGGCAAATCGAGACCCTGGTGCGGGCGATCCAGGCCGACACCAACGAAGCGGTGATCTCCATGGAGCAAACCACCACCGAAGTGGTGCGCGGGGCTCGGCTGGCCCAGGATGCCGGCGTCGCCCTGGAAGAAATCGAGGGCGTGTCCAAGACCCTGGCGGCGCTGATCCAGAGCATTTCCAACGCGGCCCAGCAACAGACCACCTCGGCGGGGCAGATTTCCCTGACCATGAACGTGATCCAGCAGATCACCACGCAAACCTCGTCCGGCTCCACCGCCACCGCCGAGAGCATCGGCAACCTGGCGAAAATGGCCAGCCAGCTGCGCCGCTCGGTGTCGGGGTTTACTTTGCCGGCAGGACCTGCGGCGGATGAAGACAAAGCGTGACTGGCCGGATATGCATCGTGAGAAGGGTTATGTGGCGAGGAAGCTTTTGTGGCGAGGGAGCTTGCTCCCGCTGGGCTGCGCAGCGGCCCCCACGGATTTTGTGAGCGCTGCGCGCTCAAGCGGGAGCAAGCTCCCTCGCCACAGGGTTTGATTTTTACCCTTGGCATACGACTTTGATTTGGAGTGGTTATGGGTGATCGGCACGACTATGTGGCCCTGGAGTGGGTCAAGGGCGAGATTGCCGAAACGCTGAAGCAGGCCCACTTGGCCCTCAACCGCCTGGTGGACGATCCGCAGGCGTCGGATGCCCTCGGGCAATGCCTGGCCTGCATTCACCAGGTCCATGGCAGCCTGCAGATGGTCGAGTTCTACGGCGCGGCGTTGCTGGCCGAGGAAATGGAGCAACTGTGCGCCGCCGTGCAGGACAACCGCATCGTTCATCGCGACGAAGCCATCAGCCTGTTGAGTCAAGCCCTGGGACAGTTGCCGATCTACCTGGACCGCATACAAAGCGCCCGTCGTGACCTGCCGCTGGTGGTGCTGCCGCTGATCAACGACCTGCGCAGCGCCCGAGGCGAGAGCCTGTTGTCGGAAACCAGCCTGTTCAGTCCCGAGCTGCCGGATATCGCGCCGCTCAGCGGCGAAGTCTTGAAACGCCTCGAACCGGCGGACCTGCCAAGCACCCTGCGCAAATTGCGCCAGACCCTGCAAGTGGCACTGGTGGGCTTGCTGCGCGAGCAGGATGACACCACTCACCTCGGTTACCTGGCCAAAGTCTTCCTTCGTCTGGAGGGCCTGTGCGCCGGTGCACCGCTCAATGCCCTGTGGCAGGTGTCTTCGGCGCTGGTCGAGGGCATGCGCGACGGCCGCATCGCCAACAGTCCGGCGTTGCGCAGCCTGTTTAAAGAAGCGGACAAGGAACTCAAGCGCCTGTTGGACCAAGGCATGCCCGGCATCAATCAACCGGCACCGCCACACCTGCTCAAGAGCTTGTTGTTCTATATTGCCAAGGCCGAACATCCCAGCGGGCAGATGCAGATCATGAAAGAACGCTACTCACTGGACGACGCGCTGCCTGACAGCGCCATGGTCGACGAGGAGCGGGCGCGCCTGGCCGGGCCCGACCGCGATGCCATGCGCTCGGTGCTCGCCGCGCTCTGCGAAGAGCTGGTGCGGGTCAAGGAACGCCTCGACCTGTTCGTGCGCAGTGACCGTCAGCACGCTTCGGAGCTGGACAGCCTGCTGGCGCCCCTGCGGCAGATCGCCGACACCCTGGCGGTGCTCGGTTTCGGCCAGCCGCGCAAGGTCATCATCGATCAACTGGCGGTGGTGCTGAGCCTCGCCCAGGGGCAGCGCGAGCCGGATGACGCGACCCTCATGGACGTCGCCGGGGCCTTGCTCTACGTCGAGGCGACCCTGGCCGGCATGGTCGGCACCGTCGAGCCCGAGAGCCGCGAAGACACCCACCTGCCTACCACGGACCTGACCCAGATCCACCAGATCGTCATCAAAGAGGCGCACACCTGCCTGCAACAGGCCAAAGACATGATCGTCGACTACATCGACGCCGACTGGAACAGCGAGCAGTTGCAAACCTTACCGGCGCTGCTGACCCAGGTCCGTGGCGCGCTGGCGATGATCCCCCTGGGCCGTGCCGCCAGTCTGGTGGAGGCCTGCAATGGTTTCATCCGTGAACATCTGTTGCTGGAGCACGCCCAGCCAGGCTGGGAAGAGCTCGACCACCTGGCTGACGTGATCACCGGCCTCGAGTACTACCTGGAGCGTTTGAGCGAAGACCCGGAAACCCCCGGCGAACCCTTGCTGGACGTGGTGGAGCGGAGCCTGGCCGCGCTCGGTTATTTCCCCGACGAAGCTCGGGTGCCCTTGCTTGACGATGTGCTGAGCCCCAACGAAGCCCAGCTTATGCAGGACTTGCAGGAGCTGGATGACCCACAGACCGTGCAGTCCCTGGCCCAAGTGCTGGCCAGTCCGGTCTCGGCGGTCAACCCACCCGCCAGGAACATCCCGGGCAGCCTGCTGCCGCCACCGGTGGATGAGCATCCGGTGGATGATGAGTTGCGCGAGGTCTTCCTCGAAGAAACCGGCGAAGTGCTGGATGTCCTGCGCGAGTACCTGCCGCGCTGGACGACTCACCCTGACGACCAGGGCGCTCTGAGTGAACTGCGTCGGGCCTTCCATACCCTCAAGGGCAGCGGCCGGATGGTCCGGGCGTTGGTGCTGGGTGAGCTGGCCTGGGCCGTGGAAAACCTGCTCAACCGGGTGCTGGAACGCAGCGTCGAGCCCGATGCGTCGGTCCGGCAGTTGATAGACGAGACGGTGCAATTGCTCCCCGACCTGGTGGCTGAATTTGCTGCCCAGCGCCAGCGCCAGCGTGACGACGTCGACCGTCTGGCCGCCCGCGCCCACGGGCTCGCCAGGGGCGGCGATGAAGAAGACGAAGACGTACAGGATGTCGCGGCCCTCGATCCGCTGTTGCTGAAGATCTTCGACAACGAAGCCCAGGGCCACCTTTCCAGCCTCAATCGCTTTCTCGACCAGGCCGCCGATCACCTGCCGTTACAGGCCAGCGACGAACTGCAGCGGGCCTTGCACACCCTCAAGGGCAGCGCATCCATGGCCGGTGTGCTGCCGATCGCCGAGTTGGCCGGTGCGTTGGACGAACTGGCCCGGGAATACAAGGCGCACCTGATCGCTCTCGACCTGGATGAGGTCGAACTGCTGCTGGAGGCCGGAGGCCTGCTCCGCCTGGGCCTGCGCCAGTTGCACAGCGAGCCGCTGGCGCCGATCCCCGGCGCCGAGGCGCTGATCCAACGTGCCCAGGCCCTGTTGGCGGAGCGTCTGCAAGCGACCCTCAGCGCACCCAACAAAGGGTTGCGGGCCAAGCGCGACCCACAATTGATCAACAACTT
Source organism: Pseudomonas sp. G2-4 (assembly GCF_030064125.1). Classification (NCBI taxonomy): domain Bacteria; kingdom Pseudomonadati; phylum Pseudomonadota; class Gammaproteobacteria; order Pseudomonadales; family Pseudomonadaceae; genus Pseudomonas; species Pseudomonas sp. G2-4. The sequence continues at coordinate 6,129,207 of NZ_CP125957.1, read as the reverse complement.
CCTCGCCCAGGGCATGGACATCCTGCTGGACGCCGAAAGCCTGTTGCAGCGTTGGCAGCAGCACCCGGGCGAAGGCCAGGAACTGAGTGCGCTGCTGGATGAGCTGACCACCCTCGGCGAAGGCGCACACTTGGCCGACTTGCACCCGGTGGACGAACTCTGCGAAGCCCTGCTTGATCTTTATGGCGCGGTGGAAGAAAGCAGCCTGGCGGTCAGCGACACGTTTTTCAAGGAAGCGCAGCGCGCCCATGAGGCCCTGATCGACATGCTCGACGAGCTGGCCGCCGGGCAACATGTGCATGCGCAACCCGAACGGGTACAGGCCCTGCGCAGCCTGCTCGAGACCAGTCTCGACCCAGCGGCCACCGGCCTGATCCGCAGCGACGGCAGCCGTACCTTGAGCATCCGCGAACTGGGTAATGCCACGGCTGAGCTCGAACGCAGCGTCCCCACCGAGACCTCGGTGGACGACGACATCGCCTCGATCTTTCTCGAAGAAGCCCAAGACATCCTCGAGAGCGCCGCCCAGGCGTTGCAACGCTGGCTGGCTGATCCGGAAAATGCTGCGCCGCTGTCCTCGTTGCAACGTGACCTGCACACCCTCAAGGGCGGCGCGAAGATGGCGGGCGTGCGGCCGGTGAGCGATCTGGCCCAGGAGCTGGAAAATCTTTATGAAGGGCTGGTGGACCGCCGCTACAGCTACAGCGAGGAGCTGGCGCAACTGCTCAACAGCAGCCACGAACGCCTCGACCTGTTGCTCGGGCAGTTGCAGCAGCGCCAGCCATTGGGCGACCCCGTTGCACTGATCGACGCCATTCGCCGGTTTCGTCAGGACAAACCGAACACACTGGAGGCGAGCGGGCCGACCCAGGGCGATGCGGCCGGGCATGACCCCGAACTGCTGGAAATCTTCCTCGAAGAAGGCTTCGACATTCTCGACAGCTCTGGCGCGGCACTACTGCGGTGGCAGGAAGAGCCGTCGAACCGCCAGGCCGTGGAAACCCTGTTGCGGGATTTGCACACCCTCAAGGGCGGCGCGCGGATGGTGGAAATCGTGCCCATCGGCGATTTGGCCCATGAGCTGGAAAACCTCTACGAAGGCCTGTCCGCGGGCCTGCTTCAGCCGACCCCGGCGCTGTTCAGTCTGTTGCAGAGCAGCCATGACCGAATCGCCCAAATGCTCGACGCGGTGCGCGCTGGGCAACCGTGTCCGCTGGCAGATCGGCTGATCGCGCAGATCCAGGCTGTGAACCATCCGCAGGCGCGCGAGGCACCCCAAGCCGTCGCTGCCCCGGAACCGGCGCCTGCCCCGCCTGCGGCCCCGACGCCCGCGCCCGTCAGAACCGAGCCAGCCGCACCCAGTGATGGTGCGGACATGGTCAAGGTCTCCGCCGAATTGCTCGACGATCTGGTGAACCTGGCCGGGGAAACGTCGATTTTCCGTGGACGCATCGAACAGCAGGTCAACGATGCACGAGTGGCGTTGGGCGAGATGGAAACCACCATCGAACGGATGCGTGACCAGTTGCGCCGTCTGGATACCGAAACCCAGGGGCGGATTCTCAGCCGTCAGCAGGTGGAGGCCGAGCGTCTGGGGTACGAAGAGTTCGACCCGCTGGAAATGGACCGCCATTCGCAGTTGCAGCAGTTGTCCCGGGCCCTGTTCGAATCCGCCTCGGACCTGCTCGACCTCAAGGAAACCCTCGACCGCAGCAACCACGATGCAGAGAATCTGCTGCAACAGCAGGGGCGCATCAACACCGAACTCCAGGAAGGCCTGATGCGTACACGCATGGTGCCGTTCGAGCGCATGTTGCCGCGCCTCAAGCGCATCGTCCGGCAAGTGGCGCAGGAGCTGGGCAAGGACGTGGAATTCGTGGTCGACAATGCCGAAGGCGAGATGGACCGCAACGTGCTCGAGCGCATGGCCGCGCCGCTGGAACACATGCTGCGCAACGCCGTCGACCACGGCTTGGAACCAGCCGACGTGCGCATCGCCGCTGGCAAACCGGCCCGCGGACGCATCAGCCTCGACCTGGCCCGGGAAGGTGGCGACATCATTTTCGACATCCGCGACGACGGTGCCGGGGTACCGCTGGACGCGGTGCGGCGCAAGGCGATCAAGCGGGGCTTGCTGGCACCGGACAGCGACATGAATGACCGCGACGTGCTGCAGTTCATCTTGCAGCCGGGGTTCTCCACCGCCGAAAAAATCACCCAGATCTCCGGGCGCGGCGTCGGCATGGACGTGGTTCATGAAGAAGTACGGCAACTGGGCGGCAGCATGGTGATCGACTCCACGCCGGGGCAGGGCGTGCATTTCCGCATCCGCCTGCCGTTTACCGTGGCGGTCAACCGGGCACTGATGGTGCAGTGTCATGAAGACCAGTACGCGATTCCGCTGAACACCATCGAAAGCATCGTCCGGGTGTTGCCTGCCGAGCTGGACGGTTATTACCAGAGCGATCCGCCGACCTATACCTACGCCGGGCAGCGATATGAGCTGTGCTACCTGGGCGAACTGCTGAAAACCGGCGCCCGCCCGAAACTGCTGGGCCAGAGCCAACCCTTGCCGGTGCTGCTGATGCAATGCAACGAGCGGCATGTCGCGGTGCAGGTGGACGCCACCGCCGGGACTCGGGAGATCGTGGTCAAGAGCCTCGGCCCGCAATTCTCGGCGGTGCAGGGCCTGTCCGGGGCGACCATCCTGGGGGACGGCCGGGTGGTGCTGATCCTTGACCTGCTGGCGCCGATTCGCGCCATGCCCAGCCACGCGCCGCGCCGCCCGACGACTGAAGGCGAGGGCGAACACCAACGACCGTTGCTGGTGCTGGTGGTGGACGATTCGGTGACGGTGCGCAAAGTCACCAGCCGTCTGCTGGAGCGCCATGGCATGCACGTCCTCACCGCCAAGGACGGCGTGGATGCCATGGCGCTGCTGGCCGAACACGCCCCGGACCTGATGCTGCTGGACATCGAAATGCCGCGCATGGACGGCTTCGAAGTGGCCACGCAAGTGCGCAACGACCCGCGCCTGGCGCACCTGCCGATCATCATGATCACCTCCCGCACCGGCCAGAAACACCGCGACCGCGCCATGGCCATCGGCGTCAACGACTACCTGGGCAAGCCGTACCAGGAATCGGTGCTGCTCGACAGCATCGCCCGCTGGAGCAAGACCCATGCATGAACACCGCACCCACCACCTCACCGGGTTGCTGCTACCCCTGGCTGACCGGCACCTGATTCTGCCCAACGTGGCCGTGGCCGAACTGATCGACTACCAGAGCAGCGCCTTCGATATGGACACCCCGCCATGGTTTCTCGGCTGGGTGAGCTGGCGCGAACGGCAGATCCCGCTGCTGAGCTTCGAATCGGCCTGCGGCCAGAAAACCGTGATCGGCGAACGAGTGCGCATCGTCATCCTCAACGCCCTGGGCGGACGGCCGGAGCTGAGGTTCATTGCCCTGCTGGTGCAAGGCATCCCACGTTCCTACAAGCTCGACACTCAATTGAGCTACGTCGACGTGCCGCTCTGCGGGTTGGAACAGGCGGCGGTGCAAGTGGGGGAACATGTGGCGAAAGTGCCGGATTTGTTGGCGTTGGAGGAGTTGGTGGTGGCTGCGGGATTGGTGAGAGCCTGAGTCCGCTACCCCATAAAGTAGTCATCCACCTGATAGATCGGTCCACCGATACCCTCGCCACAGGAGTTTGCTGCCAGAAGTCAGGCTGTCTCTCTTTTATTGGCGTCGAACCCACCATTCAGAACAAGTAGCGCATAGTGCTGAGCTTGATAAGTCCCAAAAAGGGACCTATCGTTCCCTTTTTGGGACTTGTAGCCTTCTCCATGAATCACCTCTCTCTAAGCGATGCCTTGTTTACGGCCACCCAACAACGGGTCCTGGGCCTGTTGTTCGGTAAACCGGATCAAAGTTTCTATGCCAATGAAATTGCTCGCTGGGCTCAAGTCGGCAAGGGCAGTCTCATGCGGGAGCTGGAGCGTTTGCAAAACTCAGGGATTCTGATGATGACTCGTCAGGGCAATCAAACCCATTACCAGGCCAATGTGCACTGCCCGATCTACGCGGAACTGTTGGGCATCGTTCAGAAAACCATGGGTATAGCCGAGCCCTTGCGCCAAGCCTTGGAGCCGTTTTCCAAGCAGTTGAGCTGGGCATTCGTCTACGGCTCCATCGCCAAAGGCCAGGCGAACGCATCCAGTGACATAGATCTCATGCTGATCGGCGAAGGCCTGCATTACAGTGAAGTGATGGAGCGGCTTATGCCTCTGGAGGAGCAACTGGGCCGTCCTCTTAACCCTACGCTCTACACGCCCCAGGACTGGGCCGCAAAATTTGCGGCGGGCAACAGCTTCGTGGTGCGGGTAGCGCGGCAGGACAAGATCAACTTGCTGGGTGAAGACCCTTTGGAGTCCAAGGATGGGCAAGCAGGAAAGCTTGGAGAACCTGTTACGTAGCGGCAGCCTCAAAGCAGAACCGCCGGATCGCCAGGAATGCGAAGGGTTGATGCGTTCTGCAATGGACCGCCTGACAGATGCGCAAACAGTGTCTCTTTCGTTTGCCAGTCGATTCGACCTGGCGTACAACGCCGCCCATGCCGCCGCCCTTACGGCGCTACGTTTGAGCGGTTATCGTTCGGACAAGCGTTATCTGGTCTTTCAGTGTCTGGTTCATACGGCGGATGTCACCAAAGTGCAGGTCCGGCTATTCGCCCTATGCCATGAGCGGCGCAACCTTGCCGAGTACGAGGGCTATATGGATGAAGATGACGCACTTCTTACCCAACTGATTGAGAGTGCGGTAGAGCTGCTCGAACGGGTCCGGCAATTGATGAGTATGAGTTGATTCCTGGTGGCCGCCACAAGATCCAAAGCCAAACGCAATTCTTGTGGGGAGCTTGCTCCCGCTCGGGCGCGTAGCGGCCGCTTTTTTTGGGGCCGCTTCGCAGCCCAGCGGGAGCAAGCTCCCTCGCCACAGGGCGGTGTGATCCTTCCCACCATTACTCCAACCGTAACGATTCGCCGTTGAGCTTGATTGATGCATCTGCCACGACACTCCTAAGGTAGCCCCCACGACAGCGAACCCGTGGAGTGGTCATGACAACAACAATATCCCCCGACTCGCGCTGGACGCGGCGGCGCAGCGAAAAGCAGCGGCGTCTCGAGCTGGTGAAGGGGCTTGCCGACGGTGTGGTGTTGCCCACCGACAAGATCGTCGCGGCGCTGGAAGCGTTGATCCTGCCCGGCGACCGCGTGGTGCTGGAGGGCAATAACCAGAAGCAGGCGGACTTTCTGTCGCGCTCGCTGGCGAAAGTCGATCCTTCGAAGTTGCACGATTTGCACATGATCATGCCCAGTGTCGGCCGGTCCGAGCACCTGGACCTGTTCGAACGCGGCATCGCCCGCAAGCTGGATTTTTCCTTCGCCGGCACCCAGAGCCTGCGCATCAGCCAATTGCTGGAAGATGGCCTGCTGGAAATCGGCGCGATCCACACCTACATCGAGCTCTACGCCCGACTGGTGGTGGACCTGATTCCCAACGTGGTGCTCTCGGCCGGTTTCATGGCCGACCGTGCCGGCAACATCTACACCGGCCCCAGCACCGAAGACACGCCGGCGCTGATCGAGCCGGCGGCGTTCAGCGACGGGATTGTCATTGTCCAGGTCAACCAGTTGGTGGACGACGTCAGCGACCTGCCGCGAGTCGACATCCCGGCGTCCTGGGTCGATTTCGTGGTGGTGGCCGACAAGCCGTTCTACATCGAACCGCTGTTCACCCGCGACCCGCGCCACATCAAGCCGGTGCACGTGCTGATGGCGATGATGGCGATCCGTGGGATCTACGAAAAACACAACGTCCAGTCCCTCAACCACGGCATCGGTTTCAACACCGCGGCCATCGAACTGATCCTGCCGACCTACGGCGAATCCCTCGGTTTGAAGGGCAAGATCTGCCGTAACTGGACCCTCAATCCTCACCCGACCTTGATCCCGGCCATTGAAAGCGGCTGGGTTGAAAGCGTGCATTGTTTTGGCACTGAGTTGGGCATGGAAAACTACATTGCTGCCCGTCCTGACGTGTTTTTCACCGGACGCGATGGCTCGTTGCGTTCCAACCGCATGGTTTGCCAATTGGCCGGACAGTACGCGGTGGACCTGTTCATCGGCGCCACCCTGCAAGTGGACGGCGACGGCCATTCCTCTACGGTGACCCGTGGCCGACTGGCCGGTTTCGGCGGTGCGCCGAACATGGGCCACGATCCGCGTGGTCGCCGTCACGGCACGCCGGCCTGGCTCGACATGCGCCACGGCGACGGCGAGGCACCGCTGCTCGAGCGCGGCAAGAAACTGGTGGTGCAGATGGTCGAGACGTTCCAGGAGGGCGGCAAACCGACCTTCGTCGACACCCTCGATGCGGTGGAGGTGGCGAAAAAAGCCGGCATGCCCCTGGCGCCGATCATGATCTACGGCGACGACGTCACCCATTTGCTCACCGAGGAAGGCATCGCCTACCTGTACAAGGCCCGTTCCCTGGAAGAGCGCCAGGCGATGATCGCGGCCGTGGCCGGGGTCACTGCCATCGGCTTGCGCCACAACCCGAAAGACACCGCCCGCATGCGTCGCGAAGGGTTGATCGCCTTGCCCGAAGACCTCGGCATCCGCCGGACCGACGCTACCCGCGAGCTGCTGGCGGCCAAGAGCGTGGCCGATCTGGTGGAGTGGTCCGGGGGCCTCTACAACCCGCCCGCCAAGTTCAGGAGTTGGTAAATGCACGCTTTCAACCTGCAACCTGAAAAACTCTCTTTGGCCGAGCGCTTGGCCGATATGGCGGTGGACGCGCTGATCGACGAAGCCGACCTGTCGCCAAAACCTGCCCTGGTAGACCGACGCGGCAGCGGCGCCCATACCGATTTGCACCTGGGCCTGATGCATGCCTCGGCGCTGTCGTTGTGGCCCGCGTTCAAGGAAATGGCCGAAGTCGCCCTCGACTGCGGCGAAATTGGCCTGCCATTGCGCGAAGCCCTCGGACGGATTGGCCGTGAGGGTGAAGCGGCGATGCTCATCACCACGGGCGGCGTGAACACTCATCGTGGCGCGATCTGGGCCTTGGGCTTGCTCGTGGCTGCAGCGGCGCTGGAACCTGAGTCCAGTGCTCCAGGCTCAGTCACCCTGAGGGCCGCTCGCCTGGCCTTGCTCAACGACCGCTACGCGCCGAAACCCTTGAGCCATGGCGCCCAGGTGACCCAACGCTACGGCGTACGCGGTGCCCGGGAAGAGGCGCAATTGGCGTTCCCGGCGGTGACCGGCCTTGGCCTGCCGCAGCTCAAGCGCAGTCGCGTGGCGGGGGTGGGGGAGCAGAACGCTCGGCTCGATGCCTTGCTGGCGATCATGACCACCCTGGCCGACACCTGCGTGCTCTACCGCGCTGGCGAACCGGGTTTGCAGGCCATGCAACAGGGCGCCAAAGCGGTGCTCGATGCCGGCGGCAGTGCCAGCCTGGGCGGACGTCGCCAGTTGCACGCGCTGGACCAACAACTGATTGCCTTGAACGCCTCGCCCGGCGGCGCCGCCGACCTGCTCGCCGCCTGCCTGTTTCTCGACCGCATAGAACGCGGCGATGGCCTCTTCCCTGGAGCGTGCTGATGGAAACCTTATCCTTTGAATTCCCCGCCGGGCAGCCGCCACGGGGCCGGGCGCTGGTGGGCTGCGTCGGCTCGGGCGACCTGGAAGTGCTGATCGAACCCGGGTTGGCGGGCAAGCTGACCATCCAGGTGCAGACCTCGGTCAATGGTAGCCAACAACGTTGGGAGCATCTGTTTGCGCGGATGTTCGACGGCCAGACGCCGCCGGCCCTGGCGATCGACATCCACGACTTCGGTGCCACTCCCGGCGTGGTGCGTTTGCGCCTGGAACAAGGCTTCGAGGAGATCGGCCATGACTGACAGTGCAGCGTTGCTCAACAAGCACAGCTTCGTCGAACTCGGTGCCCGGGAACGGGCGAAAGCCTTGCTCGATGACGGTACGTTCCGCGAGCTGCTCGATCCCTTCCATCGAATCATGTCGCCCTGGCTGCTGCGCCAGGGTGTGGTGCCGCAAAGCGACGACGGCGTGGTGATCGCCAAGGGCAGCGTCGATGGCCTGCCGGTGGTGATCGCTGCCATCGAAGGCGCGTTCCAGGGCGGCAGTCTCGGAGAAGTCGGCGGGGCGAAGATTGCTGGTGCGCTGGAGCTGGCCGCCGAGGACAACCGCAAAGGCATCCCCACCCGTGCCGTGTTGCTGCTGGAAACCGGCGGCGTGCGTTTGCAGGAAGCCAACCTTGGGCTGGCGGCGATTGCCGAGATTCATTCGGCGATTGTCGACCTGCGCCAATACCAGCCGGTGGTCGGTGTGGTGGCCGGTAGCGTTGGCTGCTTTGGCGGCATGTCCATCGCCGCCGGGCTGTGCAGTTATCTGTTGGTGACCCAGGAAGCCCGGCTGGGCCTGAACGGCCCGCAAGTGATCGAGCAGGAGGCCGGGATCGACGAATACGACTCCCGCGACCGGCCGTTCATCTGGAGCCTGACTGGCGGCGAACAACGTTTCGCCACCGGGCTGGTGGACCGTTACGTCGCCGATGATGTGGCGCGGATCCGCCAACAGGTCAGCCAATTGCTGCACCTGGGCGTTCCCGCCGAACACCGCAGCGGCCAGGCCGAGCTGTTCCTGCAACGCTTGGCGCGGTTGGACACTGACGTGCAAATCGAACCGGCAGCGGTTCGCCAGCTGTATCAGGGAGAACGCCCATGAGCTCGTATTCATTGAGAGGCTTGCGCTGGTTCGAGGCCTTGAGTGGCGGCGCCAAACCGTTGGAAGGATTGCCGGCTTCGTTGAAAGTCGCCGATGTCACGCTGGGCGAGCAAAACGTGCGCCTGCTGGCGGTAGTGGCGGATCCCGACAGTCGCTTTCCCCGTGCTCGCAATGGCGAAGTCGGTTTGCTGGAAGGCTGGGGCCTGGCCAAAGCCGTGGATGCTGTCATCGATGCCGACCGTGATGCGCCCCACAAGCGAGCGCTGATCGCCATTGTCGATGTGCCGAGCCAAGCCTATGGCCGGCGCGAAGAAGCCCTCGGCATTCATCAGGCGTTGGCCGGAGCGGCGGACAGCTATGCCCGTGCGCGGCTGGCCGGGCATCCGGTGATTGGCTTGTTGGTGGGCAAGGCGATGTCCGGGGCGTTCCTGGCCCACGGCTACCAGGCCAACCGGCTGATTGCGCTGCGCGATCCTGGGGTGATGGTCCACGCCATGGGCAAGGCCTCAGCGGCGCGGGTGACCCTGCGCAGCGTCGAAGAGCTTGAAGCCCTGGCTGCCAGCGTGCCGCCGATGGCCTATGACATCGACAGCTTTGCCAGCCTCGGTTTGCTATGGGAAACCTTGTCCGTCGAGCAGATCGAACAACCGACGGCGGCTGATCTGGCGCGGGTCACCGATTGCCTGAAACAGGCGATCAATGCCGCTGCGGCTGCGCCTCGAGACTTGAGCAGTCGTCTGGGCGCGCCCCATCGGGCGGCCTCCAGCACGGTTCGCCAGTTGCTGAGCGCGCAGTGGTGAATCACCTCATGGCCCACGATCTGCTCTGGGGGATGACCCCGCAGCGGTTACCTGTGGAAGCGCCGGGCTGGGCTGTTGAAGCCCTGAGCCTCGGGCAACCGGTGGTGGTGCGAAGGGCGATGACCGCTGTGGGGCACGTCGCGGTGGGTGTGCGAGGTGCGTCGCGGGAGCAACGCTACGCCACGTCGATGCCGGTGGTCGCCATCCAGCGTCGGGTGCGGCCGGAGGACCTGTGCCAGGTCGAGCTCAGCCGCGACCTGCCAGCGCTGCAGGCGCTGGCGCAGTTGCGGCCGCTGCTCGACGCCGGCGGCTGGACCTGGGGTGTGAGCGGCAGTGCCGGGTTCGAACTCGCCAGTGGCATCGAGGCGCTGCATGAGCACAGTGACCTGGACCTGATCCTGCGCACGCCGCAACCGTTGGAGCGTTCTCGGGCCAGGGATTTGCTGGCGCAACTGGACGACTCGGTATGCACCGTGGACATGCAGTTGCAAACGCCTCGCGGTGCCGTCGCCCTGCGAGAATGGGCCGGATCGTCGTGCCGAGTCTTGCTCAAGGATGACGTTCAGGCGCGGCTGGTGATCGATCCCTGGCGGCCGTCGCTGGAGCAGGTCGCGTGAGCAGCCTCCTGGTGTTTCCCGGCCAGGGTGCGCAACGGGCAGGCATGCTCCATGGCCTGGCGGCGCAGATCCTGAAGGAGGCGAGTGACGTACTCGGTGAGGACGCGCTGCAACTGGACAGCGCCGACGCGCTGCAATCGACCCGCGCCGTGCAGCTGTGCCTGTTGATCGCTGGCGTGGCGGCGTCCCGTCGCTTGCTGGAAGAGGCACCAGCACCGGACTACGTGGCGGGACTGTCCATCGGGGCGTATCCAGCGGCGGTGGTGGCTGGTGCGCTGGGGTTTGACGATGCGTTGCGACTCGTTAGCCTGCGGGGCGAGTTGATGCAACAGGCGTATCCGCAAGGCTACGGCATGACTGCGATCATCGGCCTGGACCTCGCGGCAGTGGAGGCTTTGCTGGCGCGGGTGCACAGCGACAGGACACCGGTCTACCTGGCCAACATCAACGCAGATAATCAGGTGGTCATCGCGGGCAGTGATGAGGCAATGAACAATGTTGCCAAACAAGCGCGAAGCCTGGGTGCCGGGAAGGCCTGTCGGCTGGCGGTCAGCGTGCCGTCCCATTGCCCGTTGCTGGAGACACCGGCCCGGGCATTGGCGCAAGCCTTTACCGACGTGTCGATGAAAACCCCGCGGTTGGGTTATCTCAGCGGCAGCCGCGCCCGGCCCGTGACGAATATCGAGGCCTTGCGCGACGACCTGGCGTTCAACATGTGCCGCGTCGTCGATTGGCGCGGCACGGTGCAAAGCGCGTACGAGCGTGGCGTGCGGCTACAGATCGAACTGCCACCCGGAGCGGTACTCACCGGGCTGGCGCGCCGGGTATTCGAGCAGGGCACGGTCATGGCTGTCGACGGTGCCCGGCTCGACACTTTGCAGGCGCTACTGCGTGAGGAGGGAAGCCGCCAACCCTAGACACCGACTCAAGCTGGCGAAGCACAAAAACAACAACTTCGACGATGCACTTTGAGGACTACAACAATGATTATTTACGGTGTGGCGTTTCTGGCCTTTTGTACCCTGGCGGGTATTTTCATTGGCGAGCTGCTGGGCAAATTGATCGGCGTGCCGGCCAACGTCGGTGGCGTCGGCATTGCGATGCTGCTGTTGATCGGCTTGGGCAGTTACCTGGGCAAGCGTGGCCTGTTCAAGGGCAAGTCCGAGGCCGGTGTGGAATTCTGGAGTGCGATCTACATTCCTATCGTGGTGGCCATGGCCGCACAGCAAAACGTCTACGGTGCGCTCAAGGGCGGGCCGATGGCGATCCTGGCCGGCACCCTGGCGGTGGTGATTGCCTTCGCGTTGGTGCCGGTGCTGGTACGCATTGGTAACAAGACGCCCGACGAAAATGTCTCCGCGAAGACGGTGGGGTGATCGCCATGTACGAATCAATGATGAAAGTGATCACCGGCTACGGCCTGATCAGTGGTTTTGCGATTGTCGGCATCACCATGTGGGTGTCGTACTGGATCAGCGACACCTTCACCAAAGGTCGCCTGCACGGCTCGGCCATCGCGATCCTGCTGGGGCTGGTGCTGTCGTACATCGGCGGTGCGATGACCGGTGGGCAGAAGGGTGTGGTGGACATTCCATTGCTGTCCGGGATTGGTTTGCTCGGTGGCGCCATGCTGCGGGACTTTGCCATTGTCGCCACGGCGTTTGGCGTGAGTGTCGAGGAACTCAAACGCGCCGGATTCGTCGGGGTGTTGGCACTGTTTGTTGGGGTAGGTACGTCGTTCATTGCTGGCGTCGGGGTGGCGATGGCCTTCGGTTACACCGATGCAGTGAGCCTGACCACCATCGGTGCCGGGGCAGTGACCTACATCGTCGGGCCGGTCACTGGCGCGGCGATTGGCGCCAGTTCGGAGGTGATGGCGTTGTCCATTGCCGCGGGGTTGATCAAGGCGATCCTGGTGATGGTGGCAACGCCTTTCGTGGCACCGCTGATCGGCCTCAATAATCCCCGCAGCGCAGTGATTTTCGGTGGCTTGATGGGCACCTCCAGCGGCGTCGCCGGTGGCCTGGCGGCCACCGATCCGAAGCTGGTGCCGTACGGCTGCCTGACGGCGGCGTTTTATACGGCGCTGGGGTGTTTGCTCGGGCCTTCGTTGTTGTATCTGATCATGCGGGGGTTGATGGGGTAGGGCTTAGTCTTTTGCTGACAGGACTGGCCTCATCGCGAGCAAGCTCGCTCCCACACAGGTCTTGTGTCGTACTCAGATGTTGGGGACGACACAAATCAATGTGGGAGCGAGCCTGCTCGCGAAGGGGGCGACTCGGTCTCAAGCCTGCCGATTGGCATACATCCGGCACTCCGCCAACAGCGCCAGCAGATTCGGATCACGCTCCTTTGCCTTGAGGAACACCACGCCGATGTGCTGCTGCAACCGGTACTTTTCCTGCAACGGGATCAGTTTCACCCGGTTTTCATACACGGCCGCAATCCTGCCCGGCAACAATGCATAGCCCACCCCGGAGCTGACCATGCTCAGCAGGGTAAAGATGTCGTTGACCTGCATCGCCACCTTCGGCTCGAACCCCGCCTGCTTGAACACCCGGTTACCGTCCTGGTGGGTGGCGAAGCCTTGGGTGAGGGTGATGAAGGTTTCGTTGCGCACCTCGGCCAGGTCCACTTCGCTGCGCTGGGCAAAGGGGGAGTCGGCCGGTGTGGCGAGAAAGATATCGTCGGAAAACAGCTCGATATGCTCGCAGTCCGGGTCGTTCACGCTGTCGTCCAGGGCGATCAGGATCGCGTCCACCTCCATGTTCTTGAGCTTGTACAGCAGGTCGATGTTCGAGCCCAGGATCAGGTCGATATTGAGTTCGCTGCGGCGGATTTTCAGGCCCATGATCAGCTGTGGCACGGTCTTGACCGTCAACGAATACAGCGAGCCGAGCTTGAAGCGCTCGGCGGAGAACCCGGCGGCTTCACGGGTCAGGCGCACACTTTCGAGCACGTCCTGGATCAGCTTCTGCGCCCGCTCCTCCAGCACATAGGCGCTTTCCAGCGGCGTGAGGTTGCGGCCTTCATGCTTGAACAGCGGACAACGCAAGGCGCTCTCCAGCGAGTGAATGGCCCGGTGCACGCTGACGTTGCTGGTCTGCAAGTCGGCCGCTGCCCGCGCCAGGTTGCCGGTACGCATGAAGGCCAGGAACACCTCGAGTTTTTTCAGGGTCAATTCTTCGTCGATCAGCATGGGGTGGGCTCTTATTTGTATCGCCCGATTGTGCCCCAATCGGTCTTTGTAGCGAGGGAATTTAGCTGCGATGAATATCCAGTGGAGGAACACTACCTGTGGCGAGGGAGCTTGCTCCCGCTTGAGTGCGCAGCGCTCACAAAATTCTGGGGGCGGCTGCGCCACCCAGCGGGAGCAAGCTCCCTCGCCACAGAGACCTCACCACTCTTGAGTGTTGGCAGGCTTGAAGCAAACCATTGCACTTTGCAGCGCCAAGCCTGAGCCTTGGCGTCTGTTTTGGAGTATGCGGGGGGATTGGATGTATCACGGGGAACGACTCAATGCCTGGACGCACCTGGTCGGGGCGGTCGCGGCTTTTATCGGGGCGGTATGGCTGCTGGTGATTGCCGGGATGGCCGGCGATCCGTGGAAGATCGTCAGCGTGGCCATCTACGGTTTTACCTTGCTGGCGCTCTACAGTGCTTCAACGGTGTACCACAGCGTGCGCGGGCGCAAAAAAGCCATCATGCAGAAGGTCGATCACTTTTCGATCTACCTGCTGATCGCCGGCAGTTATACGCCGTTCTGCCTGGTGACCCTGCGGGGGCCGTGGGGTTGGACCTTGTTCGGGATCGTCTGGGGGCTGGCGCTGATCGGCATCTTGCAGGAGATCAAGCCTCGTTCCGAAGCGCGGATCCTGTCGATTGTGATCTACGCCGTGATGGGCTGGATCGTGCTGGTGGCGGTCAAGCCGTTGATGGCGGCCCTTGGCAGCACCGGATTTGCCTGGCTGGCCTCGGGCGGTGTGTTGTACACCGTGGGCATCATCTTTTTCGCCCTCGACAACCGTCTGCGCCACGCCCATGGGATCTGGCACCTGTTTGTGATCGCCGGCAGCCTGCTGCACTTCGTCGCGATTTTGTTTTATGTGCTCTGATTCGTTAACACCGCTGATCCATTGTGGGAGCGAGCCTGCTCGCGATTGCAGTGGATCAGTCGGCATCCATGTTGAATGTTAAACCGCTATCGCGAGCAAGCTCGCTCCCACATTGATCTTCAGTGGTCGCAGGAAACTAGAAATCCCCCCACAACTGCTGTGCCACCGCCAGCGCCACCACCGGGGCGGTTTCGGTGCGCAGCACCCGGGGACCGAGGCGGGCGGCGTGGTAGCCGGCGGTCTTGGCCTGTTCGACTTCGGCGTCCGACAGCCCTCCCTCGGGGCCAATCAGGAATGCCAGTGCCTGCGGCTTGACGTGGCTGACCAGCGGCTCGGCCACCGGGTGCAGTACCAGTTTCAGTTCGGCCTCAGTCTGCTTCAGCCAGTCGGCCAACAGCAGCGGCGGGTGGATCATCGGCACGGTGGAGCGCCCGCACTGCTCGCAAGCGCTGATCGCTACCTGGCGCCAGTGCAGCAGGCGTTTATCGGCGCGTTCGTCCTTGAGGCGCACCTCGCAGCGTTCGCTGAAAATCGGCGTGATCTCGCTGACCCCCAGTTCCGTGGCTTTCTGGATCGCCCAATCCATGCGCTCGCCCCGGGACAGGCCCTGGCCGAGGTGAATGCGTAACGGCGATTCAACCTGCCCGGCGAACTGCTCGTCCAGCTGCACCCGCACGCGCTTTTTGCCGACCTCGGCCAACGTGCCGCGAAACTCCTGGCCGGAGCCGTCGAATACCTGCACCGCATCGCCCTCGGCCATGCGCAGCACCCGACCGATGTAATGGGCTTGGGCTTCGGGCAGTTCGTGGTCGCCGAGGCTCAGGGGGGCGTCGATGAAGAAGCGGGACAGTCTCATGTGCGTTCTCTACTGAATCTGATAATCGGCATTGCAGGTTGATCGAGCGTTTTTGTGGCGAGGGAGCTTGCTCCCGCTCGGGTGCGCAGCGCCCGCTCTTTTGGGGGCCGCTGCGCAGCCCAGCGGGAGCAAGCTCCCTCGCCACAGAGAAACTTGTGGTCAGCCCGGATCACGGAACCCAGGGTGGAAATCCTTCGGTACCGCCACGCTGACCTTGTCCCGCGTCGCGATGTCGATGCCTTCGCTGGCGACTTCTGCCAGGAAGTCGATCTGCTCCGGGGTGATGACATACGGCGGCAGGAAATACACCACGCTACCCAACGGACGCAGCAACGCGCCGCGCTCCAGGGCATGTTGGAACACCGTCAGGCCGCGACGCTCCTGCCACGGATAGGCGGTCTTGCTGGCCTTGTCCTTGACCATCTCAATGGCCAGCACCATGCCGGTCTGACGCACTTCGGCCACGTTCGGGTGATCAGCCAAGTGTGCGGTGGCGCTGGCCATGCGCTGAGCCAGGGCCTTGTTGTTTTCGATGACGTTGTCTTCTTCGAAGATATCCAGCGTCGCCAGGGCCGCCGCGCAGGCCAGTGGATTGCCCGTGTAGCTGTGGGAATGCAGGAAGGCGCGCAGGGTTGGATAGTCGTCGTAGAAGGCGCTGTAGACATCGTCGGTGGTCACGCACGCCGCCAGCGGCAGGTAGCCGCCCGTCAGGGCCTTGGACAGACAGAGGAAGTCCGGCGTGATACCGGCCTGCTCACAGGCGAACATGGTCCCGGTGCGACCGAAGCCGACGGCAATTTCGTCGTGGATCAAGTGCACGCCGTAGCGGTCGCAGGCCTCGCGCAGCAGTCTCAGGTACACCGGGTGATACATGCGCATGCCGCCGGCGCCCTGGATCAGCGGCTCGACGATCACTGCGGCCACCGTGTCGTGGTGTTCGGCGAGGGTCAGCTCCATGGCAGCGAACATCGTGCGCGAGTGTTCCTCCCAGCCCATGCCTTCGGGACGGTGGTAGCAGTCGGGGCTCGGTACCTTGATCGTATCCAGCAACAGTGCCTTGTAGGTTTCGGTGAACAGCGGCACATCGCCCACGGACATCGCCGCGATGGTTTCGCCGTGGTAACTGTTGGTCAGGGTGACAAAGCGCTTTTTATCCGGCCGGCCGCGATTGATCCAATAGTGAAAGCTCATCTTCATCGCCACTTCGATGCAGGACGAGCCGTTATCGGCGTAGAAGCACCGGGTCAGACCCTCGGGCGTCATCTTCACCAGGCGCTCGGACAGTTCGATCACTGGCTGATGACTGAATCCAGCGAGGATCACATGTTCCAGCTGATCGACCTGGTCCTTGATTCGCTGGTTGATGCGCGGGTTGGCGTGGCCGAACACGTTGACCCACCAGGAACTGACGGCGTCGAGGTAGCGCTTGCCTTCGAAGTCTTCCAGCCACACGCCTTCACCGCGCTTGATGGGGATCAGCGGCAGCTGTTCATGGTCTTTCATCTGGGTGCAGGGATGCCACAGCACCGCGAGGTCGCGTTGCATCCACTGGTTATTCAGGCCCATATACAGTCTCCTCGAGGCGGCTCGCGGCGGGCGCGGGCAAAACAATCGCGCAAGCCTATGCAATGGCGGCCTTGGGGACAACCCATTGTGTCATCGCGGCTACTTAGAGCGGGGCGATAGACGCCGCTGGCGGCGCTTTGATGGCTGACGTATTCTTCGCGGCTCTTCTGAGCGGTCTGGCTCGAAAAACTGAAATTCCCTACGTTTATTCCGGAGTTCGTTGAATGTCTGCTGGTTGGCTGCGCGCCTGTGCGCTGGTGATGATAGGGCTGTCCAGCGTTTCGGCGCTGGCCAAGGACAAACAACCGACGGCTATCGTCATTGGCGGCGGCCTGGCGGGACTCACGGCGGCCTATGAGCTGCAGAACAAAGGCTGGGCCGTGACCCTGCTGGAAGCCAAGCCGAGCTTGGGCGGTCGTTCGGGCATGGCCACCAGCGAGTGGATCGGCAATGAGAAGACGCAGCCGGTGCTGAACAAGTACGTCTCGACCTTCAAGTTGAGCACCACGCCGGCCCCGGAATTCGTACGCACCCCCAGCTACCTGATCGACGGTACCTACTACACGACCGCTGACCTTGCGGCCAAGCAGCCCGCCACGGCCGAAGCCCTCAAGCGCTACGAAACTACGGTGGACGACCTGGCGCGCTCGATTGACGACCCGCAGAACCCGTCCGCCAACAGCACGTTGCACTCGTTGGACCAGATCACCGTGTCCAACTGGCTCGACCGCCTGCAACTGCCGGCCACGGCCCGTCAGTTGGTGAACCAAGAGATTCGCACGCGCTACGACGAACCTTCGCGCCTGTCGTTGCTGTATTTCGCACAGCAGAACCGGGTCTATCGTGGCGTGTCCGACCGGGACCTGCGGGCTTCGCGGTTGTTGGGCGGCAGTCCGACCCTGGCCCAGGCGTTCGTCAAGCAACTGAAAACCATCAAGACCAGTTCACCTGTATCGGCCATTTCACAAGACAAGGACGGCGTGACCGTCAAGGTCGGTAGCGTCGGTTACCAGGCTGATTACGTGGTGCTGGCCGTGCCATTGCGGGCCCTGAACAAGATCCAGCTGACCCCGGCGCTGGACGCCCAGCATCAAGGCGCGATCAAGGGCACCAACTACGGCTGGCGCGACCAGATCATGCTCAAGTTCAAGACCCCGGTCTGGGACAGCAAGGCGCGCATGTCGGGCGAGATCTATAGCAACACTGGCCTGGGCATGATGTGGATCGAGCCGGCCATGAAGGGCGGCGCCAACGTGGTCATCAACCTGTCCGGCGACAATGCCCGGGTGATGCAGGCGTTCGGCGACAAGCAGATGGTCGACCAGGTGTTGATCCGCCTCCACGCGTTTTATCCACAGGCCCGTGGCGCGTTTACGGGTTATGAGATCCGTCGCTACAGCACCGACCCCTCCATGGGCGGGGCGTACCTGGCCTTTGGTCCGGGCCAGATCAGCAAGTACTGGCGCCTGTGGGAAAAGCCCTTGCAGCGCGTAGCCTTTGCCGGCGAACACACCGACACCCTGTATCCGGGCACCCTGGAAGGCGCGTTGCGCAGCGGCCAGCGGGCCGCCAGCCAGGTTGAAGACCTGGCGGCGGGCAAGTCGTTTGAACCGGCCAAGGTTGTTCCGGCTGCAACGGCAGCAGCGGCCGGTGCCGTGGCGGCGAAGAAGGGCAACTTCTTCAGTAACCTGTTTGGTGGCTCGGATGACGACAAGAAGCCGGAGCCGGTCAAGGCACCGGAGCCGGTAGCGCCTGCTCCAACGCCTGCGCCCGTCCCAGCACCCGCACCGGTGGAACCACCAGCGCCTGCTCCGGCGAAAGTTGAGCCAACCAAGAAAGCAACGGCCAAACCGGCGGCGAAAAAACCAGCTGCCAAGACCCCGGCTAAAAAAGCGCCGACCAAGGCACCGGTGAAAAAGGCCGAGCCGGCGAAGAAGCCAGCAGTCAAACCGACGACGACTACTGAAACCAAGTCTCAGTAACGATCAGGTGGAAAGAACGCGGTTCAAGGACCTAATGCTGTTCACTTAAGGCAATCGACAAACCCGTGGCGAGGGAGCTTGCTCTTGCTGGGCCGCGAAGCGGCCCCCAAACCTGCCAAATGCGGAGCATCAGACACACCGCACCCGCCGGTTTACGACTGCTTCGCAGCCGAGCGGGAGCAAGCTCCCTCGCCACAGGTCCTTCATTTTTCTTGAATGAACCACATGGGCCCAAGGGCCGCGTTTTTTTATCCCGCATCAAGCGTATCGGCGCCGCTTGATAAGCGCGACGTCCTACACGCCTCGGCGATATATCGGAAACTTCCCACCCTTTAACCGGAAGCAGGCGATAGTGCTTACCAAGCCATAAGTCTAGGCTCCTCGAAAAACAGGAGCGTGTATGAAAATACTGATGGCAATGGTCGTATTGGTTTCGATGTACGGGTGCGTGTATGGCGAATGCCGGGATCCTTTAAAAATTCCAATGATTCCAAAAAGAGATCCGCAGCTAGCACACAAATGCTCCATCGATCCATATAGGCCTGAGTGCTCGGTAAACTAATAATTCACAATTTTCACCTCGTAAAAGTTGGAGTTAATATGAGGTTGATAGCGGCTTTAATGCTATTGGCAGTATTCGGTGTCAGTGGTTGCACTGCTGATGGTCGTATGGTGCTGAAAAAGCACGATCCTCAATTAGTTTATAGATGCGACATGGATCCTTACAGGCCTGAGTGCGTCAATAAGTGACTCTAGAGAGGCGGCAGTGAAAACGACCAGGTTTTAATTTCAAAGTCCTCAAATAAAATTTTGACCCGCTTTCGCTTGGACATACGTCCCGGGACGAAGCCAAAGCGAGCCCAGCATTAGCTTCCCGTTCGCCTGTCAGGGATGACCAGGTTGCCGTCATCCTGAATGACCATACAAGCGTTGTACCAAAGCGACTTGTCCCTGCTATGGCTACTTTCAGCAATCCATAAGCGTCTTCTGGATGGGTCGTAAAGAAAACCACTATTAGCGATTACAAATTGCAGGGGCTCTCGCATTCTCTTTGGATACAAGGTTGCACTATAGCGTTGATTGCCATCTGCAACCCAGACTACGGCTTCACCCTCTTTGATGACCAAGTTTCCATTAACCTGCAATACCAATCGAAATCGCCCATTTGGAGACTGGAGGTACTGCCCCGGTGACATTGTTTGATTGGGAGGCAGCAACGGCGAGCCACTTGCTCGAAATGGAGTGTAAGGAACAGCCATGTTTTTTATCTTTGTTCAATGAATGTTGAAGCTCGCATTTAATCAAGGATAAAAAATGGAAAAGGTGATACATATATATTGCGTGGGCAAAAAAAATTAATCACGATGACGGCGCCAGCGTGGTCTCCTGTGGGCGCGAGCTTGCTCGCGATGAGATCCATGCGGCCATCCCATGGCTGCCTGCCTTCTTGCCATCACACCCGCCATTTTTCCGTTTAATCTTTCCTTAACCCACCCCCGCCAGACTGATCATCGTATTTCTCGATATTTCAAAGCGAAAATTTCCGCTTTAAATCGATAGATAACTCGCTAGTCTTGGTCGCAGTTTTTACAGGATATGAGCAATGCAGCTACGCAACTCTTCTTCTCGCTATGGCTGGGTCAGTATCACCCTGCACTGGGGCATTGCGCTGGTGGTGTACGGGTTGTTCGCCCTGGGCCTGTGGATGGTCGGCCTGGACTACTACAGCACCTGGCGCAAAGACGCGCCGGACCTGCACAAGAGCATTGGCCTGGTGCTGTTGGCGGTGATGTTGCTGCGGGTGATCTGGCGTTTTGTCAGCCCACCGCCGCCGACCCTGCAAAGCTACGGGCGCCTCACCCGTATCGGCGCCAAGCTTGGCCATAGCGCCCTGTATCTCGGGTTGTTCGCCGTGATGATTGCCGGTTACCTGATTTCCACCGCAGACGGTGTCGGGATTCCGGTGTTTGGCCTGTTTGAAGTACCCGCGTTGGTGTCCGGACTGCCCGATCAGGCAGACGTCGCCGGCCAGATTCACTTCTACCTGGCGTGGGGGCTGGTAATTTTTTCCGGCCTTCACGCGTTGGCTGCATTGAAACACCACTTTATCGACCGTGACGCGACCCTCAAGCGCATGCTGGGGCGCCAAGCCTGATGTTCAACCTCGACTCCAAAGGAATAGAAAGCATGTTGAAAAAGACGCTCGCCGCCCTGGCAATTGGTTCCGCCCTGCTGTCGGCCGGCCAGGCCATGGCTGCCGACTACGTGGTCGACAAGGAAGGCCAGCACGCCTTTGTCGACTTCAAGATCAGCCACCTGGGCTACAGCTACATCACCGGGACTTTCAAGGACATCGACGGCAAGTTCAGCTTCGACGCCGCCAAGCCTGAAGACAGCAAGATCGAGTTCAACGTCAATACCGCCAGCGTATTCACCAATCACGCTGAACGTGACAAGCACATTGCCAGCGGCGACTTCCTGAACGTGAGCAAGTTCGGCAAGGCCACCTTCGTTTCCACCAGCGTCAAATCCACCGGTAAAAACGCCGATGGCAAAGAAACTGCGGACGTGTCCGGTGACCTGACCCTGCTGGGCGTGACCAAGCCGGTCGTGGTCAAGGCCACCTTCCTGGGTGAAGGCAAGGACCCATGGGGCGGCTACCGTGCCGGCTTCGAAGGCACTACCAGCATCAAGCGTTCCGACTTCGGCAAGCAGAAAGACCTGGGCCCATCGTCCGACGTGGTCGAACTGTACGTTACGTTTGAAGGTGTCAAAGCGAAGTAATTTTCGCGCCTGACAAAAAACGCCCCCGATCTTGCGATCGGGGGCGTTTTTTATTACTCGGATTCGGGCAACACAGAGAACCCTGTGGGAGCGAGCTTGCTCGCGATGGCGTCAGTTCTGTCACATTGATGTTGACTGAACCACCGCTATCGCGAGCAAGCTCGCTCCCACATTTGGAAACACTCAGCGATTGCGTGTCAGCAATGCCGGCTTCTCGCCCCGTGGACGGCTTGGCAGTTGATCCAGCTGTTCAGGTGTCGGGAAGCGATCGGCTTTCGACTCCTTGTGCATGATCTTTGGCTGGTTGCCACGTGGGGCCTGCACCGCAGGCTCCTGGCGAGGCTGGTCGTCGTCACGGGCCGGGCGGCGCGGGCGGGTGTCTTCGCGGCGGGCCTGGCCGTCACGAGGGGCACCATTGCGTGGACCGCTGCGCTTGGCCGGCGGGGTGCCGGTGGACGAGCCGTTGCTGTTGCGTGGACCGTTCTGGCGACCCTGTGGCTGGCCGCTACGCGGTGCCCCCGCGCCTGCTGCGCCTTGTGCCGGGGCACCCGGGCGGCGACCGCGACCCTGGGCCGGCTTCTGCTGCGGCACATAGTCGACGCGGTTACCGAAGTTATCGACATCGTCGTCCAGGAACTCGTCGGGCGCGCGATCTGCAGAGGCGCGAGGTGCCGGGCGCTGTTGTTCACGGGCCGGCGTACCTTCGCGCGGCTTCTGCTCGCGGGCTGGGCGTTCGCCACGGCCATTGCTAGTGCTGGCCGATTTTTCCTTGCCCTTATCCTTGCCTTTGTCCTTGCGACCGCCGCCGCCACCGCCGCCATTTGGACCGTCGCCGCGTGGGCCACGGGCATTGCGCGGGTTGCGCACGTCCGGACGTTCACGCACTTCAGGCTTCTCGGCCTCGATCGTGCTGGCATCAAAGCCCATCAGGTCGCCGTCGGAGATTTTCTGCTTGGTCATGCGTTCGATGCTTTTGAGCAGCTTTTCTTCGTCCGGTGCGACCAGCGAGATCGCTTCACCCGAACGCCCGGCCCGACCGGTACGGCCGATACGGTGGACGTAGTCTTCGTCGACGTTAGGCAGCTCGAAGTTGACCACGTGGGGCAGTTGGTCGATGTCCAGGCCGCGGGCAGCGATGTCGGTGGCCACCAGGATGCGCACTTCGCCGGCCTTGAAGTCGGCCAGGGCCTTGGTACGGGCGTTCTGGCTCTTGTTGCCGTGGATCGCCACGGCCGGCAGGCCGTGTTTGTCCAGGTACTCGGCCAGACGGTTGGCACCGTGCTTGGTGCGGGTAAACACCAGCACCTGTTCCCAGGCACCGGCGGTAATCAGGTGCGCCAGCAAGGCACGCTTGTGGCTGGCCGGCAGGCGGAACACACGCTGTTCGATGCGCTCGACCGTGGTGTTCGGCGGCGTGACTTCGATGCGTTCCGGGTTGTGCAGCAGCTTGCCAGCCAGGTCGGTGATGTCCTTGGAGAACGTCGCCGAAAACAGCAGGTTCTGGCGTTTGGCAGGCAGGCGGGCGAGCACTTTCTTCACGTCATGGACAAAGCCCATGTCGAGCATGCGGTCGGCTTCGTCCAGCACGAGGATTTCAACGTGGGACAGATCGACGCTGCCCTGGCCAGCCAGGTCCAGCAGGCGACCGGGGCACGCCACCAGCACGTCGACGCCACGGGACATGGCCTGGACCTGGGGGTTCATGCCGACGCCGCCGAAAATGCAGGCACTGACGAACTTCAGGTCGCGAGCGTAAACCTTGAAGCTCTCGTGCACCTGGGCGGCCAGTTCGCGGGTTGGGGTCAGGACCAGTACGCGCGGTTGACGCGGGCCGTGACGCTGGGATTTGTCTGGGTGACCGTTAGGGAATAGCCGCTCCAGAATCGGGAGGGCAAAACCGCCGGTTTTACCAGTGCCTGTCTGCGCCGCAACCATCAGGTCGCGGCCTTGCAACACGGCGGGAATTGCCCGCTGTTGCACCGGGGTAGGCTGGGTGTAGCCGGCGGCCTCGATGGCGCGGACTAAAGCCTCGGAGAGACCGAGGGAAGCAAAGGACATGAGTAATCCTGTTTTAGTGAGGGCCTGGCCCAATGGGATAGTCTTGCCGGGCGCGAATGACGTTCAACAAAAAGACGTCACCCCGTCCGGTCCTGCCGAGTCTGAAAGACGGGTCCGGACAGGGCTCGCGCGGGCTGGAAGCTGCGCTGTAGCGGTGTCGGGATGCCTTTTGCAAGACCGGGCGTCCGGGCGTGAGCCTGGCGGGAAGGCCGGAGTATAACAGAGCAAACGCCGTGCGCCGCTTTCCTGCTGCTCAACGGTTTATTTCAGTGTGGCGGCCGGGTAGGGCGCTGCCGTTTTGGTCGCAAGGTTGGCTCCGTAGCGGGCACTGAGCTCGGCATAGGCTGGTTCGCGCTTGAAACGCTTGAGTTCGGCCCCGAAGCGCTGCACCAGCAAATCCATCCCGGCATTGCGCCGTACCGCCAGGTATTGGCTTTGACGGCTCACGACCGTCGGGTTTTCGGTGATCTGGTCGCCCAACTGCATTTGCGTGAGTACATGCCGGCCCACCCGGCGGTCGGTGATGAGCAGGTCGATCCGGCCCAGCTGCAATTTGCCGAAGTTGGCTTCGTGGGTCGGCGCCGTTTCACGCTTGAACAGGGACGATTCGCTGAAAGCCGGGCTGTACAGGTAGCCGGGCGATGTACCGACGGTCAGGCCACCCAGGTCATCGAGCGTGCGAAACGGATAGGGCCGGGCGTTGGCGTAGAACATCACGAACTCCACGTCCGACAGCGGTTCGCTGGGATAGAGCAGCATGGCGTCGCGTTCGTCGCTGTGAAAAATATCCAGCGCTCCGTCCGCCAGTCCCTGTTCCAGCATTGCCAGGCACCGCTTCCATGGGAGGAACTGCCATTCCACGTCGATACCCAGGCGCTTGAATACAATGGCCGTGGTTTCGTAGTCCAGGCCCAGCATCCTGCCGTTTTCCTCGTAGACATAAGGTGCCCAGGGTTCGGTGACAATGCGCAACTTCTCGGCCCGGGCAGCCATGCTCAGGAAGAAAAGAAGAAGGGCAGTGAGTAACTGGGCAATAACGGGCATGGACCCGAGGTTACGACGAGAACTCATCAAATAGCTAGAGTGCTCTGGTTCGGGCCTTAGTTGCCTTTTGCCTGCGTGCGATACGGATCGATCGCCCGCAGTATACGTTTCAGGGTAAATGCTCCTGGCAAGGGCTGGAGCGGCGCAACAAACTGCATAAAAAAAGACCCTGGTTTTCACCAAGGCCTTTTGTGCCACTGCATCAGTGTCAACGCGGCAGCTTGAGATTGTTCCATACCGCCAGGCTGGCTTCGGCCTGGTTCAACGTATAGAAATGCAACCCCGGCGCACCACCTTGGAGCAAGCGCTCACACATTTGCGTGATGACTTCCTCGCCGAAGCGCTGGATGCTGGATGTATCGTCGCCGTAGGCTTCCAGTTGCTTGCGGATCCAGCGTGGGATTTCCGCCCCGCAGGCGTCGGAGAAACGCGCCAGCTTGCTGTAGTTGGTGATCGGCATGATGCCCGGCACGACAGGAATGTCGACGCCCATCTTGCGTATGCGCTCGACGAAATAGAAATAGCTGTCGGCGTTGAAGAAGTACTGGGTGATCGCACTGTTGGCGCCGGCATTGGCCTTGCGCACGAAGTTACGCAGGTCGTCTTCGAAATTGCGCGCCTGGGGGTGCATTTCCGGGTACGCCGCGACTTCGATGTGGAAGTGATCGCCGGTTTCTTCACGAATGAATTCAACCAGATCGTTGGCGTGGCGCAGCTCGCCGCTGGCCATGCCCATGCCCGAGGGCAAGTCACCGCGCAAGGCAACGATGCGCTTGATGCCCGCCGCCTTGTACTGGGTCAGCAGGCCGCGCAGGTCGTCCTTGCTGTCGCCCACGCAAGACAGGTGGGGGGCGGCCGGGACTTTGACTTCGCTTTCGAGCTGTAACACGGTGTTCATCGTGCGGTCACGGGTCGAACCGCCGGCGCCATAGGTGCAGGAAAAGAAATCGGGGTTGTAGCTCGCCAACTGACGGGCAGTGGCGATCAGTTTTTCATGCCCAGCATCGGTCTTCGTTGGGAAGAACTCGAAGCTGTAGCGACGTTCTTGGGACATGGTCATATCCTTGGAAACTCGTGAGCCGGAGAAGCCTACGCAGATCCTGTAAGGCAGGCTGGTGTGGGAGCGAGCTTGCTCGCGATCAGTCTCACCTCGGTCCAACAGTCAGATCGAGGTGTCTGCATCGCGAGCAGGCTCGCTCACACAAAAGAGCCCGCTCCCACAGGGGAGCAGCGCCGATCAGTAGCGGTAAGCGTGTGGCTTGAACGGGCCTTCGACGGTCACGCCGATGTAGTCAGCTTGCTGCTTGGTCAACTGGGTGACCACGCCGCCGAAACCACGGACCATTTCCAGGGCTACTTCTTCGTCGAGTTTCTTGGGCAGGACTTCCACGGTCAGGCGCTCGGCTTTCTGGGCCGGCGACAGGTCGGCGTATTTCTGGCCGAACAGGAAGATCTGGGCCAGGACCTGGTTGGCGAACGAGCCGTCCATGATGCGGCTTGGGTGGCCAGTAGCATTGCCCAGGTTGACCAGGCGGCCTTCGGCCAGCAGGATCAGGTAGTCGTCGTTTTGCGGGTCGAAGCTGCCGGTGCCGGTGCGGTGAACCTTGTGGACCTGTGGCTTCACTTCTTCCCATGCCCAGTTCTTGCGCATGAAGGCGGTGTCGATTTCATTGTCGAAGTGACCGATGTTGCAGACCACGGCGCGCTTCTTCAGGGCCTTGAGCATGTTGGCATCACAGACATTGACGTTGCCGGTGGTGGTCACGATCAGGTCGATCTTGCCCAGCAGTGCTTTGTCGATGCTGGCTTCGGTGCCGTCGTTGATCCCGTCGATGAACGGAGAGACCAGCTCGAAACCGTCCATGCAGGCTTGCATGGCGCAGATCGGGTCGACTTCCGACACTTTGACGATCATGCCTTCCTGACGCAGGGACTGGGACGAACCTTTGCCCACGTCACCGTAGCCGATCACCAGCGCCTGCTTGCCGGACAGCAAGTGGTCGGTGCCGCGCTTGATGGCGTCGTTGAGGCTGTGACGGCAGCCGTATTTGTTGTCGTTCTTGCTCTTGGTCACCGAGTCGTTGACGTTGATGGCCGGGATTTTCAGCTCGCCCTTGGCCAGCATGTCCAACAGGCGGTGTACGCCGGTGGTGGTTTCTTCGGTCACGCCGTGGACTTTTTCCAGCACGGCCGGGTATTTCTTGTGCAGCAGCTCGGTCAGGTCGCCGCCGTCGTCGAGGATCATGTTGGTGTCCCATGGCTGGCCATCCTTGAGGATGGTTTGCTCCAGGCACCACTCGTACTCTTGCTCGGTCTCGCCCTTCCAGGCGAATACCGGGATACCGGCAGCGGCGATGGCGGCTGCGGCCTGGTCCTGGGTCGAGAAGATGTTGCAGGACGACCAGCGCACTTCGGCCCCCAGGGCAATCAGGGTTTCGATCAGCACGGCGGTCTGGATGGTCATGTGGATGCAGCCGAGGATCTTCGCGCCCTTGAGCGGTTGCTCGCCGGCATACTTGCGACGCAGGCCCATCAGGGCTGGCATTTCGGATTCGGCGATGATGATTTCGCGACGGCCCCAGGCGGCCAGGGACATGTCGGCGACTTTGTAGTCGGTAAAAGCTGCAGGCGTGATAACAGCGCTCATGAAGAGCCTCCATTCGTAATGTATGCGAATGGGCGCCGTTGTGCGTTTAGTGTCCGTGCGGGGAGCCCCGTACAAACAACGCCCCATCCGAGCCTGACAGGTCGAGCCTGCTGCAGCGCCCCTCGGACAGGTGGCGGGAACGGTCCAAAGTGTGGACCGGGTAAAACGGGGGCGATTATAACGGGCTAATCGGATCTTCCAAAAGGGTTTCTGTCGGCAAATCAAAATTGCCGATGACCGTTATAGGGCCTGCGACATAGAGCCGGGCAGCTCGGTCTGCCATGATGCAGGCATTCATCGGCCAGACGCTCAGGAGTGAACATGAATTTCCACACCCGCAAATGGGTCAAGCCCGAAGACCTCAACCCCAACGGCACGCTGTTCGGCGGCAGCCTGTTGCGCTGGATCGACGAAGAGGCCGCGATCTATGCCATCGTCCAGCTCGGCAACCAGCGCGTGGTCACCAAGTACATCTCGGAAATCAACTTTGTCAGCGCCTCGCGGCAGGGCGACATCATCGAGCTGGGCATCACCGCCACTGAGTTTGGCCGCACGTCCATCACCCTGACTTGCGAGGTGCGTAACAAAATCACCCGCAAGAGCATCCTGACCGTGGAAAAAATGGTCTTCGTCAATCTCGGTGAAGACGGTTTGCCGGCGCCTCATGGGCGGACCGAGATCAGGTACGTCAAGGATCAGTTCCAGGATGACATTACCAGCGAGTGATATCGGCGGTGTCTCCAATCGCGAGCAGGCTCGCTCCCACATGGTCTTCGGACCGGTCACAGGATTTATGTACACCACCAATCCCCTGTGGGAGCGAGCTTGCTCGCGATGACGGTTTTACTGGCTCCTCAAAATCTGAAGCCGCGATGAACAGCAGGTCCCACCACTGAACAGCTCCGAACGCCGCGTGTCGTAGGTACATCACGCCACCGGTTCAGGAGTTGTATGGACACCCACAAAGAAGGCAAGACCCCTGACCTTTCGGCTCAGGAGCAACACGAAGTCGACCGCAACCAGCCGCCGCGGGCCGCGGTGCTGCATGAAATCATCCGCACCCAGGGCAATCAGGAATTGGAGCGCAGTGTCGCTGCGCTCTGGTGGTCGGCCCTGGCGGCGGGGCTGACCATGGGCCTGTCGCTGATGGCGATGGGGCTGCTCAATGCCCGGTTGCCGGAGGGTGAAGCCTTCAAGGTGATCGCCAGTTTCGGTTACTGCGCCGGCTTTCTCGCGGTGATCCTCGCCCGGCAGCAGTTGTTCACCGAAAACACCCTGACAGCCGTACTGCCGATCATGAGCAAACCCACCCTGGGCAACTTCGGTCGGCTGTTGCGGCTCTGGGGCGTGGTGTTGGTGGGGAACCTGTGCGGCACCTTGCTGGTGGCCTACGTGATGCTGCACCTGCCGATTTTCGACCCGCGCACCGACCAGGCCTTCCTGGAAATCGGCCGCAAGGTCATGGAAAACGACACTGGCCAGATGTTCGCCAAGGGCATCATTTCCGGCTGGATGATCGCCACCATGGTCTGGATGATCCCGTCCATGGAAAGCGCCAAGATGTGGATCATCATCCTCATCACCTACTTGATGGCGCTCGGGGATTTCACCCACATCGTCGTCGGCTCGGCCGAGGTGTCGTATCTGGTCTTTGCCGGGCAGTTGTCGTGGGAGGATTTCTGGATGGTGTTTGCCGGACCGACGTTGGCGGGGAATATCATCGGTGGCAGCTTTATTTTTGCGCTGATCAGCCATGCGCAGATTCGTAGCGAAGTCGGCCCACCCAAAGGTAAGCCGTCAGATCCGGTAAAACAGCGCAACGACTCGGAATGAACGGGAGCCTGATCGCGGGCTCCCGGCGTGTGTGGGCCGTCAGTGGATCAATCTTTCGCGCAGATCATTGATGGTGGTTGATTTGGGGTTGGGCAATCCCGTAGAGCGCGACTTGTAGTTGTGGATGACCCGCAGGAGTACGTTGTTGAACGCGTACTTGTTTTGCACATCGTTTAGATCGTGAATGGCGCGGCTCAACAGTTTGATGTTCGAGCCAGGCTGGCCGCCGCGAAAGAGCGAGCGGTACAGCACGTGTTGCACGACGTTAGCGGCGCGGGTAGCGATGTCCTGTCTATTCATTTCCTCGACGGCCTGGCGGATCACCTGGGGGGTATGAGCGGATGCACGGATTTCCCTGCGAGCCGCGGCCTGCAGGTGCTGGATGAGGTCCTGATCATCTCCGAGGTTCAGTTTCTCTACGGCTCGGCGAGCTGTGTCAGAAGCTTCGCGATCCCAACGAACAGCAGCCTGAAGCAAGTACATGAAATCCGGATCGTTGTCGTGAGTAATGCGTTTCGCCAGCCACTCCACCTTGTCGGGAGTATCCGCCACGACGTCGAGGTTCAGAATGGCGTTGCGTAGCTCCGGGGTCGGCTCAAGGCCGGAGGGCGTGATCGCGACTTTTAGTTCCGACAGTGCTGTCAGTGCTGCCTGTCTGAAGGCTTTCACCTCGGCATAGGTTTCGTTGTCTTCCAACTGCGCACCTAACTGGATGAACAGCTTGTCATTCAATGCCAGCAGGGCGGCGTCGTGCGAAGGGAAGTGATGGGTTTTTCGTGCGGTGCCACGCTTGTCCAAATGTTTCAAGGTCTCCTTGCGCAACTCTTCCTGAAGATAGTTCTTGCTCTCCTCGGATATGTCGAAGGCGAGTGTTCCCTTGAGCATTCCACGGCGATCGCCTTCCTTGGTGTTCAGCAGCACGGTGACGATCTGCTTCTCGAAATCTTCCATTCGTTTGGCATCGTGGGCAGAGCTCGCCGCATGAGGGGCTCCAAGGAACCAGTCGACCAAGGCCGATAGACCTGTGCCGTGCGTGCTTTCCTTGGCGGGTACCGACTCGAATACGAGAATCAACGACTCCTCATCCGGTATCGGGCTCATGCTGGTCACGGGGTCGCCGAGTCCGTGGATCGGTGTGTTGCGCAGGATACCGCCATCGGCAAATGCCGTGACCTCATCGATGCCTTCAGCACTGCCTTCCTCCTTCCTTTCTTGGAACGGCAGCCCTTGCTCGGTCGGTTTGCTGAATACGATCGGCAGCGCTGCGGAGATATGCGCTGCCTTGGCGATGTCCATGTCGGGGGTCAGCTCCGCACTGAAAACCACCCGTTGCGCACCTTCCTTGAACATGGCGGTGCCGGTGATCTCCAGGGTCTTGATCTCCTTGACCTCCTTGCTCAGGATCTCCAGGTCGCGGAAGGTGACATAATTGCGCGTCTGCACATTGGCAATAGCCTCTTGCGCTAACTGGGTAAGCCCTGTCTTGTTTTTACACAACGCCAGGAACGCCGCACAGGATTCTTCCCTGATCAGCTTTTCCAGCTCCGTACCTTTGGTACCCAGGCGTGGCAATAGATCGCAAAGCAGTTGCACCATGGGGAGGGCTTTCATGTTCTTGCCCATCCTCGACCACTCTTCCTGCTCCGCTTTAACGTCAGGCTTATCACTGTCGAGCAATTGAATAAGGGAAATATCGTCAGAGATCCGGTCGAAGCCCTTATGGTTCATTCCGCTGGCCAGCAGAGCGGCCGATAAGCCCCCTGCGGAGGATCCTGAAATCGTATGGATAGACTTCATGATGCCCATGGCTTCGAGTGCCTCGATGGCGCCGGAGAAGGCGGCCCCCTTGACGCCACCCCCACTCATGGCCAATCGACCGATAGGGGGGCGACCAATAATGAGTACGACACCATCGTCATGTTCGACGATGGTTATCGACTGTTCTGTCGCGCCGCGTACCAATACGCGTGGGTTTTTCAGGTTCGCTAGTACGTTGTCCTCGCAATCGAAGTCGTGACAGTCATATACATTGTCGACGACTTCTGGCGATGTCTGGATGGGCTTCTGACCGGTAGGGAAAGAAAGGGCGATCGGGGATATGGGCATTCAGGTTCGTTCCTTGTACCTAGGGCGGAGGCGCGAACTGTAAACAAAACCTGAAGGCAGATTGCGTCATTACTCAATTGGAAAAACATCAGCCGCCCGCGAACGGCGCTCGCATGATTTCGATGCGAGCGCTCTGGAATGGGCTTTTTGTCGGGCAGGTAAAACAGCCCGCACGGATCAGGGTTGAGGTCCTACTGAACGTGCCGCCCATTCATCGAGGTGCTGGGGCAAATTTCCTACATGCTCAGACAGCGATTGCCGCCAAGCGTCGTTGTCGATGAATAAAGAACAAGGCCGTCAATACCGTAAGGCCGCCGACAGCTGCCCCCGTCCACGGCAAGTCCGCCAGGTCAGCCCCACTGGCCACCACCAATCCACCGATCCAAGCCCCGGCCGCGTTGCCGAGATTGAAGGCGCTCTGGTTCAGGGTCGAACCGAGGTTCGGCGCCTCATGGGCCTGATCGATGATCAGCAGTTGCAGGATCGGGCACAGGGCGAAGGCGAAGATGCCCCACAACACCAGGGTGATCGCCGCCGGAATCACCGACTGGCTGGTCTGGCTGAACGCAGCGAGCACCAGCACCACGGCCAGGGCCATGCCTACCAGCGAGGGCAGCAGGCGCCGGTCGGCCAGGCGTCCGCCGAGGAAGCTGCCCGCCGTCAGGCCGACCCCGAACAACAGCAGCATGATGGTGATGCCATGGGGGCTGACGCCGGTGATGTCTTGCAGGATGGGGGCAATGTAGGTGAATACGCTGAACAGGCTGGTGGAGGCCAGCACGCTCATGCCCAGGGCCAGCAATACGTTGGCCTTGCCCAGGACCTTGAACTCGCTGGCCAGGTTGGCTTTTTCCATGGGGATTTCCTTGGGCAGCCAGACCCATTGGGCAATGGCTGCGATCACCCCGATCACCGACACCGCCCAGAAGGTCGAGCGCCAGCCGGCGTATTGGCCCAAGGCGGTGCCCAGCGGTACGCCCAGCACGTTGGCCAGGGTCAGGCCGGTGAACATCATGGCAATCGCCTGGGCCCGTTTATTCGGTGCCACCAGCCCGGCCGCTACCACCGAACCGATGCCAAAGAAGGCGCCGTGACACAGGGCAGTGACGACCCGGGCGGCCATCAGCGTGGTGTAGTTCGGCGCCAGGGCGCAGAGCACGTTGCCGAGGATGAACATCAGCGTCATGCCCAGCAGCGTCGCCTTGCGCGGCATGTTGGCGGTGCCGATGGCCAGGATCGGCGCGCCGAACACCACGCCCAGGGCGTAGCCGGTGATCAGCAGCCCGGCCTGGGGAATGCTCACGGCCAGGTCGCGGGCGACATCGGGCAGCAGGCCCATGATGACGAATTCAGTCGTGCCGATGCCGAAAGCGGCAACGGCCAAAGCAAGCAAGGCGAGTGGCATGCGCAGGGTCTCTGTCTGTAGTCTTGACGCTCTGATCAGGCATACGCATGCCGGCGCCCTGGTTCGAACGAACAGGGCAGCAGCAGAATTATTGGAATTGGCTTATGCGCAACTGAGTGCGGCGTGGTCGCCAGCAGTATAAACGGCTGCTGATGGATGGCGAATCAATTCTCTGAATGGACACGGGCATTGATAAGCAAGCGGCCAGCGTTCATGGGATTCTGGCGTGAGCAGTGGCGGCTGGGGTTGGCGGTAGGCTTCTACATATTGTTCAGTTACGCTCTGGTGCTGTGGGCCATGCAACTGGGGTCAATCGCCGAAGCGGCGGCGTTGCGGGAGATCAGCGTGATCCTGATGGGGTTGTTTGGCATGCGTTATCTGAAAGAACCTTTTGGCCGGCCGCGGCTCTTAGCCTGCGGGCTGGTGCTGCTTGGTATGCTGGTGATGAAATTCTGACCCGCGCCCGGACTCTCGATTTTCTATAAAACTCAAAGAAGGAACTGCGTCATGACGGTTGCCCTGTGGTGTGTGTTGATTGCCTTTCTCCTGCCTTACGTGTGCATCGCCATCGCCAAGATCGGAGGAAAATACAGATTGCAGGATAACCACGACCCGCGGGATTTCCTGGAAACCCTCGAAGGTGCCCCCGGCGTGCCTACGCCGCGCAACTGAACAGCTTTGAAATCAGCCCGTTTTTCGCTGCCGCCGTGATCGTCGCGCACCTGGCCGGCAATGCCGAATTGGTGACCATCAACGTGCTGGCGGTGCTGTTCATCACCAGTCGCCTGCTCTACATCATTTGCTATCTGGCGGACTGGGCGATCCTGCGTTCGCTGGTGTGGTTCGTGGGGGCGGGGTTGGTGCTGAGTTTCTTCTTTGTTTCTGTCTGAGCTTGCCTGGTTTTTTGCTGTGTCTGTGCGGGTCCCTTCGCGAGCAGGCTCGCTCCCACATTGGATCTAGTCGTACACAAAATAGGTGTCCACTGGAGATCAACTGTGGGAGCGAGCCTGCTCGCGATGGGGCCGGATAAAGCACCTCATTCCTTAGGGGTTGGCGCTGACCGCATTCGCCACCTGTGGCACTTGTGGCAATGCCATGCCCTTGGGCCACAGCATCCAGATCTGACCCTGCTGCTTCATGTCCCCGGCCAATTGCCCCGCCGCATCGCCCGTGCCCCAGAACAGGTCCGCCCGGACTTCGCCGGCAATCGCACCGCCGGTGTCCTGGGCGGCGACCGGCCGGTTCAATGCGCTGCCATCGGGGCGCGTCGTGGATAGCCACAGCAAGCTGCCCAGCGGAATCACCTTGCGATCCACCGCCACGCTGTAGCCTGCGGTCAGCGGCACATTCAGCGAACCTCGTGGGCCTTCGTTGCTGTCGGGGTTGCGGTTGAAAAACACGTAGCTGGGGTTGCTGCCCAGCAACTCGGGAATCCGGTTCGGATTCGCCTTGGCCCAGGCACTGATGGTGCCCATGGTCACATCTTCTTTCTTCAGTTCGCCCTGTTCGACCAGCCAGCGCCCGATGGGCCGATAAGGGTGGCCATTCTGATCGGCATAGCCGATGCGCAACTGGCGACCGTCATCGAGGCGGATGCGCCCCGAGCCCTGGATCTGCAAGAACTGCAGGTTCATTGGATCGGTCAGCCAGGCAATCACCGGTGCCTTCACCCCGTTGGTTTCGATGGTGGCCGCGTCGTCGTAGGGCTTGAGCACCCGGCCTTCGAGGCGGCCGCGCAGGCGTTTACCCTTGAGTTCGGGGTAGAGGCTGTCCAGCGCCACGATGATCATGTCCTCCGGCACGCCGTACACCGGGACATTCGCGGTGGCGGTCTGTTTGAGGCTGCCAGGGTAGACCGGCTCGTAGTAGCCGGTAATCAGCCCGTTGGGGCTGTTGTCCCCCGAGCGTAGGCCATAGACGTCCAGGTTCTGTTTCAGGAAATCGCGTACAGCTGCTGCGGCCTGCGGCACATTGGCCGCTGCCGCGCAGGTCGGTCCCCAGGTCGCATCGGCCTTGAGCCGGGTGCAAGCGCTGCGCCAGGAGCCGAAACCGGCCAGCAGGTCTTCATCGGACACCGACGGCAAGGCTTCCCATGGCGCGCTGACATAAGTGGCGAGGGCGTGTGTCTGCGGCTTTTCGACCTTGTCGCCGCGATTGCAGCCGGCCAGCAGCGCGATCAACGGTAGGGTCAATGCCAAGCCTTTGTGCCAGGTCTTGAAGCGGCTGTTCATGAAGATTTCCTTTGCAGTCATTCGAACGCTGTCAGGCACTCAAACAACCCGTATTGTTGATAGGGCCATTGGTCTTTACCGATGACCCGAGGATACTAACCGCCGTTTCCTGTCCCGAGGCCAAGATGTTTGTAAAACGATTTCCCATGGCCGTGCTGGCCTGCCTGATGTTGACCGCGTGTGGTGGCGTCGATCCCAATTCTCCCCTGGGCCAGCGCAAGGCCATTTTCAAACAGATGCTCAAGACCAACGAAGAGTTGGGGGGCATGTTGCGTGGCCGAGTCCCGTTCGACGGCGCGCGATTTGCTGACGGCGCGGTGAAACTGGATCAGCTGTCCCACGAACCGTGGAAGCACTTTCCGCCAGTACGCGAGCAAGACCACACCAGTGCCCTGGATGAGGTCTGGCAAAAGCAGGCGCGCTTCCAGGACCTGGCCCGTGGCCTTGAAGCGGCCACCGGTGAGTTGGTGACCGCCAGCAAAGTCCAGCCCTACAAGGCCAGTAATCTGGGGCCGGCGGTGCAGAAGGTCGAAGATGCGTGCAGTGCCTGTCATAAAGAGTTTCGGGATCATTGAATAAAGGCAGCGGCGAGCTTCAAGTTTCAAGCGGCACGCTTGCAGCTGCTACTGATCCAACTCCTCCACCGCTTCCTGCAGTTCCTTGCGTGAAGCTGCCAGCTTGTCCTTGCGCTTGTTGATTCGCTCGGCGTCGCCTTTTTTCATGGCCTTTTCCAAGTCGGCCTGACGTCGACTGACCTCGTGCTTGGCGTCGAGCACCTTGTTTTCACGCTCCTTGCGCAAGGAAGCGTCGGTGCAATGGGTGGTGACTTCGTTCAACGCAGTCTCCAGCCCCGCCTGCTGGTCCTGGTTGCCGCGGGACTTGGCCAGTTCGATCTGATTGATGATGCCCTGGCGCTTGGCCGCGCAGCCGGTGAGCTCCGGTGTTTCCGGGGTTTGCTCGTCGGCCATCAAAGGGGCGGCCATGGCACTGCATAAGACCAGCAGGGCAACGGGGGACAGGAAATTCATAGCAACTCCGTAAAAAACTCGCGAGCGGTCGGTACAGATGCGCTGTTGGAGCGCACGTTTGCCCCTTGGGTTCAACTGCTCGGAGCTTGCGTCAAAAACCGTCGACCCCGGCAGTGCGTAATATTTCACTCAAAGCCAGCACCTGCGGGTCGCGGAAAAAAGCGCTCAATTGCGCGGCGCGTCCCGGTCCGATGCCAACTTCGGCTTGCCATTGTTCGGTGTTGCGCTCGGCCAACGCCTGCCACGGCCCCTCCAGCCGGGCCTCTCCGGTAGGTGGCAGGCCGAGGGCCTTGAGCCATTGCTCGAATGGGCGCTGCCGGGCACTGTGCAAGCTGGCGAGCAAGCGGGCGCTGCTGTATTCACCGAAGCCAGCAATGTTAGCAAGCTCGGCGGCATCGAGGGTCAACCAATCCAGTAATCCGTCGAGTCGACCGGCAGCCAGGAGTTTTTTCCAGGTGCCCGGGCCGACATGGGGCAGGGCGAGTCCGTGTTTGCCGCTGAGCCAATCCAGGCGCGCGAGGAACTGGCTTTCGCAGCCGGGAGTGGGCTGCCAGCAACTCAAGAAGTGATAATCGGTTGCCTTGGGGGCGTTGAGGTCTTGCCGCTGGATGCTGCGCAGTACGACGCTGTCGAGGCGTGGAATGGTCAGCCCGGCCAGGCTGATGGCGACCTGATCGCCGGTGCGGATGTCCATTTCTTCCCAGCGCTGGAGGGAGCTGACGCTCACCCGACGGATTCGCCGGTCATCGAGCATGACCGGCTCGAGTTCCAATACGGGCGTGATGCGCCCGGTACGACCGATCTTGAAGTGCACCTTGCGCACCTCGGCCAGGGCTTGGGCATAGGGGTATTTCCAGGCCACGCTCCAGAACGGCGCCCTGGCCTGCCAGCGGTTAGCGGGCGGGCGGCGACTCTGGCGCAGGACGATGCCGTCGCTGGCGAAAGGCAGTGGTGTGCGATACCAGTGGTCGCGCCAGTGCTCGGCATCGGCCAGAACCTGGACAGGCTGGTTGTAATGGAGCGTGTCAGCGAAGCCCAGCTCACTCAGCGCGGCCATCCGTTCGGGCAGGGTGGCCGGCCCTTCAGGCCAGTCCCAGACAAACAGGCCGATGTCCGCCGCCTCCTGCGCCGTCATATTCGTGCGCGCCATCAGGCCCGCCACGGTCCCCCGGGCGTTGAGACTGCCGCTGCTGGCCTGGACATGGGTGAGCAACCGCCAGTACAACTCACCCTGGATGACGAGGTCCAGAGGCCGGCGCAACCGTTGGGGGATGGCGCCGATTTTGCGCGCATTCGGTGTCCAGTCGTGCCCTTGCACGCCGTCGCCGCGGCTGATCGCTTGCTGCAGGAGCCCCTCGCGATAGATCAAGGTTACCGCCACGCCATCGACTTTCGGCTGGACCCAGACGTCCTTGCGATTGTGCAACCAAGCCTTCACGGCATCGGCATCCTTGAGTTTATCCAGGCCGGTATGGACAACAGGGTGCGGTATCTTTCCGCCTGCGGTGCGCAAGGGATTACCGGGCGCCTCGAGGCTGAAGCAATGGCGCCATCGGCCCAGTTGTGCGCGGGACTGATCGTAGAGCTCATCGGCTACCAGCGAGCGGCCGAGGCGGTGATAGCTGTCGTCCCAGCTGTCGATTTGCCGTTGCAGGGTGGTGATCTCTGCCTGGGCGCGCTCGGTGGGCCAATCGGGGCAGGGCGCCGCGAAAACGGAAGGGATGGTGGCTATAAAACAGGTGAGTGCACGCAATAACGGCAGCATCTAAGCATCCTTGCTTGGGTGGTGTATTTGAAGGCTAGTCACTGTGGTGGAAGCCGCGAGGCTTGGAGCGTTACCGGATTTTGCAGGGCCTGGTGGCGAAGTCGCGGCGGTACAGTGCGGCGCGATTTAACCGCGCAACTGTCCCTTGAACCCTTCATCGGCCGGCGCAGAATGGGCCTTCGATCCGCCTCTGCCTGGAGCGCCCACGATGGACCTGACGACCCTCGCTGTTTTCATTCCAGCCTGCTTCGCGCTGAACATGGCGCCGGGGCCGAATAACCTGCTGTCCATCAGCAACGCCTCGCGTTATGGCTTCGCCCGGGCGTGCAGCGGCGGCATCGGGCGGCTGGTGGCATTTGCACTCATGATCGCCTTGGCGGCGGTGGGGCTTACCGCTGTGCTGCACACTTCGGAATTGCTGTTCCTGGGGATCAAGCTAGTCGGTGCCGGTTATCTGTTCTACCTCGCCGTGCAGTTGTGGCGGGCACAGCCTGAGGTCGGAAGCGAAGCGGGGGGCACTTCGATGAGCATGGCCAGCCTGGCGCGCCAGGAGTTCCTGGTGGCGATCGGCAATCCGAAGGCGATTCTGTTGTTTACCGCGTTCCTGCCGCAGTTCGTCGACCGGGCCGGCACCGTTACCCAGCAGTTTGCCGTGCTGGGTGGTTTGTTCCTGGCGCTGGAGTGCGTCGCCATCGGGTTGTATTGCTACATGGGCATTTATGCGCGGCGGCTGTTTGCCCGGCCCAGCGGCAAGCGTCTGTTCAATCGCATGTGCGCGGGACTGCTGGCCAGTGCCGCGTCGTTTTTGCTGGTGGCGCGACGGACCTAGATTCACTGAAGGTCCCCTGTGGCGAGGGAGCTTGCTCCCGCTGGGTTGCATAGCGACCCCAACCACCCCCCCAGGCAACCCAATACACCTGAGGTTGCAGGGGGGGGCGCTTCGCACCCCAGCGGGAGCAAGCTCCCTCGCCACGGGGTTATCTTTTGGCACAAAAAAAAGCCCCCGGCGACCCAGTCGCCAGGGGCTTTTTCGTACCAGCAGGTCTTACAGGCCGGCAGCGGCGCGCAGGGCGTCGGCGCGGTCGGTTTTTTCCCAGGTGAAGGTGGTGAAGGTATCGTCACCGACCGTCTTGGTTTGCGGCGTGCGGCCGAAGTGACCGTAGGCTGCGGTTTCCTGGTACATCGGGTGCAGCAGGTCGAGCATGGTGGTGATGGCGTATGGACGCAGGTCGAACACATCACGAACCAGCTTGACGATCTTGTCATCGCTGATCTTGCCGGTGCCGAAGGTGTTCAGCGAGATCGACGTAGGCTGGGCGACGCCGATGGCGTAGGACACCTGGATCTCGCAACGCTCAGCCAGGCCGGCGGCGACGATGTTCTTGGCGACATAACGACCGGCATAGGCCGCCGAACGGTCAACCTTCGATGGATCCTTGCCGGAGAACGCGCCACCGCCGTGACGGGCCATGCCGCCGTAGCTGTCGACGATGATCTTGCGACCGGTCAGGCCGCAGTCGCCCACTGGGCCACCGATGATGAACTGGCCAGTCGGGTTGATGTGGAACTGAGTGTCCTTGGACAGCAGCTCGGCAGGCAGCACGTGCTTGACGATCAGTTCCATTACGCCTTCGCGCAGGTCTTTGTAGGAGACTTCCGGGTTGTGCTGGGTCGACAGCACGACGGCGTCGATACCGACCACCTTGCCGCCTTCGTAACGGCAAGTGACCTGGGACTTGGCGTCCGGGCGCAGCCAAGGCAGCAGGCCGGATTTACGCGCTTCAGCCTGACGCTGGACCAGCTGGTGCGAGAAAGTGATCGGTGCTGGCATCAGCACGTCGGTTTCATTGCTGGCGTAGCCGAACATCAGGCCCTGGTCGCCGGCGCCCTGGTCTTCAGGCTTGGCGCGGTCAACGCCTTGGTTGATGTCGGGGGACTGCTTGCCGATGATGTTCATCACACCGCAGGTCGCGCCGTCGAAACCGACGTCGGAGCTGTTGTAGCCGATGCCCAGGATGACGTCACGAACGATCTGTTCCAGATCGACCCAGGCCGAGGTGGTGACTTCGCCGGCGATGATCGCCACGCCCGTTTTCACCAGAGTCTCGCACGCCACGCGGGCGAACTTGTCTTCAGCAATGATGGCGTCCAGCACCGCATCAGAAATCTGGTCGGCGATTTTGTCCGGATGCCCTTCAGACACGGACTCGGAGGTGAAAAGGGAGTATTCGCTCATCTCGATGTTTTCCTACAAGTTACCGATGGTGAGTGTCGCCAGCCGGTCGCTGAAAGTGGCGGACCTGGATCTGGAAACCATTACGTAAGCCTACATAGAGGCTTTCCCCGGGCACGAGACCCGCAGCGGTGGCCCAACGGGCCAAATCGTCCTGTTCAAACCCCAACCAGAGATCACCGCAGGCCTCCCTGGCCCAACTCTGGTTGTGGCTGCATAACTCTGTCACCAACAGGCTACCGCCTGGTTGCAGCAGGCCGGCCATGTGCCGGAGTGCATCGGCTGGCGCGGCGAAATGGTGAAGCACCATGTTCAATACTACGCAATCGGCCTGCAGGCTCACGCCATCCAAGGCATCGGCCAGTTGCAGGCTGACATTAGCCAAGGTTTCCCGCTCGCACACCTGGCGCGCCAGTTCGAGCATGGCCGGGCTGTTGTCCAGCGCGATCACCTGGCTGAAGCGCCGCGCCAGTTCAGGCAAAAACGCGCCGTCGCCGGGGCCGACTTCGATGGCGGTGGCGCTGGGCTCGAAGCTCAATTTATCGAGCAGCGCCACGACGCTCTCACGGTATTGCGGCAATCCTGCGATCAGGTCTTGCTGGGCACGAAACTTTTCGGCCACCCGTGCGAAAAAGTCCTGGCTGGCGGCGGCCCGTTGCCCATGCACCTGGGCGATGCGTGCCTGCACATCTGTGGGCAGATTCAGCTCGTCCACTTCCTCCAACAACGCGGCGTGCAGCTTGCCACCTAAAAGATCGGTGTGGGGCAGGGCGCGGCGGTAGAAAATTGCGTTGCCTTCGCGGCGGGTCGCCACCAGGTCGGCCTGGGCCAGGACCTTGAGGTGGTGGCTCATGCCTGACTGGCCGATGCCAAAGATCTGCGCAAGCTCCAGCACGCCGAACGAATCGTTGGCCAGGGCGCGCAATACATTGAGCCGCAACGGATCGCCGCCGGCCTTGCAAAGGGCCGCCAGCTCATCGCAATCGTCATGGCGAATGGAGGGCACGCGTAAGTTCATGGGGCGGCAGTCTAGAGAGGGGTCTGGCTCATCGCAAGGTCAATATCAAAAAGTTTTGATATTGCTCGATAAATGGCACTTCCCAGAAGCTGCTTGACTCTACAACTCATCAGCGGAAAGGTTTCACCTGGATAAAGGGAGTTTATCCACCGGAAAAACGCCTTTGGATGACTATCTGTCATTGCCCCGAGGCGGGTGGGTGAGGGAAAATGCTCGCCTTTTTTCAGTTTCGTTTTATTCATTCTCGATTCAATTCCCGCAGGAGATCAGCGATGCCCAGCCGTCGTGAGCGTGCCAATGCCATTCGTGCCCTCAGCATGGATGCCGTGCAGAAAGCCAACAGCGGCCATCCGGGTGCCCCTATGGGTATGGCGGATATCGCCGAGGTGCTTTGGCGCGACTACCTCAAGCACAGCCCGAGCAACCCATCGTTCGCCGACCGTGACCGCTTCGTGCTGTCCAACGGCCACGGCTCGATGTTGATCTATTCGCTGTTGCACCTGACTGGTTACGACCTGTCGATCGATGACCTGAAGAATTTCCGCCAACTGCACAGTCGCACCCCGGGCCACCCGGAATACGGCTACACCCCAGGCGTGGAAACCACCACGGGTCCATTGGGCCAAGGCCTGGCCAACGCCGTGGGCTTTGCCCTGGCGGAAAAAGTCCTGGCCGCGCAGTTCAACCGACCAGGCCATAATGTGGTCGATCACCACACCTACGTGTTCCTGGGTGATGGCTGCATGATGGAAGGCATTTCCCACGAAGTCGCCTCCCTGGCCGGCACTTTGGGCCTGGACAAGCTGATCGCCTTCTACGACGACAACGGCATCTCCATCGACGGTGAAGTCGAAGGCTGGTTCACCGACGATACCCCCAAGCGCTTCGAAGCCTACAACTGGCTGGTGATTCGCAATGTCGACGGCCACGACCCGGAAGAGATCAAGACCGCCATCGAGACCGCTCGCAAGAGCGCCCAGCCGACCCTGATCTGCTGCAAGACCACCATCGGTTTCGGCTCGCCGAACAAGCAAGGCAAGGAAGACTGCCACGGCGCGCCACTGGGTGCCGAGGAAATCGCCCTGACCCGCGCCGCGTTGAAGTGGAACCACGGCCCGTTCGAAATCCCGGCCGACATCTATGCCGAGTGGGATGCCAAGGAAAAAGGTCGTGCGCTCGAAGCCGAGTGGGACCAACGTTTCGCGGCTTATTCCGCTGAATTCCCTGAGCTGGCCAATGAACTGGTGCGTCGCCTTAGCGGCGAGCTGCCTGCCGATTTCGCCGAAAAAGCTTCGGCTTACATCGCTGAAGTCGCCGCGAAGGGCGAAACCATCGCCAGCCGCAAGGCCAGTCAGAACACCCTGAACGCCTTCGGTCCATTGCTGCCGGAGCTGCTGGGCGGCTCGGCCGACCTGGCCGGTTCCAACCTGACCCTGTGGAAAGGCTGCAAAGGCGTCAGCGCCGAAGATGCCAGCGGCAACTACATGTACTACGGTGTTCGCGAGTTCGGCATGAGCGCGATCATGAACGGCGTGACGCTGCACGGTGGCCTGGTGCCTTACGGCGCGACCTTCCTGATGTTCATGGAATATGCCCGCAACGCCGTGCGCATGTCGGCCTTGATGAAAAAGCGCGTGCTCTACGTGTTCACCCACGACTCCATCGGCCTGGGCGAAGACGGCCCGACTCACCAGCCGATCGAGCAACTGGCGAGCCTGCGTTGCACCCCGAACCTGGACACCTGGCGCCCCTGCGATGCCGTGGAGTCGGCAGTGGCCTGGAAATACGCCCTCGAGCGTAAAGACGGCCCTTCGGCGCTGATCTTCTCCCGCCAGAACCTGCAGCACCAAACCCGTGACGCCGGCCAGATCGACGACATCACCCGCGGCGGCTACGTGCTCAAGGACTGCATCGGCGAGCCTGAGCTGATCCTGATCGCCACCGGTTCTGAAGTCGGCCTGGCCGTGCAGGCCTACGACAAGCTGACCGAGCAAGGCCGCAACGTGCGTGTGGTGTCCATGCCGTGCACCAGCGTGTTCGACGCCCAGGATGCCGGCTACAAGCAGGCGGTGTTGCCGTTGCAAGTCAGTGCCCGGATCGCCATCGAAGCTGCTCACGCCGATTACTGGTACAAGTACGTGGGCTTGGAAGGCCGCGTGATCGGCATGACCACCTATGGCGAATCGGCGCCCGCGCCGGCGCTGTTCGAGGAATTCGGCTTCACTCTGGAGAACATCCTGGGTCAGGCTGAAGAGCTGCTGGAAGACTGATCCGCAAACAGGTTGTCTGTTCTGACGCCATCGCGAGCAAGCTCGCTCCCACAAGGATTTTCACCGACCCTGTGGGAGCGAGCTTGCTCGCGATAGCGGTGGCTCAGACGACACTGCCTCAATGGATTCAACCAGGTCAGAGAATCCCATGCCTCAACCGCGTCCCTACAAAGTTGCACTCAACGGCTACGGCCGGATTGGTCGTTGCGTCTTGCGTGCGTTGTTCGAGCGAGGGGCCAAGGCCGGGTTCGAGATTGTGGCCATCAACGATCTGGCTGACATGGCCAGCATCGAATACCTGACACGCTTTGACTCCACCCACGGCCGGTTTCCCGGCGAAGTGCGGGTCGAGGGCGATTGTCTGCATATTAATGGCGACTGCGTGAAAGTCCTGCGCAGTGCCACCCCCGAAGGCATCGATTGGGCGTCCCTGGACGTCGATCTGGTGCTCGAATGCTCCGGTGCCTACCACACCCGCGAAGACGGCCAGCGTTTCCTCGCCGCCGGTGCGCCACGGGTGCTGTTCTCCCAACCTATGGCCAGCGAAGCGGATGTGGACGCGACCATTGTCTACGGCGTGAACCAGGATTGCCTGACCGGTGACGAGCTGCTGGTGTCCAACGCGTCCTGCACCACCAATTGCGGCGTGCCGCTGTTGCGCCTGCTGGATCAGGCCATCGGCCTGGAATACGTGTCGATTACCACCATCCACTCGGCGATGAACGATCAGCCCGTGATCGACGCCTATCACCATGAAGACTTGCGCCGCACCCGTTCGGCGTTCCAGTCGGTGATTCCGGTGTCCACTGGTCTGGCGCGTGGCATTGAACGGCTGCTGCCGGAACTTGCGGGGCGAATTCAGGCCAAAGCCGTGCGGGTGCCGACCGTCAACGTGTCCTGCCTCGATATTACGATGCAGACCGTGAGCGATACCGACGCCACCGAGGTCAACCGGATTCTGCGCGAGGCCGCCACCAGCGGCCCGCTCAAAGGCCTGCTGGCCTACACCGAGTTACCTCACGCCAGTTGTGATTTTAATCATGACCCCCATTCGGCCATCGTCGATGCCAGCCAGACCCGTGTTTCAGGGCCACGGCTCGTGAACATCCTGGCCTGGTTCGACAACGAATGGGGTTTTGCCAACCGAATGCTGGACGTTGCTGAACATTATCTGCAAACAGCAACTTCGCTTTCTGCTTCCAACAAATCTGCTCTCTAAACAGTTATCCAGGAATTGCGACCCATGACCGTGTTGAAGATGTCCGACCTCGATCTGCAAGGTAAGCGCGTACTGATCCGCGAAGACCTCAACGTTCCCGTCAAGGACGGTGTTGTCACCAGCGACGCGCGCATCCTGGCTTCGCTGCCGACCATCAAGCTGGCCCTGGAAAAAGGCGCGGCCGTGATGGTCTGCTCGCACCTGGGCCGTCCGACCGAAGGCGAATTCTCGGCCGAAAACAGCCTCAAGCCGGTAGCCG
Organism: Pseudomonas sp. G2-4; assembly: GCF_030064125.1. NCBI lineage: Bacteria > Pseudomonadati > Pseudomonadota > Gammaproteobacteria > Pseudomonadales > Pseudomonadaceae > Pseudomonas > Pseudomonas sp. G2-4. Next base: position 6,084,565 of record NZ_CP125957.1, on the reverse strand, counting down.
ATTACCTGAGCAAAGCCTTGGGTCGTGACGTGCCCCTGGTGGCTGACTACCTGGGCGGCGTGGACGTGAAGGCCGGCGATGTCGTGCTGTTCGAAAACGTGCGCTTCAACAAGGGCGAGAAAAAGAACGCTGACGAACTGGCCCAGCAATACGCGGCCCTGTGCGACGTGTTCGTCATGGACGCCTTTGGCACCGCCCATCGCGCCGAGGGTTCGACCCACGGCGTGGCGAAGTTCGCCAAAGTGGCCGCCGCCGGCCCGTTGCTGGCAGCCGAACTGGACGCACTGGGCAAGGCCCTGGGCTCCCCAGCGCAGCCGATGGCCGCCATCGTGGCCGGCTCCAAGGTTTCCACCAAGCTCGACGTGCTCAACAGCCTGAGCCAGGTGTGCAACCAGTTGATCGTCGGCGGCGGCATCGCCAACACGTTCCTGGCCGCGGCCGGTCATCCGGTCGGCAAATCCCTGTACGAACCAGACCTGCTGGACACCGCCCGGGAAATCGCCGCCAAGGTCAGCGTGCCGTTGCCGGTGGACGTGGTGGTGGCCAAGGAGTTCGCCGAAAGTGCCACCGCCACCGTCAAGCTGATCGCTGACGTGGCCGAGGACGACATGATTCTCGACATCGGCCCGCAAACTGCCGCCCATTTCGCCGAACTGTTGAAATCTTCCCGGACTATCCTGTGGAACGGCCCGGTCGGTGTGTTCGAGTTCGACCAGTTCGGCAACGGCACCAAGGTGCTGGCCCAGGCCATCGCCGAAAGCTCCGCGTTCTCTATCGCTGGTGGCGGCGACACGCTGGCGGCCATCGACAAATATGGCGTGGCCGATCAGATCTCCTACATTTCTACCGGTGGTGGCGCGTTCCTCGAGTTCGTCGAAGGCAAGGTCCTGCCGGCCGTGGAAGTCCTGGAAAGCCGGGCCAAGGCCTGAGGTTTCGTTGGCCAGGCAAAGGAGTGTTGTAATGGTCAAGACGTTCACGTTACTGATGGTCGCGACAATGCTGGTGGCGTGTTCGAGCAGCCCGAAGGCCCCGTCAGCCCCGGAGGCCGGGACGCCGACACCTGAAAAGGGCTGTTACCAGGCCGACTGGCAGGCCGAGACCAACCCGGTGCTGAACAAGCGTTCCGGGCCCGATGGCCTGGATAAATACGAGACGCAAACCCCCGCCAAGGAACATGGTTGTCCTTGACGGGTCTGACTCTTAACTCAAGGCTGATGGCGTGTGCTGTCAGTCGAGGAACGCGGATGAAAGGCTTGATCGCCGTTGTGGCGTTGGCAATGTTGGCCGGTTGCGCGCAGTTGGGCTTGTCGCTCTCATCCGAGCCTGCGGACAGCTGGACGACCTGGACCTGTGACAGCGAGGCCAAAGTGCTCTGGCGCTACACCGATACCGCCCACCAGGAAGTCGACGTACGTCTCGGCGGTGCCGACCGGGTTTATCACCTGAAGCAAGAGCCAGGCGCGTCGGGTTCGCTGTATAGCGATGACATGCTGGCGTTTCACGTCAAGGGTGAGGAAGGCTTGGTGTATTGGGTCGCCACTAATGACCTGATTGGCCGTGGTTGTAAGGCGCAGTAATACGATTGAATTGATCCACACAGATCCAAATGTGAGAGCAGATCCAGTGTGGGAGCGAGCTTGCTCGCGATAGCGGTGTATCAGGCAACAATATTGTTGAATGTGCCGCCGTCATCGCGAGCAAGCTCGCTCCCACAGGGATCGTACATATTTGGGTTTAGCGACACCGAACACGCAGGCCGGGGCCGACCCCCGATCCGCAATGACTTGAATAGCCGCCGCCGCTCCGGCAGGCTGGCACGATTAACGACCCTCGACCGGGAGAGAAACACTAATGGCACTTATCAGCATGCGTCAGATGCTGGACCACGCAGCCGAGTTCGGCTACGGCGTTCCAGCCTTTAACGTCAACAACCTTGAGCAGATGCGCGCCATCATGGAAGCCGCTGACAAGACTGACTCTCCGGTGATCGTCCAGGCTTCGGCCGGTGCCCGCAAATACGCCGGTGCGCCGTTCCTGCGTCACCTGATCCTGGCGGCGATCGAAGAATTCCCGCATATCCCGGTGTGCATGCACCAGGACCACGGCACCAGCCCTGACGTCTGCCAGCGCTCCATTCAACTGGGCTTCAGCTCGGTCATGATGGACGGCTCCCTGGGCGAAGACGGCAAGACCCCGACCGACTACGAATACAACGTGCGCGTTACCCAGCAGACCGTCGCCATGGCCCACGCCTGCGGCGTTTCCGTGGAAGGCGAACTGGGTTGCCTGGGCTCGCTGGAAACCGGCATGGCCGGTGAAGAAGACGGCATCGGCGCTGAAGGCGTGCTGGATCACAGCCAGATGCTGACCGACCCGGAAGAAGCCGCCGATTTCGTCAAGAAAACCCAGGTCGACGCCCTGGCCATTGCCATCGGCACCAGCCACGGCGCCTACAAGTTCACCAAGCCGCCTACCGGCGACGTGCTGGCCATCGACCGCATCAAGGAGATCCACAAGCGCATCCCCAACACCCACCTGGTGATGCACGGTTCTTCCTCGGTACCGCAGGAATGGCTGGCGATCATCAACCAGTACGGCGGCGACATCAAAGAAACCTACGGCGTGCCGGTTGAAGAAATCGTCGAAGGCATCAAGTACGGCGTGCGCAAGGTCAACATCGACACCGACCTGCGTTTGGCCTCTACGGGTGCGATGCGTCGTTTGATGGCGACCAATCCGAGCGAATTTGATCCGCGTAAGTTCTTCGGCGCTACCGTGACAGCCATGCGTGATGTGTGTATTGCGCGTTATGAGGCGTTTGGGACGGCTGGCAATGCTTCGAAGATCAAGCCGATTTCGTTGGAAGCGATGTATCAGCGGTATCTGAAGGGTGAGTTGAACGCCAAGGTCAACTAAGGCTTCAGCGTTGGTGAGAAAACCCGCAGTGATGCGGGTTTTTTTATGGGTGGGGTTGAGCGACAATCGAGCTGTAAGTCGCCCACAAACCCCGTGGCGAGGGAGCTTGCTCCCGCTCGGTGGCGCAAGCCGCCGTAAATCCTGGGCATGGGGTCGGCCTGACGAAAAGAGGGGGCTGCTTCGCAGCCCAGCGGCAGCAAGCTCCCTCGCCGCAAAGGCCAATGGGCGAGGTGAGGAAGGTGTTAAAACACCCCAATCCCCCGCAAACTCCCTGTAAACTCCGGCTTTTGCCCAACACCCAGGGAGTCGGCAATGTCGGGTTCTATCCTTTATATTCACGGCTTCAACAGCGCCCCGGCGTCGACCAAGGCCAGCCAATTAATCGACGTGATGGCCCGCCTGGGCCTGAGTGACCGGCTGCAAGTGCCAGCTGTGCATCACCACCCCCGCGAGGCCATCGGTCAGTTGGAACAGGCGATTACACAACTGGGGCGGCCGCTGCTGGTCGGCAGCTCGCTCGGCGGCTACTATGCGACTCACTTGGCCGAGCGCCACGGTCTCAAGGCCCTGCTGATCAACCCTGCCGTCAGCCCGCATCGGATGTTCGACGGTTACCTGGGCACGCAGAAAAATTTGTACACCGACGAAACCTGGGAGTTGACCCACGACCACGTCACGGCCCTGGCGGAACTGGACATACCAGCGCCCCGGGATCCGCAGCGGTTTCAGGTGTGGTTGCAAACCGGGGACGAAACGCTGGATTATCGCCACGCCCAGCAGTATTACCGCGCCTGTGCCTTGCGTATCCAGGCCGGCGGCGACCACAGTTTCCAGGGGTTCGCCCAGCAGTTGCCGGCGCTGTTGAGTTTTGCCGGCATTGGCGCCGATTTGTACCAGGCGATCGACTTCACGTCGCTGTGAGCCATCGCCCCTTTTTCATTGAACACTGACGACGAGACCCCATGGCCACTCCCAGCGCTAGCTCTTATAACGCAGACGCCATCGAAGTCCTCTCGGGCCTCGACCCGGTGCGCAAACGCCCCGGCATGTACACCGACACCAGTCGGCCGAACCACCTTGCCCAGGAAGTCATCGACAACAGTGTCGACGAAGCCTTGGCCGGGCACGCCCGTTCGGTGCAGGTCATCCTGCACGCCGATCATTCGCTGGAGGTCAGCGACGACGGCCGCGGCATGCCAGTGGACATTCACCCTGAAGAAGGCGTGTCGGGCGTCGAGCTGATCCTCACCAAGCTCCACGCGGGCGGCAAGTTTTCCAACAAGAACTACCAGTTTTCCGGCGGTTTGCACGGGGTGGGTATTTCCGTGGTCAACGCCTTGTCGACCCAGGTCCGGGTGCGGGTCAAGCGTGACGGTAACGAATACCAGATGACCTTCGCCGACGGCTACAAGGCTACCGAGCTGGAAGTGATCGGTACCGTCGGCAAGCGCAACACCGGGACCAGCGTGTACTTTGCGCCGGACCCGAAGTACTTCGATTCGCCGAAGTTCTCCGTCAGCCGCCTCAAGCATGTGCTCAAGGCCAAGGCGGTGTTGTGCCCGGGGCTGCTGGTCAGTTTCGAAGACAAGGCCACCGGCGAGAAAGTCGAGTGGCATTACGAAGACGGCCTGCGTTCTTATCTGGTGGATGCGGTCAACGGTTTCGAACGCCTGCCCAACGAGCCGTTTTGCGGCAGCCTGGCCGGTAACAAGGAAGCGGTGGACTGGGCCTTGTTGTGGCTGCCCGAAGGTGGCGAAAGCGTCCAGGAAAGCTACGTCAACCTGATCCCTACGGCCCAGGGCGGTACCCACGTCAACGGCTTGCGCCAGGGGCTGCTCGATGCGATGCGCGAATTCTGTGAATTCCGCAACCTGCTGCCCCGTGGTGTGAAGCTGGCGCCGGAAGACGTCTGGGAACGCATTGCCTTCGTGCTGTCGATGAAGATGCAGGAGCCGCAGTTTTCCGGCCAGACCAAGGAGCGCCTGTCGTCCCGTGAGGCGGCGGCGTTTGTCTCCGGTGTGGTCAAGGACGCGTTCAGCCTGTGGCTCAACGCCAACCCGGAAACCGGCCTGGCCCTGGCGGAGCTGGCGATCAACAACGCCGGCCGCCGCCTCAAGGCCAGCAAGAAGGTCGAGCGCAAGCGCATCACCCAGGGGCCGGCGTTGCCGGGCAAGCTTGCCGATTGCGCCGGGCAGGACCCGATGCGTTCCGAGCTGTTCCTGGTGGAAGGTGACTCCGCCGGTGGTTCTGCCAAGCAAGCGCGGGATAAAGAGTTCCAAGCGATCCTGCCGCTGCGGGGCAAGATCCTCAACACCTGGGAAGTGGACGGCAGCGAAGTGCTGGCCAGCCAGGAAGTGCATAACATCGCCGTGGCCATTGGGGTCGACCCGGGCGCTGCCGACATGAGCCAGCTGCGCTACGGCAAGATCTGCATCCTCGCCGACGCCGACTCCGACGGCCTGCACATCGCCACGTTGCTCTGTGCATTGTTCGTCCAGCATTTCCGCCCGTTGGTGGATGCCGGTCACGTCTACGTCGCGATGCCGCCGCTGTACCGAATCGACCTGGGCAAGGAGATCTACTACGCCCTGGACGAGGCCGAGCGCGACGGCATCCTCGATCGCCTGGTGGCCGAGAAGAAACGCGGTAAACCACAGGTCACCCGATTCAAGGGCCTGGGTGAGATGAACCCGCCGCAACTGCGGGAAACCACCATGGACCCGAACACCCGTCGCCTGGTGCAGTTGACCCTGGATGATTTCGAAGCGACGTCGGAAATGATGGACATGTTGCTGGCGAAGAAACGTGCTGGCGATCGCAAGTCCTGGCTCGAATCCAAAGGGGACCTGGCCGAGGTGCTGGGCTGATGCGCAACGGTTTCGCCCTGGCGTTGTTGCTGTGGGCGGGGGTGGTTGTCGCCGGACCGGTTCCGGAACTGACGTTGCTGTCCGAACACGCCGTCGATGGCATGCGCGGCGGCAATCTGTCCGGGTTGGCCCTGTGCGGCGGCGAAATGTGGACGGTATCAGATCGCGACGATGATCGGATCTACCGCCTCAATCCTTCCGACGCAGCGGTTTGGCCCGCAGAAGTGCTGGATATCGACGTGCCTGAGGTGCCGGACAGCGGTTTGCCCTGGGGCTTGCGTTCCCGAACCTGGGCGGCATCGTTCCTGCGCGGAGGCGAACTGGATTTCGAAGGCATCAGCTGCGACAGCGCTGGCAATCGCTACGTGGTGAGCGAGTCTCATGCTGCGGTGTTGCAAGTGTCGCCGTCGGGCGATGCGTCCTGGCTGAAAATCGCCCCGACAATGATCCGTCAGGCCCGGGGCAGCGGCATGTTGCTGCATTTCAACGCCTTGTTCGAAGGCCTGGCGATCAACCCGGCCGGCGATCAATTATGGCTGGCAGCGGAGCGCGAACGTCGCGGTCTGGTGCAGATCAAGCGCCAGCAGACGGTGTGGGACTGTGATGGCAATTGCGTATTGCTGAGCGAAGCGGGACTGGAGATGCAGCCGGCGCAGTTCCCCGAGGCCAGGGCGGTCTCCCGGGATTTCGCCGATCTGTCATTGTTCAATGGCAAGCTGTTTACCCTGGATCGCAACGCCTTCCAGGTGTGCCGCCGTGATCCGCAGACAGCCAAAGTGGAGCGCTGCTGGTCGTTCGCCGCCGAGGCGCTGCAAGACAATCGGCGTTATCCACAGGACTATGGCCTGGCCGAAGCGCTGATAGTGGACGCCGAGGGCGCCTGGATCGGCCTGGACAACAACGACGGTGCACGCGCCGATGGCGAACGCCGCCCGATCATCTGGCGCTTCGCTGCGCCGGCCGGTGGCTGGAGCGCCTTGCCATGAGTCAGCAGCCGCCGGGCAAGCGCGCCGGCCGGGTGCTGATGATATTGGCCTGGTGCGCGGCGTTGTTTCTGGCAACGCGATTTTTTGCCCAATGGGAGCAGCGTCAGCAGAACCCCAATACCGAGGTGTATTCGCAAAGAGGCGAAGGGTTTATCGAGGTGAAGCTGGTCGGCAATAAACAGGGGCACTTTGTCGCCAGCGGGCAGATCAATGGCCAGCCGGTGGATTTCATGCTCGATACCGGTGCCACCGACGTGGCGATTCCGGTTGAGCTGGCCGAGCGCCTCAAGTTGGAAAAAGGTTTCGGCGTGACATTGAGTACCGCCAACGGTTTGAGCGAGGGCTATCGCACCCGCATCGACCGGTTGCAGTTGGGCGACATCGTATTGCGCGATGTGCGTGCCCTGGTGGCGCCAGGCCTGGGCGGCACGCAAGTGCTGCTGGGCATGAGTGCCCTGAACAAACTTGAATTTACCCAGCGCGACGGCACCATGCTGCTGCGCCAGACAACGAACTGATGAGGCCCGCATGAGCGACATTCTTGCAGACAGCTTAGACGGCGTAGAACGCCGATCGCTGGCTGACTTCACCGAAAGTGCCTACCTCAATTACTCCATGTACGTGATCATGGACCGCGCCCTGCCGCACATCGGCGACGGCTTGAAGCCAGTCCAGCGGCGGATCATCTACGCCATGAGTGAGCTGGGGTTGGACGCCGACTCCAAGCACAAGAAGTCGGCGCGGACCGTCGGTGATGTGCTCGGTAAGTTCCACCCCCACGGTGACTCGGCCTGCTATGAAGCCATGGTGCTGATGGCCCAGCCGTTCAGCTACCGCTACACCCTGGTGGACGGGCAAGGTAACTGGGGTGCGCCGGACGATCCCAAGTCCTTCGCCGCCATGCGTTACACCGAGGCGCGCCTGTCGCGCTATTCCGAGGTGCTGCTCAGCGAACTGGGCCAGGGCACAGCGGATTGGGGGCCGAACTTCGACGGTACCCTCGATGAACCTCTGGTTTTACCGGCACGTTTGCCGAACATCCTGCTCAATGGCACCACTGGCATTGCCGTCGGCATGGCCACTGACGTGCCGCCGCACAACCTGCGGGAGGTGGCCACGGCGTGCGTGCGTCTGCTGGACGAACCGAAAGCCACGGTGGAACAGCTCTGCGAGCACATCCAAGGGCCGGACTACCCAACCGACGCGGAAATCATCACGCCGCGCGCCGACCTGCTGAAAATCTACGAGACTGGCCGCGGTTCGGTGCGTATGCGTGCCGTGTACCACATCGAAGACGGCGACATCATCGTCACGGCCTTGCCCCACCAGGTCTCCGGGGCCAAGGTGATGGAGCAAATTGCCGCGATGATGCAGGCAAAGCCGTCGAAAGCCCCGCAAGTTGCCGATTTGCGCGACGAGTCGGATCATGAAAACCCGTGCCGCATCGTGATCATTCCGGTTAACAGCCGGGTCGACCATGACGCGTTGATGCAGCACCTGTTCGCCAGCACCGACCTGGAGTCCAGCTACCGGGTCAACATCAACATCATCGGCCTGGACGGCAAGCCGCAGCTGAAAAACCTGCGGGCATTGTTGGTGGAATGGCTGGAATTCCGGGTCAAGACGGTGCGTCGACGCCTGCAATTTCGCCTCGACAAGGTCGAGCGTCGCCTGCACCTGTTGGACGGTTTGCTGATTGCCTACCTCAACCTGGATGAAGTGATCCACATCATCCGGACCGAGGAACACCCCAAGGCCAGCCTGATCGCCCGCTTTGCCCTGAGCGAAATCCAGGCCGACTACATCCTCGATACCCGCTTGCGGCAGCTGGCGCGATTGGAAGAAATGAAGCTGCGGGCCGAGCAGGATGAATTGCTCAAAGAGCAGGCCAAGCTGCAAGCCCTGCTGGGAAGCGAAGCCAAGCTCAAGAAGCTGGTGCGCACTGAATTGCTCAAGGACGCCGAAACCTACGGCGACGACCGCCGTTCGCCAATCGTCGAGCGCGCCGAAGCGAAGGCGCTGACTGAGCACGATCTGCTGCCGAACGAAAAAGTCACCGTCGTACTGTCGGAAAAAGGCTGGGTACGCTCCGCCAAGGGTCATGATATTGACGCGGCGGGGCTTTCCTACAAGGCCGGTGACGGCTTCAAGGCGTTGGCCGCCGGGCGCTCCAACCAGTTTGCGGTGTTCGTCGACTCCACCGGACGCAGCTATTCGGTGCCGGCCCACACCCTGCCATCGGCACGGGGCCAGGGCGAGCCGCTGACCGGTCGATTAACTCCGCCACCGGGTGCAACTTTTGAATGCGTGCTGATGCCTGATGATGATGGGCTGTATGTTATTGCATCGGATGCGGGTTACGGGTTCGTGGTCAAGGGTGAGGATCTGCAAGCGAAGAACAAGGCGGGCAAGGCGTTGTTGAGCCTGCCGAACAACGCCAAGGTCATTGCGCCGCGGCCGGTCAGCGATCGCGAGAGCAACTGGCTGGCTTCGGTGACGACCGAAGGCCGGTTGCTGGTCTTCAAGGTCAGTGACTTGCCGCAATTGGGTAAGGGCAAGGGCAACAAGATTATTGGTATTTCCGGCGAACGGGTGGCAAGCCGCGAGGAATATGTCACGGATATTGCAGTGTTGCCGGAAGGCGCCACGCTTGTGCTACAGGCCGGAAAGCGTACGCTTTCGTTGAAAGCAGACGATCTTGAACATTACAAAGGTGAACGCGGTCGGCGGGGCAATAAGCTTCCAAGGGGGTTTCAACGGGTCGATGCACTGCTCGTCGAAAACCTGAATCAGCCGTCCTAGAGGGCTTGGTCTGCGATTAAAAGCCGCAGGCCGACGCTTTCGCGCTGGAGTCGCGGCGCATATTCACGGATGATAGGCCCTTTCAAGCGCCGGCGTGGCCGAGCGTTCTTCATAATGACCAAGTTTTTTTTCACTGTGGTAAGCCTTGTGGCCGCCACCTGGACGGGACGATGACTGCTCTGCGCCTTCCTATTTTGTGGCTCGCTGGCCTGCTTGGCCTGGCGGGCTGCAGCGTCAATCAGCCGGTGTCGCTGTATCAACTCGACAGCGGCACCCCGGCCCAGCCTGCGCAAAGCGCCGGCATGGCGGTTTTGCTTGGCCCGGTGTTGATCGCCGACTACCTGCAACGCGAAACTCTACTGCAACGCCAACCGGACGGCAGCCTTCAGGCCGCTACGGACGGTCGTTGGGCCGGCAGCCTGTCTTCGGATATCGATCAGTTGTTGCTGCGTCAGGTTGCTGGGCATCTGGACAGCCAGCGCGTCGTATTAGCGCCGGCCACCCAAGGCTTCACGCCGGATGTCCAGGTGTTGCTGTCGATTACCCGCCTCGACTCGGGTAAATCGCAACCGGCGGTGCTCGATGCTCAATGGCGGCTGATCGACCGTCGCGGCAAGGTGCGTGAAAACCGCATCGTGCATCTGCAAGAGCCGCATGCTGGCACCACCGCAGCGCAGGTCCAGGCTCAAGGTGTGCTTTTGCAGCGCCTGGCCGAGCAGCTGTCGGTGTCGCTCAAGCCGCTGGCCAACCAGCCTCCAGTGGCCGAAGCGCCACGCAAGGCTGCTCCTGCCCCGGCCAAGCCGGTCGAAAAGGAAAAGGATAAGATCCCCATGGCCTTGCCGATTCGTACGGACATGGAAGTGTTCAGGTTCTGACGGTTGGACTGCCAACAAGACAAAGCCCGCGTTGATGCGGGCTTTGTTGTTTCTGTCGGTTGGATCGTCGGTGCCTGTCCTGGCCCCATCGCGAGCAAGCTCGCTCCCACACTGGAACTGTGGCTTGCAAGATCCCCTGTGGGAGCGAGCTTGCTCGCGATGGGGCCAGCCCAGGCAACAAAAAACCCGCAGACAATCACTCATCTGCGGGCTTTCTGTGTTTCAGCTACTGGGGCTCAGGCCTGGCGCTCATGCATCCGCGCCAGTTGCCGTTCCAGCATCGACGGATAAGGCTCCATCAGGCGCTCCACGCAGCACGCACCTTCGGGGCTGGCGATGGGGCGGATGCGGGCGCGCTGGCGGATCAGCGCGTTATCGTTGATCTTGCGTTCCACCAGCAGCAGGTTGCGGCTGTGTTGCGACAGCGCCAGGGCGTCCTGGGCGGTTTCGGTCAGCAACAAGTCGATCTGGCTCAGGCCGAACAGCCCATCGCCCAGGGTCAGGCCCAGTTGCAGTTGCAAGGTAATACCGCTGTCGGCGACTTCGATCTGCAACTGGTGACCCAGGGCCCGCAGCAATTCACCGCAGCAAATGGCGTTGGTCAGGTAGTCGTCGCCGCTGTCTTCGGTGTGGAACAGCATCAGGGTGCTGCCGTCGTTCAGGGTGTGCAATTCGCCTTGATAAAGCGATGCGGCCTGGTCGAGGCAGTCGCGGTAGCGCTCGAGCAGCTCCTTCAGGCGCGCTTGCGGCAGGCGACGCAGTTGCTCCTGGGCGCCCAACTGCACCGCCAGCACGGCGCTGTGCTGTGGCTGGTTCGAGGCGACTGGCCTGGCGGCTGGTTGCGGCTCTGCGGTGACCGACTCGTCCCGTAGGTCGGCAAAGGCGTCGTCGTCTTCATCGTCCTCAGCCGTGCGAACCACCTGGCGAGGCGCAGGTTTGGCCGCGGGCATCGGCTGGCTTTCGTCGAAGCCCGGATCGCGCAGGTTGCGCACTTCGAACCCCGGCTCGTCATCGTCTTCTGCGTAGTCGATGTCTTCAGGCTCTGGCACGGGCTCAGGCTCTGGCGCGAAGCTGGCGTGCAGTTGCCGGGCCAGATCGCCGATTTCGTCCTGGCGCTGCGTGGCCGGGGTGTGTTCGTCGATGTCACGCAGCCAGACGCGCAATTGCAGCAGCGGCGTGGAGATGTGCCGGCCCAGGCGCAGGCTCAAGGCCAATGCCAGCGCCAGCAGGATCGCGCTGAGGATGCCCATGCTTTGCAGGCTGATGGTCATCGGCTGTTGGAACTGGTCCATGTCCAGGCTGATGCGCAGTTGCCCGGCGGTCACGTCCTGGAAGGTGATCTTGCTTTGGTACATGCCCCCGGACTCGCCCAGCAAGCCGGGTTTGGGACGCTGGCCGGCCTCGGCGAGGATGCGGTTGTCCACGCTGTAGATGGCGGCGTGGGCCACCAGCTTGTTCTTGGTCAGGTTGTTGAGCAGCACGTTGAGGCTGAGGATGTCGTTGGACACCAACAGCTCGGTGGCGGACGTGGCGGTCTGGGTGGTCAGGCTCTCACCCAGGGCATCGGCCTGCTCATGCATGGCCTGCTTGAACTGCAGGCCCATCACGCAGGCATAGATGACCAGGGCCAGTGCGACCAGAATCACGTTATGGCTGGCAATGCGCAATGCAATCGGCACACGACGGTGGCGCAGTGCACGGAAGATCAGCAGGAAGAAGTTGTCGGTTTTGACTGGCGTGGGCCGGTTCACTGAGCTCGGCTCTTTGTCCGTGAAATTGACGCGCAGTATAGCGACAGCCCCATGACCGGCAAAGCACTGGCGGTGCCCGATGGTCACTGAATATGGGTAGAATGCGGTTTTTTTCCACCTGCGGGGGTGCGCCTTGCGCGAAATCGTCCTGATAAACATCACTGGCAGCGACCGTCCGGGTCTGACTGCGGCCATTACCGGCGTTCTGGCCCAGGGTGGTGTGAACATTCTCGACATCGGTCAGGCGGTGATCCATGACACGCTGTCGTTCGGCATCTTGGTTGAAATCCCGGACGCCGAACAAAGCAAGTCGGTGCTCAAGGACATCCTGTTCACGGCCTACAAGCTTGACCAGCAGGTGCGTTTTACCCCGGTGTCCGAAGCCGATTACCAGCAATGGGTGGCCGGCCAAGGCAAGAAGCGTCACATCGTTACCCTGTTGACCCGCAAGGTCACCGCCGAGCAATTGCAGCGCGTCAGTTCGATCACCGCTAAATATGACCTGAACATCGATCACATCGACCGGCTGTCCGGGCGCATGCCGCTGGATACCCCGGATGACAAAGGCAAGGGCTGCATCGAGTTTTCCGTGCGCGGCGAGCCGGCGGATCCCCAGGCGTTGCGCGCCGAATTCCTCAGCGTGGCCCAGGAATTGAACGTCGATATCGCGTTCCAGGAAGATTCGCTGTTCCGTCGCAACCGTCGTCTGGCGGTATTTGACATGGATTCGACGCTGATCGAAGCCGAAGTCATCGACGAGCTGGCCAAGGCTGCTGGTGTCGGCGACAAGGTCTCGGCCATCACTGAGCGAGCCATGGCCGGTGAACTGGACTTTCGCGCCAGCTTCAAGGAGCGCCTGGCGCTGCTCAAGGGCCTGGACGTCAGCGTGCTGGATTCCATCGGTGCGTCCCTGCGCCTGACCGAAGGTGCCGAAACCCTGTTCGCCGAACTCAAGCGGCTGGGTTACAAGACCGCCATCCTGTCTGGCGGCTTCACCTACTTCGCCAAGCAGTTGCAGGCCAAGCTCGGCATCGACTACGTGTTTGCCAACGAACTGGAAGTGGTGGACGGCAAGGTGACCGGCGTGGCCGTCGAGCCGATTGTCGATGCCCAGCGCAAGGCCGACCTGCTGCGTGAACTGGCCGAGAAGGAGGGCCTGCGCCTGGAGCAGACCATCGCCGTGGGCGACGGCGCCAATGACTTGCCAATGCTGGCCATAGCCGGCCTGGGCGTGGCGTTCCGGGCCAAGCCGTTGGTCAAGCAGTCAGCCAGGCAAGCGATTTCAACCCTGGGGTTGGATGGAGTGCTGTATCTGTTGGGTTTCAGGGATCGCGATGGGCAGTTGTGAGCGATACGCCGATTTTGGAGTGAGCGCACTTGTGACGAGGGAGCTTGCTCCCGCTGGCCTGCGCAGCAGGCCCGGTGCGGTCAACCTGACACACCTGGGCGTCAGGTTTTAGGGCCGCTTCGCGGCCCAGCGGGAGCAAGCTCCCTCGCCACAGGGGATTGTGTTTGGCTTAGAGCGACTTCCACAACGAATCGAAATTCCCCTCCTGGTCGCTGCCCTCCTCGGTAGTACCTGCATCCTCCGGGTGATAAGCAAACTGATTGAAGCTGTGGGTGCTGGTGACCCGCCGGTCCAGGCCGGCCCGGCGTTCCTGACCGTTGGTGTTGATCAGCACGCGCTGCCCCTCCTGGAAAGGCATGCGCGGGGCGATCATGGTGGCGGGCAGGTCAATGGCACTGATCTCGGGAAGCAGCAGCCCGCGTAAGTAGTGACCGGGCTCATTCTCCTCCCGCACCAGTTGTAGCCCGCAAGGCTGGGCATGGGGGGCGACCAGTTCGATGCCCATTTGCATGGCGCCGTTGCGCACTTGTCGGATCCAGCGCACTACGGCGATGCTCCAGGCTTGATCGCTGGTGTCCCGAATACCGACCATTTCCCCGGCTTGCAGTTGGTCCGGCACCTCTTTCGGCCAGCCGAGGCAGTAACCTCCGGGGCTGTGGTTGATGATCGGCAGGTCGTAGGTGGGGAAGTGGTGCTGGTTGTCGGAGCTGCTGCCGTCGTCATCGGCCGGGTTGACCGGATATTCGATTTCTTCATAGGGCAACAGGTCGCTGTCGCCAACTGGGGCGGCATCGAAGGCCTGGCTCCAGGTGTCGCTGGTCTTGGTTGGCGAGGCTTCGAAGCGGGCCTTGCGCGTGGTGGGGTTTTTCAGGATTTCGCTGAAAGAGCGCTCACCGCCGAGGTAGTAGTGCAGTGCACTCATGCCTACGCACAGCGTCAGTGTGCCGTTGCCTTCGGTGCGCTGGAAGCTGCGTTCGGCCGCTTCGCCCCAGGCGGCTTGCAGGTGATGCAGAGTGTCGGCGCTCATGCCGCCCGGTACAGGCAGGGTGTGATCGGCCGGTTTTTCCAGGTGGGTGGCGATCGCGTGCACCAGTGGCTGTGGATCAAACCCTTGCAAGGTCGGCTGTTGCTCGGCCCTGAACTTGGAGCGATAGCGTGGCCCGACATCCAGCTCCGGCGCGACAGCAAACAGGCTGGTGGCGGTGGTGGCCGGGTCCAGCTTGACCCACTGGCTCCAGGATTCCAGTACTTCGGCCAGCCGTGCGATCTGGCCCTGGCGCAGCTGATTGCTGCGTGAGGCGCCCAGTAGCAGGGCGACCACATAGGTTTGCTCGGCATTCAACTGATGAACCTGGCTGGCCAATTCATCGCTGACGTTTTGGTGCTGTAGCCGATGTTGGCAGGCGATCCGGTACAGCTGATGCAAATCGAGCCACAGCCCTTCGGGGATGGGGCTGTACAGCTGGGTGACACGCAGCAACGTGCCGTCGATGGCGTGCATTGCCCGTTGCAATGCGGTGCTCAGCAGGCGGGCCTGGTCCTTGGTGTACTTCGACGCGATGCGCGCCACGATCTGTTTGTAGCCCACGGCCAGCTGGGTTTGCAGGGCCTGGCACAGATTGACGATCTTGCGCGAGCGCTCATCCAGCACAATGGCCTGTTGGAGGAAGTGGCGCTCCAAGTGCTTGCAGACGTAATACACCTCGGGTCGCAGCAGCTCGAGCAACTGCAGGCGGTTCTCGCTGGGTGTGAGCAACTGGTTGAGTTCGCCCAGGGCCTGATACAGCTGGCGGGCGGTTTCGCCGATGTTGGCCTTGGGCAGGTTAGCGATCCAGCGCTTGAGGTCCCGTGGTGTGGCATCACAGAACGACAGGCGTGACTGTGTCGGGGTCGGGACGCGCAATAGCTGGAGAGGGCTGGTCTCATTCATGCCGTGGACGGGCTCCGGCCGAAAATGAAAAGGATGTTTCCAACTCTAGCAGTTGTAGCACGAAAAGAAGTGCCCTATCGATGTTGGATGCCCAGTGGGAGCGGCTTGCTCGCGATGGCGTCTGACCAGTCGATATAGAGGTGACTGAAAAATCGCTATCGCGAGCAAGCTCGCTCCCACATTTGATCTTTTACTCAGCCTTTGGCAGTGCCAACCCTTGCCCCATCTGCACTGGCGAACCGGCCACCAGTTCTTCGGCCCACTTCACCTGATCTGGCCCAAACAACACGATGGCGGTCGAGCCCAGTTTGAAGCGGCCCATTTCGGCACCTTTTTCCAGGTGGATCGGCGCCCGGGCGGCCTCGTCGTAGCGGAAGGTCTTGAGTTCACGCTTGGGCGGCGTCACCAGACCGGCCCAGACGGTTTCGATGGAGGCCACGATCATCGCGCCCACCAGCACCACGGCCATCGGCCCGCGTTCGGTGTCGAAAATGCACGCAACGCGCTCGTTACGGGCGAACAGCTCCGGAACATTTTCAGCGGTGGTCTGATTGACCGAGAAAATCCGCCCGGGGATGTAGACCATCTCGCGCAAAGTGCCTGCCAGCGGCATGTGCACGCGGTGGTAATCCTTGGGGGAGAGGTAGATGGTGGCGAAGTCGCCGCCCATGAAGGGCGCCGCGTTGGCCGCGTCTCCGCCCAACAGTTCCAGCACGCTGAAGCTGTGGCCCTTGGCCTGGAATACCCGACCGTGCTCGATCGGGCCGAGCTGGCTGACGGCGCCGTCGGCGGGGCTGAGGATCGCGCCCGGGGTTTCATCCAGCGGGCGTGCGCCGTCTTTCAAGGCACGGGTGAAGAAGGCGTTGAAGTGCTCATAGGCCGTCAGGTCCTCCACCAGGGCCTGGGACATGTCCACTTGGTAGCGCTTGGCGAACCACTGGGTGAAGGCATTCTTGAACCAGCGCACGCGGCATTCGGCAATGCAGCCGGCCAGCCGCGACAGCAGGTGGTGGGGCAATAGATACTGAGAGAGGATGAACAAACGGTTTTTCATTAACTGTCCTTAAGAACCTTCAGAGCTCGATAGGGGTGTCGGGGTGGTTGCCCCATTCGCCCCAGGAACCGGCATAGCCTTTGACCCGCGGATAACCGAGCGCCTTGGCCACCAGATAGGTGAAGCCAGAGCGGTGGTGAGTCTGGCAGTGGGTGATGATTTCTTTGTCAGGCGTGATGCCCAATTTTTCGAGGATCTGCGGCATATCTTTGCGGATGCGCAGGTTGCGCGACTGGTCCATGCCAGCCGTCCATTCGAAATTGACCGCGCCGGGTATGTGCCCGCCCCTGGCGGCGACAACTTTCTCGCCTGAGTACTCCAGTGGGCCGCGTGCGTCCCAGATCGCCAGGTCGGCAGCACCGAGACGGCTTTGCAGGTATTCGCGGGTGGCGGTGGGGGCATCGTGCAGCGTCAGGCTCGCCGGGCCGGCAACGGGCGCTGGCACTTCGACAGACACCGGCAGACCTTCGTCCAGCCACGACAGCAGGCCGCCGTCGAGGTAGTGATAATTTGAGTGACCGATCACGTCCAGCAGCCAGATAAAACGCCCGGCCCAGCCGCCGCCTTCATCGTCATAGACCACGTAGACCGCATCCGGGTTATGCCCCAATTCGCCGAACAGTGCTTCCAGGTCGGCTTTGGCCGGCAACAGGCCCGGCGCTGGCGGCTGGCCCAGTTGGGTGCGCTTGGGGTCGACGAAACGTGCGCCGGGGATATGGCCGGTGCTGTAACGGGCCGCGCTGGTCAGGTCCACCAGGATCAGTTCGCGGCTGTCGAGGCGCGGCAGCAGCTCGCTCGGCTCGATTACCAGCGGCAAGCCAGAGAAGTCAGGCATGTGAGGTCTCCAGGAGCGCAAAGGGAAAGGATTGTATCAAGTTCAGCGGCCGCGGTTGGTAAAGGTATGCAGGGCCCTTTCGATGCATTGCACGGTTTTGCCGAACGCCTGCACGGTCACGTCCGAGAACGGTCCGCCACCCTGGTCCACCACCACCAGTATGATCACTCGACCGTTGCAGGTCAGCGAGCGCAGCAGCAGGTGCTCACCTCGGAACAGGCTGCGCAGGCCCGGCGGCAGCAACGCTGAAAACTGGGCATTGTTGTCCGGATTCAGGCGAACCTGAGCCTGCTGGGCGAGCAATCGCTGCAAGACCTTGCTTTGATTGATGGAAAAACTGGTGGCAGCTGCCTCCTTGGGCAGGCCGGCGGTCTGGTGCACGCGCACGCTGGTCTGGCTGCGGTCGGCCATCAGGATCATCACCCGGCGCATTCCGCACGCCACCAACGCATCCCGTGCCGAGGTGGTCAGGTGCATGGCATTGCTGAAAGGACTCGGTTCCACCAGCAGCGCGGAGCATTGCTTGCGCCACTGGGTCAAGTCTGCGGCACTGGGCGGGGCAGCAGGTAGCAATCCGGGGTGGATGCGGCGGCTGCCCCAGGGCCAGATCAGCGCCACGGCAGGGTGCCAGAGATCTGGCATGGCATCGTGGCGGGCACTGGTGACGGCTTGTTGGTGCAACTGCTGCTGGACCTCATCCATCGACATTTGCAGGTACAAACTAGTGAGGTATTGCCAGCGGGCGCTGTTGGGGGAGTCCCAGGCTTGCTGCGCTGAGAGCGCCAGACCGTTGGCCAGCAGCACGGTATTGGCGGGCTGGTTGAGCCAGCGCCGCAGGGTCGGGTCATCGTCCAGGCGATTCTGCTGGCGCAGCGGGTGCTCGCTGTCCCGGGCGATGCGGAGCACTTGCACCAGTTCGCGGCGTTCGTTGAGCAGCAGGCGGTAGCCCTGCATCACCCAGATCGGCAGGCGCCAGGTTTCCACCAGTGCCAGGCAGATTCTCAGCAGGCTGACGCCGAACAGTTCGCGCTCGACTTCGCTTGCCGGCTGGCCTTTATGGATGACCCGCAACTCCCACTCCCCCAGCAATCGCGGGTGAGTCAGGGCCAGTGGCCAGAGCGGTGACAGAAACAGCAGGCTGCCCCAGTGGATGTCTTGCCACAGCCGCGCCAGGCGGCTGGCAAAAAAACCATTGGCCTGTTGCGTGGCATGCTGGCTGATCAATTGCAGCTGGCGCAGGACAACGGGGATTTCTTGCCCCGGCAATGAGGGCAGGCGAGCGAGCAGTTCTTCGGTGCGTTTAAGACCGAGGCGGTTGAGGGCTACTTCGAGATTTTCCGCCGGTTCCGCGAGGCTGCCATGGGTGTGGTGGTTGGCTTCGCGGATGACGCTCAGGGCCAGGGCGGGGCTGTCCTGCATCAGTTCGGCGATGTCACGCAACGACCGGCGGCTGTCGGCAAGGGCTTTGCAGACCAGGTCATGACTGGCCTGGGGCACGGGCAGGTGAACACCGTCGAGCAGCTTTACCCAGCCTTCGAGCGTGGTGGGTCGTGGAGTTGGGACCTTCGTTTCATTAGCCATGGTTGGACGCGATCATCATAGGAGGTATCTACGCCCGGAGCGGGGCAAATTGGCTTTTCGCCGGAACTGGCTATAGTCTGGCGCAGTTTTGCCGATAAGTAGAAGAAGAGATTTTTCAGCTTCCGAATATGACCTTGAACCCGACTTAAATAAGTACTTTCTATCTATGGCTAAAATTATCGGCATCATTGTCGTGTTCGCGAGCGTGCTGGGCGGATACGTGCTCTCCCATGGCAAGATTGCCGCCCTGGTCCAACCTTTCGAGGTGTTGATCATCGGTGGCGCGGCCCTCGGCGCATTCTTGCAGGCCAACCCCGGCTATATGACGATGCATGTGCTCAAGAAATCCCTGAGCATGTTCAGTTCGCGTTTCAGCCACACCTTCTACCTTGAGGTGCTGGGGCTGATCTACGAGATCCTCAACAAGAGCCGCCGCGAAGGCATGATGGCGATCGAAGGCGATATCGAAGACGCCTCCGCCAGCCCGATCTTCGCCAAGTACCCCTCGGTGCTCAAGGACGCCCGCATGACGGCGTTCATCTGTGATTATCTGCGCATCATGTCGTCCGGCAATATGGCTCCCCATGAGCTCGAAGGCCTGTTCGACATGGAGCTGTACAGCCTCAAGGAAGACCTGGAGCATCCCTCCCACGCGGTCAACGGCATCGCCGACGGCATGCCCGGCTTCGGTATCGTTGCGGCCGTATTGGGGATCGTGGTCACCATGGCTTCCCTGGGCGAAGGTGATCAGGCCTCTATCGGCCTGCATGTGGGCGCGGCACTGGTCGGTACCTTCTTCGGTATCCTGGCAGCCTATGGTTTCTTCGGCCCGCTGGCCCATTCCCTGGCCCACGACGCCAAGGAAGAACTGAACGTCTACGAAGCCATCAAGGCTTCGCTCGTGGCCTCGGCCTCGGGCATGCCGCCATCGCTGGCGGTGGAATTCGGTCGCAAGGTCCTGTATCCGGCGCACCGTCCAAGCTTCGCCGAGTTGGAACAAGCGGTTCGCGGTCGTTAAGTCATGGAAAATAACCAGCCGATTATCATCAAGCGCGTCAAGCGCATAGCCGCTGGGCATCACGGGGGCGCCTGGAAAATCGCCTTCGCCGACTTCGCGACGGCGATGATGGCGTTCTTCCTGGTGCTGTGGCTGCTGTCCACCGCGACCCCGGAACAGAAGATCGCCATCGCCGGTTACTTCAAGGATCCGGTCGGCTTTTCCGAAAGCGGCACACCGTACATCATCGACCTGGGTGGCTCGCCGACCCTGGCGCCGGAAACGACCCTCAACCCGGAAGTCAAATCCCAGCCTCAGCCCGACAAGGTGACGGTGGATTCCGAGCAGGTTGAGGGCATGGCCGAGCAGATGGAGCGCGAGCGCCTGGAGTTGTTACTGCAAGAGTTGCAGAACAAGGTCGAAGAAAATCCGCAACTGCAGAAATTCAAGGACCAGATCCTGTTCGAAATCACACCGAACGGCCTGCGCATCCAGATCATGGACGCCGAGAACCGGCCGATGTTCGATTCCGGCAGCGCGCGCCTGAAGCCTTATTTCGAAGATATTCTCCTGGCCATGGCCGACACCATCAAAGCGGTGCCGAACAAAATCAGCATAAGCGGTCATACCGACGCCAAGCCCTTCGTCGGCAAGGGTGACTTCGGTAACTGGGAGCTGTCCGCCAACCGCGCCAATGCGGCACGCCGTGCCTTGGTGGCTGGCAGTTATCCGGACGAACAGGTGGCGCGGGTGGTGGGGTATGCGTCCTCGGCGTTGTTCGACCGCAAGGAACCGTTCAACCCGGTCAACCGGCGTATTGATATCGTGGTGTTGACCAGAAAGGCCCAGCAAGCCATCGAAGGTTCGCAAACCGATGATCCGGCGCCGGATCCGGCCCAAGGGCAGGGCGCACCGGGTGAGGTGCCCGAGACGCCTGGCGCCGCAGCTGATCCGAACGCCTTGCCGGCGGACCAGCAGCCCGTGCCGGCCCATGAGCTGCGTGAGCGTCTGAACCTGTTCGACGACGCTGCGCCCAAGCCTGACGGAGCGCCTGCACAGTGACCCACAAAAAAGCCGACATCGTTGTCGGCTTTTTTGTGGGCTTGAGACTGCTTGCCTTTGTGGCGAGGGAGCTTGCTCCCGCTCGGCTGCGAAGCAGTCGTAAGCCGGCGGGTGCGGTGTGTCTGATGCTCTGTATTTGGCAGGTTTTGGGGCTGCTTCGCAGCCCAGCGGGAGCAAGCTCCCTCGCCACGCTAGTGATCGGCTTCAAATTGCATGCAGGTCAGTAACTGCTTTCCGGCAAGCTGGCGATGATCGAGCGATAGCTGTTCATCCGTTGCTGATGCACGCGGCCTTCTTCCAGCGCCTTGAGCAGGGCGCAGCCGGGTTCGCGGTCGTGTTTGCAGTCGCGGAAGCGGCAGGTGCCGATCAGCTCATTGAACTCGATGAACCCGGCTTCGACATCGGCCCGGCTGACGTGGCCCAGACCGAATTCACGGATACCCGGCGAGTCGATCAATTCACCGCCGCCGGGGAAGTGGAACAACCGCGCAGTGGTGGTGGTGTGGGTGCCCTGGCCGGACAATTCGGACAACGGCCCGACGCGGGTCTCGACTTCCGGCAGCAGGCTGTTGACCAGCGAAGACTTGCCCACGCCGGACTGGCCGACGAACACACTGATGCGTCCGTCCAGTTGTTCCTGCAGTTTCTCCATGCCGTCGCCGTGATGGGCCGAGACTTCCAGCACCGGGTAACCCAGATCCCGATAGACCGACAGCAGGGCGTTCAGCGCCGGCGCGTTGTACTCATCGATCAGGTCGAACTTGTTGAGCAGCAACAACGGGCGGATGCCGGCGTGTTCGGCTGCCACCAGGTAGCGGTCGATCAGGTTGGCGTGGGGCTCGGGCAGTGGGGCGAACACGATGACGATCATGTCGACGTTGGCGGCAACCGGCTTGAGCTGGCCTCGGCTGTCCGGACGGCACAGCTCGGTGTTGCGTGGCAATTGCGCCACGATCACGCCGATGCCTTGGTTGCCGGCACGCCAGACCACTTGGTCGCCCGTGACCAGGGCTGGCAGGTTGGCGCGCAAGTGGCAGCGGAACACTTGGCCGGCCAGTTCGCCTTCCCGGGCCTCGACCTCGACCTGCACACCGAAGTGGGCGATCACCAGGCCGGTCTGTTCCGGGCCCAGGTCGCCACCTTCCAAGGCTTCGACAGCACTGGACTCGCGTTTGGCGGCGCGGGCAGCGCGCTCACCCTGGATTTTTTCGATGCGCCAATTTTGACGACGATTGAGTTGGCGTTTGGCCATGGGTGTTCCGTATGAAGAATGCAGCGATTAGGTAAAACGGCGGCGAGTTTAGCACGCCCAAGGGCCCGCCTAGGCTAAACTGCGCAGCTACGCCGAGGAGCTCCCCCATGCAAAACCCGCAGAACCTGATCTGGATCGACCTGGAAATGACCGGTCTGAATCCCGACACCGATGTCATCATCGAAATGGCCACCATCGTCACCGACAGTGACCTCAACACCTTGGCCGAAGGTCCGGTGATCGCGATCCATCACAGCGACGAGATCCTGGCCGGCATGGACGAATGGAACACTCGCCAGCACGGCGGCTCGGGCCTGACCCAGCGGGTGCGCGAGAGCAAAATCAGCATGGCCGAGGCCGAAGCCCAGACCATCGCGTTCCTGGAGCAGTGGGTGCCGAAGGGCAAGTCGCCGATCTGCGGCAACAGCATCTGTCAGGACCGTCGCTTCCTCTACACCCACATGAAATCCCTGGAAAGTTATTTCCATTACCGCAACCTGGACGTTTCCACCCTCAAGGAACTGGCCGCCCGCTGGGCTCCAGAGGTGCGTGACAGCTTCCAGAAGGGTGGCAGCCACCTGGCCCTGGACGACATTCGCGAGTCCATTGCCGAGTTGCAGCATTACCGCAAGCATTTCATCAAGTTCTGATCGAAGCGTACGGAGCTCTTGTGGCGAGGGAGCTTGCTCCCGCTGGCCTGCGAAGCAGGCCCTGACAGTCTTTCAGGTAGACCGAGTTGTCCGGTTTGCGACTGCTGCGCAGCCGAGCGGGAGCAAGCTCCCTCGCCACGGGGATCTTGTTTGGACTGGGGTTCAGGCAGAGGTCGTGGCTTTGCCCTCTTTTGGTGCCTGCCCGAAATGGCTAGACTGCGCGCCTTCCTGCAAGGACCGCCATCATGTTGCTGATGCTTTATCTGATTGCCATCACCGCCGAAGCCATGACCGGCGCCTTGTCCGCCGGGCGTCGTGGCATGGACTGGTTCGGCGTGGTGCTAATCGCCTGTATCACGGCGTTGGGCGGCGGCTCGGTGCGCGACGTGCTGCTCGGCCATTACCCGCTGACCTGGGTCAAACACCCGGAATACCTGGTGCTGACCACCGCGGCGGCGATGCTGACGGTGTTCCTGGCGCGCTGGATGCGCCATCTGCGCTCGTTGTTCCTGGTGCTCGACGCCGTGGGCCTGGTGGCGTTTACGCTGATCGGCTGCATGACGGCCCTGGAAATGGGCCACGGCATGTTGGTGGCGTCGGTCAGCGGGGTTATCACGGGCGTGTTCGGCGGCATCCTGCGGGACATCTTCTGCAACGATATTCCACTGATTTTCCGTCGTGAGCTCTATGCCAGCGTCTCGTTTGCTGCGGCGTGGTGCTACTTGTTGTGCGTCTACCTGCAGTTGCCGAGCGAACAGGCGATTCTCATCACCTTGTTCGGCGGTTTCCTGTTGCGGCTCCTGGCGATCCGCTTTCACTGGGAAATGCCGAAGTTCGTTTATAACGACGAGGTCTGACGCTTGGCGTGTTGGCGCAACGCCCACTCGACATGCTCGCGCACCAGTTCCGACGGATAATCGCGTCGCGCCTCCAGCGCTTGCAGCACCGGAATGGTTGATGGTGCATTGCCAAGGCCCACCGCCAGGTTGCGCAGCCAGCGCTCATAACCGGCGCGGCGCAGCGGCGAGCCTTCGGTGCTGCGTAGAAACGTGTCCTCGTCCCACAGGAACAGCTCGGCCAGCCCGGCGTTGTCCAGGTTGTGTCGCGGCTTGAAGTCGCTTTCCCCGGAGGGTCGGGCGAAGCGGTTCCACGGGCAGACGATCTGGCAGTCATCACACCCGAACACCCGATTGCCAATCAAGGGCCGCAGTTCTTCGGGGATGGCACTTTTCAGTTCGATGGTCAGGTAGGAAATGCACCGACGGGCATCCAGCACGTAGGGCCCGACGAAGGCATTCGTAGGGCAGATGTCCAGGCACGCCGTGCATTTTCCGCAATGTTCGCTGGTGTGGGGCGGGTCTACCGGCAGGGGCAAGTCAACGAACAGCTCGCTCAAGAAAAAATAACTGCCAGCCTTGCGGTTCAACACCAGGGTGTTTTTGCCGATCCAGCCCAGGCCGGCCTGTTCGGCGATGGCTTTTTCCAGCACCGGTGCGCTGTCGACGAAGGCGCGATAGCCAAAGGGGCCGATGACGGCCTGGATTTTTTCTGCCAGTTGCTGCACACGTTTACGGATCAATTTGTGGTAATCGCGGCCCAATGCATAACGCGAGACGTAGGCCTTTTCCGGTTCGGCGAGCAATTGCGCCATTTGCGTGTCGCCCGGCAGGTAGTCCATACGCAGGGACACCACCCGCAGCGTGCCCGGCACCAGTTCGTCGGGGTGCGAGCGTTTGCTGCCGTGGGCAGCCATGTAGTCCATCTCGCCGTGATAGCCCGCGTCGAGCCAGCGCTGCAAATGTTGCTCATGCTCGGCAAGGTCCAGGCCGCTGATGCCGACTTGCTGGAAACCCAGTTCGCGCCCCCAGTCCTTGATGGATTGGGCGAGGGCGGGGAGGTCTGTGGGGATGACAGGCATGAGGCGAGAGAAACCGGAGCTGAGATGCGTATAATTCTGCCAGACATCGGAGCCCGAAGACGCATGCCGCACACTAAAGATGATTTTCCCGACGCGCTGTACAGCGCCGCGCAGGTCCGGGCCCTCGACGCACAACTGATCGCGGCGGGCACCGCCGGCTTCGAATTGATGCAGCGCGCTGCTCGCGCGACGTGGCGCGCGATCGTCCGGCACTGGCCTGATGCCAGCGAGCTGACCGTGCTGGCCGGCCACGGCAACAACGCGGGCGATGGTTACCTGGTGGCGACCCTGGCCCGACGCGCCGGTTGGTCGGTGCGGGTGCTGACGGTGGGTGAGCCCCGGCGTCTGCTGGGCGATGCCGCCAATGCCCACGCCGAGGCTGTCGCTGTAGGCGTCCCGGTAGAATCGTGGTCGGACGAGTCCGAATTGCGCGGCGTGCTGCTGGACGCGTTGCTCGGCACTGGATTGAGCGGCGAAGTACGCGAGCCCTACGTTCGTGCCATCGACACGATCAATGTCAGTGGCCTGCCGGTCGCTGCGGTGGATATTCCTTCCGGGCTGTGTGCCGACACCGGTCGGGTGCTGGGTACGGCGGTGGTCGCCGACCTGACCGTGACGTTCATTGGCCTGAAGCTGGGCCTGTTCACGGGGGACGCGGCGGATCGGGTGGGCGAGTTGGTGTTCAACGACCTGCACGCCGACCCTGACATCGTTGAAGCGGCACCTGCCAGTGCCCGACTGCTCTCACCGCATAATCTGCCGCGTCTGACGCCTCGCATGCCCACGTCCCACAAAGGCCGGTTTGGTCATGTCCTGTTGATCGGCGGCGACCGGGGTTTTGGCGGCGCCATCCAGATGAGTGCCGAAAGCGCCCTGCGTTGCGGCGCGGGCATGGTGTCCATGGCAACCCGCAGCGAGCATGTGTCCGCTGCGCTGACGCGCTTGCCTGAGGTCATGGTGCAGGGCACCCATTCGGCCAACCAGTTGATGGGCTTGCTCAAACAGGCCAGTGTGCTGGTGGTCGGGCCGGGGCTGGGCCAGGCTGCATGGGGGCGTAGCCTGCTGTCGGCGGCGGCCAATGCGCCGCTGCCGCAAGTGTGGGATGCCGATGCGCTGAACCTGCTGGGCAGCGGCGATGTCAGTTTGCCCGAGCACTGTGTCATCACCCCGCATCCGGGCGAGGCGGCGCGGCTTCTGAATATCTCCACGGCTCAGGTACAGGCCGACCGGCCAGCGGCGGCCTACGCATTGAGTAACAAATACACTGCCACAGTGATTCTCAAGGGCGCCGGCAGCCTGATTGCCAGCCCGGACGGTCGCCTGGCCGTTTGCAGTCAGGGCCATCCGGCCATGGCCACGGCCGGCCTGGGGGACGTGTTGGCCGGCGTGGTCGGCGCCTTGATGGCCCAGGGCATGGAGGGTTTTGAGGCAGCGTGCCTGGCGGTCTGGCTGCACGCCAATGCCGGTGCCCAAGCCGGTCGGTCGGGCCGGGGGCTGGCGGCGACCGATTTGATCCCGGCCATTCGTCAGTTGTTGGAGGAGCATTCACCGTGTCTGAAGTAACCCTGTACGTGGCGGACGAACACGCCATGACGGAATTCGGGGCGCGTATAGCGCGCACCACTGCGGGTCATGGGCTGATTTTTCTCGAAGGCGACCTAGGTGCGGGGAAAACCACCTTGTCCCGCGGCATCATTCGCGGCCTCGGGCATGTCGGCTCGGTAAAAAGCCCTACATTCACCTTGGTCGAGCCCTACGAGATCGGTGACGTTCGTGCCTTCCATTTCGATCTGTATCGACTGGTGGATCCTGAGGAGCTGGAATTCCTCGGCATCCGCGATTATTTCGAAGATGATGCCTTGTGCCTGATCGAATGGCCCCAGAAGGGTGCAGGCTTTTTGCCAAAGCCCGACCTGACCATTACCATTGGCGCGCAGAACGGCGGGCGTTCGCTGAAACTGACGCCGCAAGGCTCGCGTGGCGAGTCGTGGTGTGCCGCTTTGGCATTGGAAACTAATTGATGATGGGGTTTGGTATGCGCGTTCGCGCGGTGGTTGCTGTCGTAGGACTGTTGCTTACGGCACTGGCCGTCGATGCTGTGGCCGAGACAAAGGTCAACAGCGTTCGCCTCTGGCGGGCGCCGGACAACACACGGCTGGTCTTTGACCTGACGGGCCCGGTGCAGCACAGCGTATTCACCCTGACGGCCCCGGATCGCCTGGTGATCGACATCAATGGCGCGTCCCTGGGGGCGCCGTTGAACGTGGCCACCGCCAACACCCCCATTACCTCGATGCGCTCGGCCCAGCGGACGCCGACCGACCTGCGGGTGGTCATCGACCTGAAAAAGGCTGTGACCCCGAAAAGCTTCACCCTGGCCCCGAACGCCCAGTATGGCAACCGGTTGGTGGTGGACCTGTTCGACAATCCGGCCGACGCCGCACCGCCACCGCCGCCGCCCACCAATGTCGCGACGTTGCCGGCAGTACCGGTCACGCCGACTGAACCTGCGATCAAGCTGCCACCGGCCCCGGCCGGCAAGCGTGACATCATCGTCGTGATCGACGCCGGCCACGGTGGCGAAGACCCGGGGGCCTCGGGCTCTCGCGGACAGCGTGAAAAAGACGTGGTGCTGTCCATCGCCCGTGAGTTGCAGCGTCAGGTCAACGGCATGAAAGGTTTCCGGGCCGAACTGACCCGTACCGGCGACTACTTCATCCCCTTGCGTGGCCGCACGGAAATCGCCCGTAAGAAAGGCGCAGACCTGTTCGTCTCCATCCACGCCGACGCCGCGCCCTCGGCGGCTGCCTTCGGGGCTTCGGTGTTTGCCCTGTCCGACCGTGGCGCTACCTCCGAGACCGCCCGTTGGCTGGCCGACAGCGAAAACCGTTCCGACCTGATTGGCGGTGCCGGTAATGTCAGCCTCGACGACAAGGACCGGATGCTCGCCGGTGTCTTGCTCGATCTGTCGATGACCGCCTCCTTGACCTCCAGCCTGAACGTTGGCCAGAAGGTCTTGAGCAACATCGGTCGTGTCACGCCGTTGCACAAGCAGCGGGTCGAGCAGGCCGGATTCATGGTGCTCAAGTCGCCGGACATCCCCTCGATCCTGGTGGAGACCGGGTTCATCTCCAACGCCAACGAAGCGTCCAAGCTGTCGTCTGCCAACCACCAGCAGGCGCTGGCCCGCTCCATCAGCAGTGGCGTGCGGCAGTTCTTCCAGCAGAACCCACCGCCAGGCACCTACATTGCCTGGTTGCGCGACTCGGGCAAGATCGCCCAAGGCCCGCGGGACCATCGGGTCAGCCCCGGCGAAACCCTGGCGATGATCGCCGTGCGCTATCAGGTGTCACCCGCCACCTTGCGCAGTGCCAACAATCTCAAGAGCGACGCGCTCAAGATCGGTCAGACCCTGACCATTCCCAGCAATGAAGTGGCGGTACAGCGATGAGTGACGAAGTGATCGGCAACAACGCTCGCATTGAACTGCTCAGCCCTCGGCTGGCGAACCAGATCGCCGCCGGCGAAGTGGTCGAGCGTCCTGCGTCGGTCATCAAGGAACTGCTGGAAAACAGCCTCGATTCCGGGGCCAAACGTATCGATGTGGATGTCGAGCAGGGCGGCGTCAAGCTGCTGCGGGTGCGCGATGACGGTGGCGGTATTTCTGCCGACGACCTGCCGCTGGCCTTGGCGCGGCACGCCACCAGCAAGATTCGCGACCTGGAAGACCTCGAGCGGGTCATGAGCCTGGGCTTTCGTGGCGAGGCGCTGGCGTCCATCAGTTCGGTGTCGCGCCTGACGCTGACTTCCCGCACTCGCGATGCCGAGCAGGCCTGGCAGGTCGAGACCGAAGGCCGGGAGATGGCTTCTCGCGTCCAGCCCGCGGCCCACCCGGTGGGTACCTCGGTGGAAGTGCGCGACCTGTTCTTCAACACCCCGGCCCGGCGCAAGTTTCTCAAGGCCGAGAAGACCGAATTCGATCACCTGCAGGAAGTCATCAAGCGCCTGGCCCTGGCGCGTTTTGACGTGGCATTCCATTTGCGCCACAACGGCAAGACCATCCTCAGCCTGCACGAAGCCCATGACGACGCGGCCCGTGCCCGGCGTGTGGGCGCCGTCTGCGGTGCCGGTTTCCTGGAACAGGCCTTGCCCATCGAGGTGGAGCGCAATGGCTTGCACCTGTGGGGTTGGGTCGGGTTGCCGACTTTTTCCCGCAGCCAGGCAGACTTGCAATACTTCTACGTGAACGGCCGGGCGGTGCGCGACAAACTAGTAGCCCACGCGGTGCGGCAGGCTTATCGCGACGTGCTGTTCAACGGCCGGCATCCGACTTTCGTGCTGTTTTTCGAAGTCGATCCGGCGGTGGTGGACGTCAACGTGCATCCAACCAAGCACGAGGTACGTTTCCGTGACGGGCGCATGGTGCACGACTTCCTCTACGGCACCTTGCACCGCGCCCTGGGCGACGTGCGGCCGGAAGATCAACTGGCGGCCCCTGCGGCGGTGGCTGGCATGGTCCGGCCGACGGGGCTCGATGCCGGCGAATTCGGTCCCCAAGGCGAGATGCGCCTGGCGGCCAACGCACTGTTGGAACAACCCCAGCCACAGCCGAGCTACAACACGGCGGGCGCAGGGGCCGGCAGCGGCTATCAGTATCAATACACGCCACGCCCGCAATCGAACGTACCGGCGGCCGAGGCCCAGGCGGCCTATCGCGAGTTTTTCAAGCCCTTGCCTGAAGCTGGCGCAGCGGCGCTGCCCGACGGCCAGGGCGACATCCCGCCGCTGGGTTATGCATTGGCGCAACTCAAAGGCATTTATATCCTCTCGGAAAATGCCCAAGGCCTGGTCCTGGTGGACATGCACGCTGCCCACGAGCGGATCATGTACGAGCGGCTGAAAATCGCCATGGCCAGCGAAGGCCTCAGCGGCCAGCCACTGCTGGTGCCCGAATCCCTGGCCGTCAGTCAGCGCGAAGCCGATTGCGCCGAGGAGCACGTGAGCTGGTTCCAGCGCCTGGGCTTCGAATTGCAGCGCCTGGGCCCGGAAACTCTGGCGATCCGTCAGATCCCGGCGTTGTTGAAGCAGGCCGAGGCCAATCGGCTGGTCAGCGACGTGCTGGCAGACCTGATGGAATACGGCACCAGCGACCGGATCCAGGCGCACCTGAACGAACTGCTCGGCACCATGGCCTGTCACGGCGCAATCCGCGCCAACCGGCGTCTGGCCTTGCCGGAAATGAACGGCCTGCTGCGAGACATGGAAAACACCGAGCGCAGCGGCCAATGCAACCATGGCCGGCCGACCTGGACCCAGCTGGGCCTGGACGATCTGGACAAACTGTTCCTGCGCGGTCGCTGATGAGCCAGTTACCTCCCGCGATTTTCCTGATGGGGCCGACCGCCGCCGGCAAGACCGACCTGGCCATCGAATTGACCAAAGTCCTGCCCTGCGAGCTGATCAGCGTCGATTCGGCGCTGGTTTACCGGGGCATGGACATCGGCACCGCCAAGCCGTCGAAAGCCTTGTTGGCCGAGTTTCCGCACCGGCTGATCGACATCCTCGACCCGGCCGAGGCCTATTCGGCTGCGGACTTCCGTCGCGATGCCCTTCAGGCCATGGCCGATATCACCGCGCGGGGCAAGATTCCGCTGCTGGTGGGCGGCACGATGCTGTATTACAAAGCCTTGGTCGATGGGCTGGCGGACATGCCGGCGGCCGATCCGCAGGTGCGCGCGCAGATCGAAGAAGAGGCTGGGCGCCTTGGCTGGCAAGCCCTGCACGAGCAATTGGCGGTCATCGACCCGGAATCGGCGGAGCGTATTCACCCCAACGACCCGCAGCGGCTCAGCCGGGCCCTGGAGGTTTATCGGGTCAGTGGCCAGAGCATGACGGCCCTGCGCCAGCGACAATCTGCGCAAAGTACTGAAGCAGCCGCTTCGGGACTGCAACAATTGCCCTATACTGTCGCGAATC
The DNA here is from genome assembly GCF_030064125.1 of Pseudomonas sp. G2-4. Classification (NCBI taxonomy): domain Bacteria; kingdom Pseudomonadati; phylum Pseudomonadota; class Gammaproteobacteria; order Pseudomonadales; family Pseudomonadaceae; genus Pseudomonas; species Pseudomonas sp. G2-4. The sequence continues at coordinate 6,053,765 of NZ_CP125957.1, read as the reverse complement.
TGGCCATCGCTCCGGCGAACCGGCAAGTGCTGCATCGACGAATTGAACAAAGATTCACATTAATGTTGGAACAGGGATTCATAGACGAGGTCGTAGCCCTGCGTGAGCGAAGTGACCTGCATACCGGGTTGCCGTCTATACGTGCAGTAGGTTATCGACAAGTCTGGGATTACCTGGACGGTAAGCTGACGTCAGCCGAGATGCAGGAGCGTGGGATCATTGCCACGCGCCAATTGGCGAAGCGCCAGTTCACCTGGTTGCGCAGCTGGACTGACCTGCATTGGCTTGACAGTCTCGATTGCGACAATCTGCCACGCGCCTTGAAATACCTCGGGACCATCTCCATATTGAGCTGAGTCCTTGCAATTGCCGTCTATCCTTGGGGGTGTGACGGCCCAAGCCATCTGATTCCGATTTTTTATTATTGATCCTTAAAGGAGTGCGGCACATGTCAAAAGGGCATTCGCTACAAGACCCTTACTTGAACACTTTACGTAAAGAGAAAGTTGGGGTGTCCATCTATCTGGTCAACGGGATCAAACTGCAAGGCACGATCGAGTCTTTCGACCAGTTCGTCATCCTTCTGAAAAACACCGTCAGCCAGATGGTCTACAAGCACGCGATCTCGACAGTCGTGCCAGTTCGTCCAATTCGTCTGCCTAGCGCAACCGAATCCGAAGGCGGTGACGCTGAGCCGGGTAACGCCTGATAGGAGTCTCCTTTGTTCTTTGAGCGCCACGGTGGTGGTGAGCGGGCCATTCTCGTTCACTTGGATGGACAGGACCCTGAGGCGCGCGAAGATCCGCAGGAGTTTCAGGAGCTGGCACTTTCGGCTGGCGCCGAGACCGTCGCGTTTTTCAACGTGCCGCGTCATCGGCCAACCGCCAAATTCCTGATCGGTAGTGGCAAGGTCGAGGAGTTGCGCGATCTGGTCAAGGCCGAGCAGGTCGATCTGGTTATTTTCAATCACATCCTCACGCCCAGTCAGGAACGTAACCTCGAACGTGTTTTCGAGTGTCGCGTGATCGACCGGACGGGCCTGATTCTCGACATCTTCGCCCAACGCGCCCGCACCCATGAAGGCAAGCTCCAGGTCGAACTGGCCCAGCTTGAACACATGAGTACGCGGCTGGTTCGCGGCTGGACTCACCTTGAGCGGCAGAAGGGCGGTATCGGTCTGCGTGGCCCGGGTGAAACCCAGCTGGAAACCGACCGGCGCTTGCTGCGGGTTCGCCTGCGCCAGATCAAGGGGCGCCTGGAAAAGGTCCGCAGCCAGCGCGAGCAGTCGCGACGCGGGCGCAAGCGCGCGGACATCCCGACGGTTTCACTGGTGGGTTATACCAACGCCGGCAAATCGACCCTGTTCAATAACGTCACTCAGTCGGACGTCTATGCCGCCGACCAGTTGTTCGCCACGCTCGACCCGACCCTGCGCCGGCTCGACCTGGACGACCTCGGGCCGATCGTGCTGGCCGACACCGTGGGTTTCATCCGCCACCTGCCGCATAAACTGGTCGAGGCTTTCCGGGCTACGCTCGAAGAGTCGAGCAACTCCGACCTGCTGCTGCACGTGATCGATGCCGCCGAGCCGGACCGGATGCTGCAGATCGAGCAAGTGATGGTAGTGCTGGGCGAGATCGGGGCCCAGGACTTGCCGATCCTCGAGGTATACAACAAACTCGATTTGCTCGAAGGCGTGGAACCGCAGATTCAGCGCGATGCCGATGGCAAGCCGCAACGGGTCTGGTTGTCGGCCCGTGACGGCAGCGGCCTGGACCTGCTCAAGCAGGCGGTGGCGGAGCTGTTGGGCAATGATCTGTTTGTCGGCACGCTGAAGTTACCGCAACGTTTCGCCCGGCTGCGTGCCCAATTCTTTGAGTTGGGGGCGGTGCAAAAAGAAGAACACGACGAAGAAGGCGACTACCTGCTGGCTGTTCGCCTGCCTCGCTCGGAGCTTAACCGGCTGGTCAGTCGCGAAGGGCTGCAACCGATGGAGTTCATCGAGCAACACACTTTGCAATAAAAGCCTGAGAAAGCTGTGTCAGGCATTCTGTAGCATTGGTCGGCGCGCCGTGGGTGCGTCTTTGCTTTATCAGATGGAGAGCGCTATGGCTTGGAATGAGCCGGGTGGCAACTCGAATAATCAGGATCCTTGGGGTGGCAAACGTCGTAACAACGGCGACCGCAAGGGGCCGCCAGATCTCGACGAGGCCTTTCGAAAGCTGCAGGAAAGCCTGAACGGTTTGTTCGGTGGTGGAAAAAAACGCGGTGATGACGGCGGTGGTCGTTCGGGCAAGGGCGGCGGTTTTGGCCTGCTCGGCATCGCCCTCGTCGTGCTCGCGGCTGTCTGGCTGTACAGCGCGGTTTATGTCGTGGACGAGCAGGAGCAGGCCGTAGTGCTGCGCTTCGGCAAGTACTACGAAACCGTCGGGCCGGGCTTGAACATCTATTTTCCGCCGATCGACCAGAAGTATTTGGAAAACGTCACGCGTGAGCGTGCCTACACCAAGCAGGGCCAGATGCTGACCGAAGACGAGAACATCGTCGAAGTGCCGCTGACTGTGCAATACAAGATCACCAACCTGCAGGACTTCGTGCTGAACGTCGACCAGCCGGAAATCAGCCTGCAGCATGCGACCGAAAGTGCCTTGCGCCATGTGGTGGGTTCCACCGCCATGGACCAGGTGCTGACCGAAGGTCGCGAGCTGATGGCCAGCGAAATCAAGGAGCGCCTGCAACGGTTCCTCGATACCTATCGCACCGGTATCACCGTTACCCAGGTCAACGTCCAGAGCGCAGCGGCACCGCGTGAAGTCCAGGAAGCCTTCGACGACGTGATTCGTGCTCGTGAAGACGAACAGCGTTCGCGCAACCAGGCCGAAACCTATGCCAACGGCGTCGTGCCGGAAGCCCGTGGTCAGGCCCAGCGCATCATCGAAGATGCCAACGGTTACCGCGACGAAGTGGTCTCCCGTGCCAAGGGTGAGGCGGATCGCTTCACCAAATTGGTGGCCGAGTATCGCAAGGCCCCTGAAGTCACCCGTGAGCGTCTGTACCTGGACACCATGCAGGAGGTCTTCAGCAACACCAGCAAGGTCCTCGTGACCGGCAACAAGAACGGCCAGAGCAACCTGCTGTACCTACCGCTGGACAAAATGGTCGAGAGCGGTCGCAACACCAGCACGCCGTCGACCGGCGCGGCAGCGGCCAGCAATAATGAAGGCAATGCCCGTGCGGTGGAACTGCAGCAACAGCAAGCACGTACCAGGGAGAGTCGCTGATGAGCAATAAATCGCTGATCGCCCTTATTGTCGGTGTCGTCGTGGCGATCGCTGCCTGGAACTGCTTCTACATCGTGGCTCAGACCGAGCGTGCGGTGTTGCTGCAGTTTGGTCGCGTGGTCCAGGCTGATGTCCAGCCAGGGCTGCATGTGAAGGTGCCGTACGTCAACAAGGTGCGCAAGTTCGACGGCCGCCTGATGACGCTGGATGCACCGACGCAGCGCTTCCTGACGCTGGAAAAGAAAGCCGTGATGGTGGATGCCTACGCCAAGTGGCGCGTGAAAGATGCCGAACGCTTCTACACCGCGACTTCCGGCCTCAAGCAGATCGCCGACGAGCGTCTGTCCCGTCGTCTGGAATCGGGCCTGCGTGACCAGTTCGGTAAGCGCACGCTGCATGAAGTCGTGTCCGGTGAGCGTGATGCGCTCATGGCCGACATCACCCGTTCGCTGAATGCGATGGCGGAAAAAGAGCTGGGTATCGAAGTGGTCGATGTCCGGGTCAAGGCCATCGATCTGCCGAAGGAAGTGAACCGCAGCGTGTTCGAACGCATGAGCACTGAGCGTGAGCGAGAAGCCCGCGAGCACCGCGCCAAGGGTAACGAGCTGGCCGAAGGCATCCGTGCCGACGCCGATCGCCAACGTCGCGTGCTGCTGGCCGAAGCCTATCGGGAATCGGAAGAGGTCCGTGGTGATGGTGATGCCCAGGCTGCTTCGATCTACTCCAAGGCTTATGGCCAGGATCAGGAGTTCTACGGGTTCTACCGTAGCCTGCGCGCCTACCGTGAAAGCTTCGCTAACAAATCCGACGTCATGGTCCTGGACCCAAGCAGCGACTTCTTCCGTTACCTGGAAAAGTCCAAGCCTTGATGCGACGTTGACCTGAAGCACTCCGCCCGGCGGCTAAAGCGTCGGGCGGGGTGATCCTTTGGGAAAACGTGTGTATGATGCGGCAGCCGGGAAATTCCCGGCTTTTTTGCGTCTGCACGTTTGATTGTGGTTTTGGTTGCAGGCGTCGGGTTGAACGACTCGACAGGTTTTTCGAGGAAAGCGCTGGGCGAGGCCGATTGCTGGCCATTCGTCACGTCGCTCATGCGCGTGTTTTGCGCGTGGGCCAAGTGTTTTCTGCTTCACTCAAGGCTTGCCCGAGGGCTGGCCGCCCGGACCATAGGGGAATGGCGTAATGGCAACGGTAGACCGCTGGCTGCTGCCAGATGGCATCGAAGAAGTACTGCCACCGGAAGCCGCGCGTATCGAAGTCGCGCGTCGGCAGGTGTTGGATCTGTTCCAGAGCTGGGGTTACGAGTTCGTCGTCACCCCGCATATCGAGTACCTGGAATCCCTGCTGACCGGTGCGGGCCAGGACCTGGATCTGCGCACCTTCAAGGTTATCGACCCGCAGTCGGGCCGGCAGATGGGCTTTCGTGCCGACATCACGCCACAAGTGGCGCGCATCGATGCCCACACCCTGCGCCGTGAAGGGCCGAGCCGCCTGTGCTATGCCGGCAGTGTGCTGCACGCCCAGCCACGTGCCTTGTCGTCTTCGCGCAGCCCTATCCAGCTAGGTGCCGAGCTGTATGGCGACGCCAGTCCGAGCAGCGACGTGGAAGTCATCAGCCTGATGTTGGCCATGCTGCAACTGGCTGACGTGCCGGATGTCCACATGGACCTGGGCCATGTCGGCATCTATCGCGGCCTGGCCCGTGCGGCGGGTCTGTCTGGCGAAGTGGAACAACAGCTGTTCGATGCCCTGCAGCGCAAGGCCATCGATGAAGTCATCAGCTTGACCGAAGGCCTGCCGGCCGATCTGTCGGGCATGCTGCGGGCCCTGGTGGACCTGTGTGGTGGTCGTGAAGTGCTGACCGCCGCCCGCGAACGCCTGGCCCATGCGCCAGCGCCTGTATTGGCGGCACTGGACGATTTGCTGGCGATTGCCGAGCGTCTGTCGGTGCGTTTCCCGGAGTTGCCGCTGTATTTCGACCTGGGCGAGTTGCGCGGGTATCACTACCACACGGGCGTTGTGTTCGCGGTGTTTGTACCGGGCGTGGGCCAATCCATCGCCCAGGGCGGTCGTTATGACGATATCGGTGCCGACTTCGGTCGTGCCCGTCCAGCGACTGGTTTCTCCACCGATTTGAAAACCCTGGTGACCCTGGGGCGTGCTGAAATCGAGCTACCGTCTGGCGGTATCTGGATGCCTGACAGTACGGATGCGGCACTCTGGCAGACGGTCTGCCAGTTGCGCAGTGAGGGTCAGCGCGTTGTCCAGGCTTTGCCTGGGCAACCTTTGGCCGCCGCCCGTGAAGCGGACTGCGACCGGCAATTGATTCAGCAGAACGGGCTTTGGCAAGTATTGCCGCTGGCTTCTTGAGTTTTCCTGTCGGCTGCGGCCGGCACCAAGTTTGCGCGAATGAGGACAAGTGTTATGGGTAAGAATGTCGTAGTCCTGGGCACCCAATGGGGTGATGAGGGCAAAGGCAAGATCGTTGATCTGCTGACCGAACATGCTGCCGCCGTAGTGCGCTACCAGGGTGGCCACAACGCAGGTCACACGTTGGTGATCGACGGTGAAAAAACCGTTCTGCACCTGATTCCCTCGGGCGTGCTGCGCGAAGGTGTGCAGTGCCTGATCGGCAACGGTGTGGTAGTTGCCCCCGACGCCCTGTTGCGGGAGATCATCAAGCTGGAAGAGAAAGGCGTACCGGTGCGCGAGCGCCTGCGTATCAGCCCGTCCTGCCCACTGATCCTGTCCTATCACGTTGCGCTGGACCAGGCCCGTGAAAAGGCCCGTGGCGAGCTGAAGATCGGCACCACCGGTCGCGGCATCGGCCCGGCCTACGAAGACAAAGTGGCCCGTCGTGGCCTGCGTATCGGTGACCTGTTCCACCGCGAGCGTTTCGCCGCCAAACTGGGCGAGTTGCTGGACTACCACAACTTCGTGCTGGTCAATTACTACAAAGAACCGGCCATCGACTTCCAGAAGACCCTGGACGAGTGCATGGAGTACGCCGAGCTGCTCAAGCCGATGATGCTCGACGTCACCGCCGAGCTGCATGAGCTGCGTCGCGCCGGCAAGGACATCATGTTCGAAGGTGCCCAGGGTTCGCTGCTGGACATCGACCACGGTACCTACCCGTACGTCACCAGCTCCAACACCACCGCCGGCGGCATCGCCACGGGTTCGGGTTTTGGTCCGATGTACCTGGACTACATCCTGGGCATCACCAAGGCCTACACCACCCGCGTCGGTTCGGGTCCGTTCCCGACTGAGCTGTTCGACGACGTCGGTGCCTTCCTGGCCAAGCGCGGCCACGAGTTCGGTGCCACCACTGGCCGTGCCCGTCGTTGCGGTTGGTTCGATGCCGTTATCCTGCGTCGCGCCATCGACGTCAACAGCATCTCGGGCCTGTGCCTGACCAAGCTGGACGTGCTGGACGGCCTGGAAACCATCAACATCTGCGTGGGCTACAAGAACGAGGACGGCGCCGTCATCGATGCCCCGACCGACGCGGACAGCTACATCGGCCTGGAGCCGGTGTACGAGCAGATGCCAGGCTGGACCGAGTCGACCGTGGGTGCCAAGACCCTGGAAGAGCTGCCAGTGGCGGCCCGCAACTACATCAAGCGCGTTGAAGAGTTGGTCGGTGCGCCGATTGACATTATTTCGACGGGGCCAGACCGCAACGAAACCATCGTACTGCGTCACCCATTTGCCTGATAACTCGTTGATGTAAAACATAAAGGCCCCTCTTTTGGGGCCTTTTGTGTTTTTGCCTGCCGAACGGCACGACCTTTGCTATGCACCATTAATAATCAGTACTTCTTTGAAGTGCCATCAATTTAATGGCGTTTAGTAGAGGGATTCCCCTGTGTCGGCCGTTCTCTCACTGTTACAAAGCCGTTTGTTGCGGCCTGTCTTCGTTACCCTTGGTATCGCCCTTTTGGTGCAAGTGCTGGTGGCTGTCGCGCTGACGCGAAGCACGGTCACCGCGCTGGAGGCCGATCTAGGCGCTCGACTGGGGGGCGACAGTCAGAAATTGTCTGGCGAACTGGAGCAGGCCGGGCGCGAGGTCACCTCGAGCCTGGACAGTTTGTCTGCCAGCACCCGTCAGCGCCTCACCGCCGGTTTATCCGCGCGTCTGAAGGACGAACAGGCGCAATTACGGGTGACATTGGAGAAAACGCTCAAGGATTCCGCCAATGATATGGCGCAACTCTTGGCCTCCGTCGCACCCCGCGCCATGTGGGACAATGACGTGCCCACACTCTCCGAGTTCGCCCGTCGGGCCCAGCGCAATCCCAATGTGTTGTTCGTCATCTATGACGATGCTGCTGGTGAGCACCTGACCCGCTATCTGAACCGGGAAAATCCGATCAACAAGGCCTTGCTGGAAAAAGGCAAGGGCGAGCGGGCATTGGACAAGGTGTTGGATGCGGCGAAGAGTGATCCGTCGGTGTATTACCTTGAAGCCTCGATCAACCCCAACGGCGTGGAAATCGGCAAAGTCTTGATGGGGGTCTCCACGGCTTCCGTTGAAACCGACCTGAAGGCGCTGGACCAGCGTTTCTCGGCCTTGATCGCCAGCAGCGACCAGTTGGTCGGCGACAGCCTCAAGGGCGCGGCAGCCGACAGTGCCGCCGCCATGCGCGGTCGCCTGGAGTCGGCCCAGGCTACGGCCACGCAAATGCAGACCAATACCGCGAGCACTGTGCAGGACGCGGCGGGCACGTTGCGCTGGCGCATCGGTATGGGCCTGGCGCTGGTGGGCTTCGGTGTACTGGTTCTGTTGGCCGTGGTATTGGGGCGTCGGGTAGTCAATCGCTTGAAGTTGTTGATCGCGGCGATGAACGACCTGGCGGCGGGCGAAGGCGATTTGACCAAGCGTGTGCAGATCAGCAGCAAAGATGAAATTGGCGAGATGGCCTCGGCGGTCAATCGCTTTGTGGATAAGTTGCAACCGATCGTGCGAGAGGCGGGTGACGTGGCCCAGCGCACCGGTCAGGAAATTGGCGCGATGACCCTGCGTAACTCCGGTGCTGACGCGGCGGCGGGCATGCAGCGCGACGAAGTGGCTGAGAGCCTGCGGGCGCTGTCGCAAATGGCTGACGAAGCGCAGTCGGAAAGCCACGCAATGCAAGCGGCCTTGCAGCAAGTGGTGGAGATTCGCAAGGCCACTGATGAAAACACCCGCACCTCGGCCAAGGTTGGCGGCTTGATCGAGGCGCTGGCCGGGCAGGTGGATACCGGGGCGAAGGTGATCGAACGGCTGGCGCAGCAGAGTGAGCAGATCGAAGTGGTGCTGACTGTGATTCATGGGATTGCCGAGCAGACCAACTTGCTGGCCTTGAACGCGGCCATCGAAGCGGCGCGGGCTGGGGAGACCGGGCGTGGGTTTGCGGTGGTAGCGGATGAGGTGCGGGCCTTGGCGAGCAAGACCCAGAGTTCGACCGGGGACATCCAGGCGCACATTGTGGCTTTGCAGCAGGGTGCTCGCGAGGCGGTGGCGGCTATCGGTCAGGCTGGGCGTCAGGCCAGTGAGGGCTTGCTGGTGTTGCGTGACAGTGCGCGGTTGCAGCAGTCGGTTCAGGCTTCTGTGGAGCAGGTGCATGCGGCTATTGGTCTGGCGACTCAGGCGGCGGCCCATCAGGCTCAGGGTGCGCAGGCGGTGCGTGGGCGGGTGGAGACCATTCATGCGCAGGCTGAGAAAGCGGCTCAGGCTGTGGTTGAGACTACGGCCAGTGGCAAGGTGTTGGATGGTTTGGCGGCGCAGTTGAAGGCGAGTTTGGGGCAGTTCAGGGCCTGACGTCTGGCTGGGGGTTTTTGATCGGGTACATATCCGTTGCTGCGGTAACGGCGGCTTATGGTTCCGCCCTGACGGCGGGTCACTTTCGAAAATCCGGAAGCCGGCCCAGGCGAAAGTAACCAAAGCGCTTCTGCCCCACCACTTGGTGCCTCGCCTAGGCTCGGCATGCCCTCACTCCGGCATTGCTCCGTGGGCCCGCCGCGAAGGGCCATCCATGGCCCAGCGCAGCTATCCCGGCATCCATGCCGGGATGCCCACTGCGCAATACCTGCGTTCGGCCATCGTGGTTAACGGGGCGCCGAAATCAACGTCCGTCGCGAGGCGGCCTGCCAGCCGACCTGTCTCTTTTGTCGTACTCCGATCCAATTGTGGGGGCGAGCCTGCTCGCGAAGGCGGCCTGCCAGCCGGCCTGTTTCTCCCTGTCGTGCTCCAATCCAACTGTGGGAGCGAGCCTGCTCGCGAAGGCGGCCTGCCAGCCGACCTGTTTCTCCCTGTCGTACTCCAATCCAACTGTGGGAGCGAGCTTGCTCGCGATGGCGGTTTCAGCGGCTCAGGTACATCCGCGTCGTCAGCAAATACACCGGCAACCCCGACACCACGATCAACAGCGCCGCATACGGCGCCGCGGCTGCGAACTCCACATTTGACGTATGGGCCCAGACCGCCGTCGCCAACGTATTGAGCCCGGTGGGGCTCAGCAGTAGCGTGGCTGTCAGCTCCTTCATCGCATCCAGGAATACCAATGCAAACGCCGCCCCAAGCGCCGGGAAGATGATCGGCAAGGTCACTCGGCAAAATGCGCTGAACGACGAAGCCCCCAGTGTGCGCGCGGCTTCTTCCAGTTGCGGTGCCGCCTTGTTCAGGGCGGTACGTACCGGCGCCTGGGCCAGTGGCAGGAACAGCAGCGCGTAGGCTATCAGCAGCAGGCCTGACGTCTGATACAGCGCCGGCACGTAGTGCAGCGCGAAATACACCAGGCTCAGGGCAATCACCAGCCCTGGTAATGCGTGGAGCAAGTACGGCAGGCGTTCGGCCCACAGGGCCAAGTGACCCTTGTAGCGCACCACCAGCAAGCCGACCGGCACCGCCAGCACCAGGCAGAGCGCGGCCCCTCCGAGAGACAGCGCCAGGGACGACAGCAGCGCCTCGCTGATTTCGCCCACCGGGAACGCGGCGGAGGTGCCGACCGCCAGCCAATACGCCAGCATCCCCAGGGGAATACCGCTCCCGATGATCGTCAGTGCCAGGCAATAGCCCTGCCCGAGAAGAGCCCAAGGCCCTAGTCGTACTTGTTCGGCCTGTCGCGCGGCGCCCTGGCCAGTGCGCACATGCCGGCCCTTGCCGCGCACCCGCAGTTCCAGCCACAGCAGAATCAAACACAGCGCCAGTAACACCGCCGACAGCATGGCGGCATTGGCGTTGCTGAATTCCAGCTCGAACTGTTGATAGATCGCCGTGGTGAAGGTTTGCAGGCCGATGATCGACAATGCGCCGAATTCCACCAGCATGTGCAATGCGATCAGCAATGAGCCGGCGAGCAGCGAGGGCCAGAGCAGCGGCAAGGTGACACGAAAGAACACCCCCCTACGATTTTGCCCCAGGGTACGAGCGGACTCTTCAAGGGAAGGGTCCAGGTTGCGCAACGTCGCCGCCACCGGGAGGAAGATCAGCGGGTATTTGGACAGGGTCATCACCAGGATCGCGCCGCCCAGGCCTTCGAACTGGGCGCTGAGGGACACCCAGGTGAAGCTGCTGACAAACGCTGGCACCGCGAACGGCAGGCAGAGAATGACGCCCCATACTCGACGCCCCGGCAGGTTGCTGCGTTCCAGCAGCCAGGCCAGGGACAGGCCGATGATCCCGCAGGCCAGCGTGACGCCGACCATCAGTGCCAGGGTGTTGCGCAGCAGCCCGAGTACATAAGGGCGCCACAACAGATGCAACGCCTCGGCCCAGCCAGCTTGCCAGGCCTTCACAACGACGTAGAGCAGCGGCAGCGCGCTCAGGAACACCAACAGCAGCACCGGCAGCAACACCCCGAGCGGCGGGCGCTTGCGGCGCGGAACGTAGCTCACGGTGGGGGGCGGGGCGCTTAGCGATGGGGTCATCAATTCAGGCCGACTTCGCGTTCCAGTTCCAGAGCTTCTTCGGCGTTGCCGAGGTCGGCCGGGGTGACCTTCGGCGGCTCCAGTTCGCTGAAGGGCTTGAGGCCGCGATCCGAGGTCATGCCTTTGTGCAGCGGATATTCGGCGGACGTCTGGGTGATCACGCGCTGGCCCTCTTCGCTGGCCATATAGGCGAGCAACTGTTGGGCTTCTTTAGGATGTTTGCTGGATTTCAGCGCGGCGGCGCTGGACACGGTCACCAGGCCCCCGGCATCTCCACCGGTGAAGTAATGCAACTTGGAGGCGAGCTGGCCTTTCTCTCGTTGCAGGGCGAACCAGTAATAGTTGTTCACCAGGACGGTGGCGACCTCGCCGTTTTCCACGGCCTTGAGGGCAACCATATTGTTGCTGTAGACCTTGCCGAAGGCGCGCAGACCGGTGAGCCATTCTTCGGCGGCATCCATTCCGTGCAATTTGATAATGGCCACGGCTTGTTCCTGGAATGCACCGCTGGTCGGTACGAAGCCGACCTTGCCTTGCCATTGGGGCTGGGCAAAATCGAGGACGGTTTTGGGCAAGTCTTTTTCGTCGATCAGCTTCGGGTTGTAGGCCACGACACGTACGCGGGCGGTAACGCCCATCCAGGTGCCGTTGCCGGCAACATAGTCCTTGGGCAGGACGTTGAGGGTCGCGTCGTCGATTTTCGCCAGCAAGCCTTGTTCGCCGAGCTTGTTCAGGGGCGGCGATTCTTCGGTGTAGATCACATCGGCCGGCGAGCGGTCGCCTTCTTCGACCACCTGGCTGGCGAGCTGGTTGCTGCTGCCCTTGCGCACCTTGACGTGAATGCCGGTCTTGGCTTCGAAGGCTTTGGCCAGTTCGTCGCCGACTTCTTTGTGCTGGCCGTTGTAGAGGGTCAGTTCCACCTTGTCGGTGGCGTGGGCGAGGGGCGTTGCGAGGGTCAGGCCGAGCAGGGTGCAGGTCAGGGCGCGGCACAGGGTGGTTCGAAACATCATTCGCGGGGGTTCCTCACTGTCGTGTAGCAAAAACTTGTAACAATAATAAACGATATTGTTTCTCATGTACGGCTTGGGAGTGTGCTGCGGGTCAGATCTGTGGCGAGGGAGCTTGCTCCCGCTGGGCTACGCAGTAGCCCCAAAACCCTGAAGTCGCGGTTCACCATGGGTATTGGGGGGAGGGCTTCGCCCTCCGGCGGGAGCAAGCTCCCTCGCCACAGAAGGAGTGTTTGCAGTTTCAGGTGGCCGAAAACGCAAAAACCCGCTTTCGCGGGTTTTTGTGAGGTTCAAGATCGTAAACCTTGAAGCTTGAATTGGTGCCCAGAAGAAGACTCGAACTTCCACGACCTTGCGGTCACCAGCACCTGAAGCTGGCGTGTCTACCAATTTCACCATCTGGGCAGCATCTTCAGCGTTGCCGCTGTTGATGTGGCGCACTATACGGAGCGCGTTTTGATCTGTAAACCCCTGTTTTTCTTTTGGTAATTGCCAAACAAAATGGCAGGGCCAGAAATGCAAAAACCCGCTTTCGCGGGTTCTTGTTGAGCGTGCAGACCGTTGGTCTGTCGCTCGAAATTGGTGCCCAGAAGAAGACTCGAACTTCCACGACCTTGCGGTCACCAGCACCTGAAGCTGGCGTGTCTACCAATTTCACCATCTGGGCAGTATCGGCAACGTGTGTGCGTCGTCGATGGCGCGCACTATACGGAGCGTGTTTTTAACTGTAAACCCCTCCCGAGAAAAAAACCGGGAAATTTCCTGAGCGGCGCATCCCGGGGCTTCAAAGGTGGGTCAAAAGGCTTTAGAACAGGCATCCATTGCTTGAAATTTCCCGTTTCATTACGCCTATGCCAAACTAACCCGTATATAGACAAGGTGAAAACTCTCTAATGGCCGATTGGCAGTCCCTCGATCCCGAGGCCGCTCGTGAAGCGGAAAAATACGAAAACCCTATTCCTAGCCGCGAACTGATCCTGGCGCATCTCGCCGATCGGGGTTCGCCTGCTAGCCGCGAGCAACTGGTCGAAGAGTTCGGTCTGACCACCGAAGACCAGCTCGAAGCCCTGCGCCGCCGTCTGCGTGCCATGGAGCGCGATGCTCAGCTGATCTACACCCGGCGCGGCACTTATGCCCCCGTGGACAAACTCGACCTGATCCTGGGCCGCATCGCCGGTCACCGTGATGGCTTCGGTTTCCTGATCCCGGACGACGGCAGCGATGACCTGTTCATGAGCCCGGCGCAAATGCGCCTGGTGTTCGACGGTGACCGGGCGCTGGCTCGCGTGTCCGGCCTGGACCGCCGCGGTCGTCGCGAAGGCGTGATCGTCGAGGTGGTGTCCCGCGCCCACGAAAGCATCGTCGGCCGTTACTTCGAAGAAGGCGGCATCGGCTTTGTCGTCGCCGACAACCCGAAGATCCAGCAAGAAGTGCTGGTCACTCCGGGTCGTAACGCCAACGCCAAGGTCGGTCAGTTCGTCGAGGTGAAGATCACCCACTGGCCAACCCCGCGCTTCCAGCCCCAAGGCGATGTGGTGGAAGTGGTCGGCAACTATATGGCGCCGGGCATGGAAATCGACGTTGCCCTGCGTACCTACGACATCCCCCACGTCTGGCCTGAAGCGGTCCTCAAAGAAGCCGCGAAACTCAAGCCGGAAGTCGAAGATAAAGACAAAGAGAAACGCATCGACCTGCGCCACTTGCCGTTCGTCACCATCGACGGCGAAGACGCTCGGGACTTCGACGATGCGGTATTCTGCGAAGCCAAGCCTGGCAAGTTGCGCCTGTTCTCCGGCGGCTGGAAGTTGTACGTCGCCATTGCCGACGTTTCCAGTTATGTGAAGCTCGGTTCGGCGCTGGATGCTGAAGCACAGGTGCGCGGCAACTCGGTGTATTTCCCCGAGCGTGTCGTGCCGATGTTGCCTGAGCAACTGTCCAACGGGCTGTGCTCGCTCAACCCACACGTCGATCGCCTGGCCATGGTCTGCGAGATGACCATCTCCAAATCCGGCGAAATGACGGATTACTGCTTCTACGAAGCAGTCATCCATTCCCATGCGCGCCTGACCTACAACAAGGTCAGCGCAATGCTGGAAACGCCGAAACTGGCCGAGTCGCGCAAGCTGCGCGGTGAATACACCGACGTCGTGCCGCATCTCAAGGAGCTGTACTCGCTCTACAAGGTGTTGCTCGCGGCCCGCCATGTACGCGGTGCGATCGATTTTGAAACCCAGGAAACCCGGATCATTTTCGGTACCGAGCGCAAGATCGCCGAGATTCGCCCGACGGTGCGCAACGATGCGCACAAACTGATCGAGGAATGCATGCTGGCCGCCAACGTGGCCACTGCCGAGTTCCTGAAGAAACACGAAATTCCTGCGCTGTACCGGGTCCACGACGGTCCGCCACCGGAGCGCCTGGAAAAACTGCGGGCGTTCCTCGGTGAGCTTGGCCTCTCCTTGCACAAAGGCAAGGACGGTCCGTCGCCCAAGGATTACCAGGCCTTGCTGGCCAGTATCAAGGATCGCCCGGATTTCCATCTGATCCAGACCGTCATGCTGCGCTCGTTGAGCCAGGCGGTGTACAGCGCCGATAACCAGGGCCACTTCGGCCTGAATTACGAAGCCTACACCCACTTCACTTCGCCGATTCGCCGCTATCCCGACCTGCTCACGCACCGGGCGATCCGCAGCGTCATCCATTCGAAGATGAACACCCCGCACGTCAAGCGTGCCGGTGCGATGTCCATACCGAAGGCGCGCATCTATCCGTACGACGAAGCCGCCCTTGAGCAACTCGGCGAGCAGTGCTCGATGAGTGAGCGTCGCGCCGATGAAGCGACTCGCGATGTGGTGAATTGGCTCAAGTGTGAGTTCATGAAAGATCGCGTGGGTGAGTCCTTCCCAGGCGTGATCACCGCCGTGACCGGTTTTGGCCTGTTCGTCGAACTGACCGATATCTACGTCGAAGGCCTGGTGCACGTCACCGCGCTGCCGGGTGATTACTACCACTTCGATCCTGTGCATCACCGCCTGGCGGGCGAGCGCACTGGTCGCAGCTTCCGTCTTGGCGATACCGTCGAAGTGCGGGTGATGCGTGTCGATCTCGACGAGCGCAAAATTGACTTCGAGATGGCGGAAAAAACCATCAGCGCGCCGATTGGTCGCAAGAAGCGCGGTAGCGAAACCGCCGCGCCTGCAGCCAAGACCGCCGCTGAGCCGGCCTCGTCCAAGTCCGGGCGTCGCGGCCCGGCCAAGGAAAAGGCCGCAGAGGCCTATCGCCCGAGCGATGCGGCGGCGAAAAACGCCGAGCTGCGCAAAAGCCGGGAAATGAAGCAGGCATTGCTCGCCGAAGCCAAAAGCGGTGGTAAAGCGGCGTCTGGGGGAAAGGCCGGACGGTCGGCCCCGGACACGGCGACCAGCAAGCCGAGCAAGCACCGTAAAGGCCCGCCAAAAGCGGGCTCGGCCCCGGCCAAAAGCGGCGGGTCGCGTAAACCCAAGGCCAAGTCATGAGTCAGTTGGAAAAAATCTACGGCGTGCATGCCGTGGAAGCGTTGCTGCGCCATCATCCCAAGCGGGTCAAGCAGATCTGGTTGGCGGAAGGTCGCAGTGATCCGCGGGTCCAGACGCTGATCGAGTTGGCCAACGAAAGTCGTGTAGCCGTCGGGCAAGCCGAGCGGCGCGAGATGGACGCCTGGGTCGAAGGCGTGCACCAGGGCGTCGTGGCTGAAGTCAGCCCCAGCCAGGTCTGGGGCGAGGCGATGCTCGACGAGTTGCTCGATCGCACCGAGGGCGCGCCTTTGTTGCTGGTGCTGGACGGCGTGACCGATCCGCATAACCTTGGCGCTTGCCTGCGCTCGGCGGATGCAGCCGGTGCGTTGGCGGTCATCGTGCCTAAAGACAAGTCGGCGACGTTGACGCCGGTGGTGCGTAAAGTTGCCTGCGGCGCGGCGGAAGTGATTCCGCTGGTGGCCGTGACCAACCTGGCGCGTACCCTGGAGAAACTCCAGCAGCGCGGCCTGTGGGTGGTAGGCACGGCGGGCGAGGCGGAGGTCAGCATTTATGACCAGGACCTGACGGGCCCGACCATCCTGATCATGGGTGCCGAAGGCAAGGGCATGCGTCGCCTGACCCGTGAGCATTGCGACTACCTGGTCAAGCTGCCGATGGCCGGTAGCGTCAGCAGCCTCAACGTTTCGGTGGCGACCGGTGTGTGCCTGTTCGAGGCCCTGCGCCAGCGCAGTGTCAAGGCTTCTGCCAAGAAGCCCTGAGCCAGATGCGTATTAAATGTGGGAGCGAGCTTGCTCGCGATGGCGGCGAATCAGTGACATAAATGTTGCCTGGCGCGCCGCTATCGCGAGCAAGCTCGCTCCCACAGTATTTTTGTGTTGGCAAAGATCGGCGGTTGTTCAAATAATCGCCAATCACCTTGCGCCTCCCTCGACCCTTCTCTACAATTGCGCCCCTTGCTGTGATGGCAGGCACTTATGTGTCTAGCGTCCACAAGTCCATAAGTGTCATTCACTCCTTGTCTGACCGTTTTTGAGCGGCAGGCTACAACCCGTAAGGAGCATTCATGCGTCATTACGAAATCATCTTTTTGGTCCACCCGGATCAAAGCGAGCAAGTCGGCGGCATGGTTGAGCGTTACACCAAGCTGATCGAAGAAGACGGCGGCAAAATCCACCGTCTGGAAGATTGGGGCCGTCGTCAACTGGCCTACGCAATCAACAATGTTCACAAGGCTCACTACGTGATGCTGAACGTTGAATGCACTGGCAAGGCCCTGGCCGAGCTGGAAGACAACTTCCGCTACAACGATGCAGTGATCCGTAACCTGGTCATCCGTCGCGAAGAAGCCGTCACCGGCCAATCCGAGATGCTCAAGGCTGAAGAAAACCGCAGTGAGCGCCGTGAGCGTCGCGACCGTCCTGAGCACTCTGACAGCGCCGATGGCGATGACAGCGATAGCGACAGCGACAACAGCGATAACGCTGACGAGTAATCCACGGACCTTTTAAGGAGCCAATCACATGGCACGTTTCTTCCGTCGTCGTAAATTCTGCCGCTTCACCGCTGAAGACGTGAAAGAGATCGATTACAAAGATCTCAACACTCTGAAAGCCTACGTATCCGAGACCGGCAAAATCGTTCCAAGCCGTATCACCGGTACCAAAGCTCGTTATCAGCGTCAGCTGGCCACCGCTATCAAGCGCGCCCGCTTCCTGGCCCTGCTGGCCTACACCGACAGCCACGGCCGCTGAGACCGGGCAGTCGACACGTAGCAAAGGATTGAATGCATGCGCGCCATAGCTGAGTTCATCATGCGCGGTCGTATGCAGGCCACTCTGGTAGTGGCTGGATGCGCGGCATTGCCGTTGTTGTATTGGTTGGGTGCTGCCGCGGGAAGTCTTGTACTCCTGCGGCGCGGATTGAAGGACGCCCTTGGCGTTCTTGCTCTGGGACTGCTGCCGGCTTTGCTCTGGTGGTGGTATTCCGCTGACCCGCGGGCACTCATGGTGCTGCTGGGGTCTTCGGCGCTGGCGTTGGTGTTGCGCGCAAGTGAATCCTGGAACCGTGTGCTGCTGGTCAGCATAGCGATTGGAGTGGTGTTTTCAGTGGTGCTCGGGGTGGCTTTCGCACCCCAGATCGAGATGCTGTCGCAGGCTTTGATAAAAATCCTGCCCGAAGCCCTCGGTGATCTCTACCAGCAGATGTCGGTAGAGGAGCAGGCGCGTTTCGCGTCCCTGATTGCACCGGTCCTGACCGGCCTGATTGCGGCTTTGTTGCAAATCGTCAGTGTGCTGAGCCTGATCATTGGGCGCTACTGGCAGGCGTTGTTGTACAACCCGGGTGGTTTTGGTCGCGAATTTCGCGCCATCCGATTCCCGCTTGGGCTGGCGATGTTGCTGCTGGCGGGCATGCTTCTGGGGCCGAACTTCGGTCCGCAGATGGCGATGCTCACGCCGTTGTGCAGTGTACCGCTGGTCTTTGCCGCCCTGGCCCTGATTCACGGGCTGGTGGCGCAAAAGCGACTGGGCAGGTTCTGGCTGGTGGGGTTGTACGTCACGTTATTGCTGTTCATGCAACTGATCTATCCGTTGCTGGTGGTCTTGGCCATCGTCGACAGCCTGATTGATTTTCGCGGTCGTATGGCGCCGAAAGACGCCGACAACGCGAACGGTGAAGGTTAAAAGTTAGAGGATTTTCACATGCAACTGATCCTTCTGGAAAAAATCGCCAACCTGGGCAACCTGGGCGACAAAGTAAACGTTAAGGCCGGTTACGGTCGTAACTACCTGCTGCCTTTCGGCAAAGCCACCGATGCGACCGCTGCCAACCTGGCTGCGTTCGAAGAGCGTCGTGCTGAGCTGGAAAAAGCTGCCGCAGACCGTAAAGCATCGGCTGAAAGCCGTGCTGCCCAACTGGCCGAGCTGGAAGTGACCATCACTGCCACCGCTGGCGACGAAGGCAAGCTGTTCGGTTCGATCGGTACTCACGACATCGCTGACGCACTGACCGCCTCCGGCGTTGAAGTGGCGAAAAGCGAAGTTCGTCTGCCGAACGGCACCATCCGCAACGTAGGCGAATTCGACGTAGCCGTGCACCTGCACGCCGAAGTTGAAGCCACCGTACGCGTTGTCGTGGTAGCAGCTTAAGCAATACCTGTCGACTGGTGCCCTCGGGTGCTAGCCGGTAACATCGGGCACGATCCTGTTTACAGGTCGTGCCCTTTGTCTTTCTGCAATTGCTGATTTTCAAAACCCCTGCGTTTCCCAAGAATCAAGTGGCCATGAACGAAATCACCGCTCCTGAGCAATACGATCTGCAAACCGCTGCCCTGAAGGTGCCGCCGCATTCCATCGAGGCCGAACAGGCTGTGCTCGGTGGTCTGATGCTGGACAACAACGCCTGGGAACGCGTGCTCGATCAAGTATCCGACGGCGATTTCTATCGACATGACCACCGCCTGATTTTCCGTGCGATCGCCAAGCTGGCCGATCAGAACATGCCGATCGACGTCGTCACCCTGTCCGAGCAATTGGACAAGGAAGGCCAGACGTCCCAGGTCGGCGGCCTCGGCTACCTGGGTGAACTGGCGAAGAACACGCCGTCGGTCGCCAACATCAAGGCCTATGCCCAGATCGTGCGCGAGCGGGCCACCTTGCGCCAGTTGATCGGCATCAGCACCGAAATCGCCGACAGCGCCTTCAATCCGGAAGGCCGCACCGCCGCTGAGATCCTCGACGAAGCCGAGCGGCAGATCTTCCAGATCGCCGAGGCCCGGCCGAAAACCGGGGGGCCGGTCAGCGTCAACGACCTGTTGACCAAGGCCATCGACCGCATCGACACCTTGTTCAACACCGACAATGCCATTACCGGCCTGTCCACCGGCTACACCGACCTCGATGAGAAGACCAGCGGCTTGCAGCCCTCCGACCTGATCATCGTCGCCGGCCGTCCGTCCATGGGTAAGACCACCTTTGCGATGAACCTGGTGGAAAACGCCGTGCTGCGCAGCGAAAAGGCTGTGCTGGTGTACTCCCTCGAGATGCCAGGCGAATCGCTGATCATGCGTATGCTCTCGTCCTTGGGGCGGATCGATCAGACCAAGGTCCGTTCCGGCCAACTGGAAGACGACGATTGGCCGCGCCTGACGTCGGCGGTCAACCTGCTCAACGACCGTAAGTTGTTCATCGACGATACCGCCGGTATCAGTCCGTCGGAAATGCGCGCCCGAACCCGTCGCCTGGTGCGCGAGCACGGTGAAGTCGGGCTGATCATGATCGACTACTTGCAGTTGATGCAGATCCCGGGCTCCAGCGGCGACAACCGCACCAACGAGATTTCCGAGATCTCCCGCTCCCTCAAGGCCTTGGCCAAGGAATTCAACTGCCCGGTGGTGGCGCTTTCCCAGTTGAACCGTTCCTTGGAACAGCGCCCCAACAAGCGCCCGGTGAACTCCGACTTGCGGGAATCCGGAGCGATCGAGCAGGACGCCGACGTCATCATGTTCGTGTACCGCGACGAGGTGTATCACCCTGAGACGGAACACAAAGGCATCGCCGAAATCATCATCGGCAAGCAGCGGAACGGCCCGATCGGCTTCATTCGCCTGGCCTTTATCGGCAAGTACACCCGATTCGAGAACCTGGCACCGGGTAGCTACAATTTTGATGACGACGAGTAAGTTCTTCGTCGTCTGATCCGGCCTCATCGCGAGCAGGCTCGCTCCCGCCTTGGAATGCATTCCTCTGTGGGAGCGAGCCTGCTCGCGAAAGGTGTGCTACCAATTTCCGACCATAGCCGTCGGAATTGGTTATTTTTTGTGCTATATTCCGCGCCCGCGATTTTTCATCTTTTATACCGGTCATCGACATGCAAGCAGCCAAGCCGTTATTTGACTATCCCAAGTACTGGGCCGAATGTTTCGGCCCGGCGCCGTTCCTGCCCATGAGCAGGGAGGAGATGGATCAGCTCGGCTGGGATTCGTGCGACATCATCATCGTGACCGGTGATGCCTACGTCGATCACCCGTCGTTCGGCATGGCGATCATCGGCCGACTGCTGGAGGCCCAGGGCTTTCGCGTCGGGATCATCGCCCAACCGAACTGGCAGTCCAAAGACGACTTCATGAAGCTCGGCGAGCCCAACCTGTTCTTCGGTGTCGCGGCCGGCAACATGGACTCGATGATCAACCGCTACACCGCCGACAAGAAAATTCGCTCCGATGACGCCTACACCCCCGGCGGCATGGCGGGCAAGCGGCCGGACCGTGCGAGCCTGGTCTACAGCCAGCGCTGCAAGGAAGCCTACAAGAACGTACCGATCGTGCTTGGCGGTATCGAAGCTTCCCTGCGTCGCATCGCCCATTACGATTACTGGCAGGACCGGGTGCGCAACTCGATCCTGATCGACGCTTGCGCCGACATCCTGCTGTACGGCAACGCCGAACGGGCGATTGTCGAAGTCGCCCAACGTCTTTCCTACGGTCACAAGATCGAAGACATCACTGATGTGCGCGGCACGGCGTTCATCCGCCGCGACACGCCGCAAGGCTGGTACGAAGTCGATTCCACGCGCATCGACCGTCCGGGCAAGATCGACAAGATCATCAACCCGTACGTGAACACCCAGGACACTCAGGCCTGCGCCATCGAGCAAGAGAAGGGGCCGGTTGAGGACCCGAGCGAAGCCAAGGTCGTACAGATCCTGGCAAGCCCGCGCATGACCCGCGACAAGACCGTGATTCGTCTGCCGTCGGTGGAAAAGGTGCGTGGCGATGCGGTGCTTTACGCTCATGCCAACCGCGTCCTTCACCTGGAAACCAATCCGGGCAACGCCCGTGCCTTGGTGCAGAAGCATGGTGAGGTCGATGTCTGGTTCAACCCGCCGCCCATTCCGATGACCACCGAGGAAATGGACTACGTGTTTGGCATGCCTTACGCACGTGTTCCGCACCCAGCCTACGGCAAGGAAAAGATCCCGGCCTACGAGATGATCCGTTTCTCGGTGAACATCATGCGTGGCTGTTTTGGTGGCTGCACGTTCTGTTCGATCACCGAGCACGAAGGCCGGATCATCCAGAACCGCTCCGAAGAATCGATCATTCGCGAGATCGAAGAAATCCGCGACAAGGTCCCGGGATTCACTGGCGTCATTTCCGACCTCGGCGGCCCGACCGCGAACATGTACCGCATCGCCTGCAAGAGCCCGGAAATCGAATCCGCGTGCCGCAAGCCATCCTGCGTGTTCCCAGGCATCTGCCCGAATCTGAACACCGACCATTCTTCGCTGATCCAGCTGTATCGCAGCGCCCGGGCATTGCCTGGGGTGAAGAAGATCCTGATCGCCTCCGGCCTGCGTTACGACCTGGCAGTCGAGTCGCCGGAATACGTCAAGGAGCTGGTGACCCACCACGTTGGTGGTTACCTGAAGATCGCCCCGGAGCACACAGAAGAAGGCCCGCTCAACCAGATGATGAAGCCGGGCATCGGCAGCTATGACAAATTCAAGCGGATGTTCGAGAAGTACACCAAGGAAGCCGGGAAAGAGCAGTACCTGATTCCGTACTTCATTGCCGCTCACCCGGGCACCACCGACGAAGACATGATGAACCTGGCACTGTGGCTCAAGGGCAACGGTTTCCGTGCCGACCAGGTGCAGGCGTTCTATCCATCGCCGATGGCCACGGCCACCGCCATGTACCACTCGGGCAAGAACCCGCTGCGCAAGGTCACCTACAAGAGCGACGCGGTGACCATCGTCAAGAGCGAGGAGCAGCGCCGGCTGCACAAGGCCTTCCTGCGTTATCACGACCCGAAAGGCTGGCCGATGCTGCGTGAAGCGCTGACTCGCATGGGCCGCGCCGACTTGATCGGGCCGGGCAAGAACCAATTGATCCCGCTGCACCAGCCGGCCACCGACAGCTACCAGAGCGCCCGTCGCAAGAACTCGACGCCGGCCGGCAGCCACAAAGTGGCCAAGGAAACCACCAAGATCCTGACCCAGCACACCGGCCTGCCACCGCGCGCCAGCGATGGTGGCAATCCGTGGGACAAGCGCGAGCAAGCCAAGGCCGCGGCATTCGCCCGCAACCAGCAAGCTGCCAAGGAACGCAAGGACGCCGCCAAGGGCAAAGGACCGAAACCGGCGCGCAAGCCTGTCGTGCCGCGCTAACGGGTCAATCTACGATGTAAAACGCCAGCCTCAGTGCTGGCGTTTTGCTTTCTAGCGGCGGTGCTGCCCATTTGCTATCGTGGCCGCCGCGATACGCGCCAGTTCAGTGCAATAAAGCCGGGCGCTGCCCTTGTGGCGAGGGAGCTTGCTCCCGCTCGACGGCGAAGCCGTCGTAAAACCGGCTGATGCGGTCTGCCTGGAAGAGTGCGTCGATTGATTTGGGACTGCTGCGCAGCCCAGCGGGAGCAAGCTCCCTCGCCACAATGATGGTATTCAGCGGCACAGCAATAAAGTTTGCCCTCTCCGATCCTCAAGGACGATTCGAATGAGCACCCCTGCACCGGCCATCGGCATGGACTTCACCTTCTCCCAGTACATGGCCCGCCAGCGCATTGAAAGCCAGGTCAACCTGCCACGGCTGTTTGCTGCCATCGACGCCGATCCTGGCATCGCCGGCGCGGGCGTGGTGTATATCGATGCCGAATACAACGTGGTGACCCTGCGGGAATTCAAGCCGATCTGCAGCATCGCCCCCAAGCGCGTGATTCTGCGGGAAGCGAAAACATACATCGCGCCACAACAGTTCATCGATCAGGTAAAAAGCAGTCCACGGGAGTCCAAGCTGGGGCTTGAAACAACCAATGCCGGCTTGTCCTGTGTCGCTGCGGTGATTGGTTGGGTGGTGGTGTTCAGTGGAAGTGTGGCTGTGCCCTTTACGGCGGGGGCAAGTGCTTTTGTCGTTGCCCTGGGAGCTGCTGCCGCGACGGCCAGTACCGCGCAATGCGTCATTGGCGGAATGCGGGTGGCGAATGAGCTGACCAATCCGACTGGCAATGATGAGATGAACGACGCTGACTGGTACAACATAGTTTCCCCGATTCTTGACGCGGTTTCCCTGGTGGGTGTCGGCGGTTCAGCCCTGACGACTGTCCGTCTGCTCAAGGCCAACAAAGCCGCAGGCACCGGAAAAAGCTGGTATCAGCTACTCAAAGGGTTGAGCCGGCAGGAGCGAAGCAAGTTGACCAAAGAGCTGCTGACGCTGAAGGACCCGAGCCTGACCGCAAAGTTACTCAAGCTGCAGCAACGCGCGGGGGCCCTGCCCAAGCGTTATTCGTCGGCTGAAATCAGGCACGCTACGCTGACTCAAATTAAAGATTCTTTGGGCGGCGCCTTGGGCGTCATCGGCAGCTACACAGGGGGCGGCCATGTGAAAACCGTTGCCGTCGGGCTGTACGAGGAGTTCACAGAATGATCGGTGGAGGCTCACTGAAGAGCTTTCTTGCTCGATATTTTCCGGTGTTCATGGGCACCATTCTACTGGGTTGCTTTTCAGGCTCGACGCTGCTGGTCTTGGCTGGGACTACGTATTGGCGTGCCCTCGAGCCTTCCGTCAGGGTCGACTATGTTGGCCTCGGCACCCTGGCCCTGGTGCTCGTGCTGGTCTTGGGCAACCTCATGATTGCTCGCGGGCGCGCCTGGGCGGTTTGGTGGGTGGCGGGTTATTTCCTGGCATGCCTGGCAGCGGTGTTGCCGATGTTTGCCTACGGCCCGCATCAAGGCGTCTACCTGTTCGCTGTGCTGCTGCCGCTGTTGGGGTTGTTGTTGCTCAATAGTAAGCGCCATCGTGAAATGCGCAGCAAACTGGTAGAAATCCGCCGCCAACGTGAGCTCATCATCCAAGCGGCCAAGACCTCGCGCACGCGCCGCTGAGTCGATTCGCTACCACGCCCGCCACATTTATGTGCGCCCCGTTGCACCTGAATGCGAGCATCGCGCGGTTTTAGTGCTCTACTGCCTTGAGTAGACAAAGAAAGTGTCCGACCTGCCTGCATGGCATAAGTCTTGCGCCGCTTTCACTAACGCCCAGGCTCGCAGGAGGCACGTCGTGTCGATCCATGTCGCATTGCACCACGTCACGCATTACCGCTACGACCGCGCCGTCGAACTCGGCCCGCAGATTGTTCGCCTGCGCCCGGCCGCCCACAGCCGCACGCGGATTCTTTCGTATGCGCTGAAGGTCTCGCCGGACCAGCACTTCATCAACTGGCAGCAGGATCCCCAAGGCAATTACCTGGCGCGATTGGTCTTTCCCGAGAAAACCAGGGAACTGCGAATCGAAGTCGATCTGTTGGCGGAAATGGCGGTGTTCAATCCGTTCGATTTCTTCCTCGAACCCTATGCCGAAAAAATCCCGTTCGTCTACGCGGCCGATGAGCGCAAGGAGTTGGCGCCTTACCTGGAAACCTTGCCGCTGACGCCAAGGTTCCAGGCTTATCTGGACGGTATTGACCGCACGCCGCTGCCGGCGGTGGATTTTCTGGTGGCGCTCAACCAGCGCCTGAGCGAAGACATCAACTACCTGATCCGCATGGAGCCAGGCGTCCAAACCCCGGAGCACACTCTGGAGCATGCGTCCGGTTCCTGCCGCGACTCAGCCTGGCTGCTGGTGCAGTTATTGCGCAACCTGGGGCTGGCCGCGCGGTTTGTTTCCGGTTACCTGATCCAGTTGACCGCCGATGTGAAAAGCCTCGACGGCCCGTCCGGTACAGAAGTGGATTTCACTGACCTGCACGCCTGGTGCGAGGTCTACCTGCCCGGTGCCGGCTGGATCGGCCTGGATGCGACGTCCGGGTTGTTCGCCGGCGAAGGACACATCCCATTGGCCTGCAGTCCTGATCCGTCCTCGGCGGCACCCATCAGTGGCTTGGTGGAGCCTTGCGAGTGTGAGTTCAGCCACGAAATGTCCGTGGAGCGGATCTGGGAAGCGCCGCGTGTCACCAAGCCCTACACCGAAGAACAATGGCTGGCGATCCAGGCGCTGGGTCACCAGATCGATGCGGACCTGCTGGAGGGGGACGTGCGCCTGACCATGGGCGGCGAACCGACCTTCGTGTCCATCGATGACCCGGACGGCGCCGAGTGGAATACCGCGGCGCTCGGGCCGGACAAGCGCCGGCTCTCCGCCGAGCTGTTCCAGCGCATGCGCAATCACTATGCGCCCAAGGGGCTGGTGCATTTCGGCCAGGGCAAGTGGTACCCGGGCGAGCAGTTGCCACGCTGGTCCCTCAACTGCTACTGGCGGCGAGACGGGGTGCCGATCTGGCACAACAGCGCGTTGATCGCCGACGAGCAGCAAGACTACGGCGCCGACGGCGAGCTGGCTGGGCGGTTTCTGAGCAGCGTCGCCGAGCGCTTGAACATTCCGGCGCGGTTCATTTTTCCCGCCTACGAAGACAACTTCTATTACCTCTGGCGTGAAGGCGCGTTGCCGTCGAACGTCACGGCTCAGGATCCACGCCTGGAAGACGCCTTGGAGCGGGCCCGGTTGCGCAAGGTCTTCAACCAGGGCTTGGACAAGGTGATCGGTCAGGTCCTGCCGCTGGCCCGCACCGCCAAAGGTGATCAATGGCAAAGCGGTCGCTGGTACCTGCGGGACAACCACTGTCGACTGGTGCCGGGGGATTCGCCCCTGGGTTATCGCTTGCCACTGGCGTCCCAACCTTGGGTGACGGCGGCCGAGTACCCGTTCATCCACCCCACCGACCCGAACCAGGATTTGCCCGAGCTGCCCGACACGGAACAGCTGGCGCGGCACGGCGAGGCGGCGGCCGAGCAGGATCGTGTTCCAGAGATCGACAAGTCCGCCGACTGGCTGACCCGCACTGCATTCTGTGCCGAGGCCCGCGAAGGCCGGTTGTACCTGTTCATGCCGCCGTTGGAGCGGGTCGAAGATTACTTGGAACTGGTCAGCGCCATCGAGGCGACGGCCGAGGCGTTGCAGTGTCCGGTGCTGCTGGAGGGCTATGAGCCGCCGAGCGATCCGCGCCTGGGCAATTTCCGCATCACCCCCGACCCGGGTGTGATCGAGGTCAACGTGCAACCCTCGGCGACCTGGGATGAGTTGGTCGAGCGCACGGAGTTTCTTTACGAAGAGGCGCGACAGACCCGCCTGACCACCGAAAAATTCATGATCGATGGCCGGCACACTGGTACCGGTGGCGGTAACCATTTCGTACTGGGTGGCGCGACACCGGCTGACTCACCGTTTCTGCGGCGTCCCGATCTGCTGCGCAGCCTGATCAGTTACTGGCATAACCACCCGTCGTTGTCTTACCTGTTTTCCGGATTGTTCATCGGCCCGACCTCCCAGGCACCACGGGTGGATGAGGCGCGCAACGACGCGTTGTACGAGCTGGAAATCGCCTTCGCGCAAATGCCCCTGTCGGGTGAGGAATGCCCGCCCTGGCTGGTTGATCGGCTGTTGCGCAACTTGTTGATCGACGTGACCGGCAACACCCACCGCGCCGAATTCTGCATCGACAAGCTCTATTCACCGGACGGTGCCACCGGACGCCTCGGCCTGTTGGAGTTGCGTGCTTTCGAGATGCCACCCCACGCCCGCATGAGCCTGGCCCAGCAGTTATTGCTGCGGGCGCTGGTGGCGCGGTTCTGGCGTGAACCCTATGCACCGGCGAAGCTGGCGCGCTGGGGCACCGAGCTGCATGACCGCTTCCTGTTACCGCACTTTATCGAGCAGGATTTTGCCGACGTCATCCATGAGCTGAACGTCGCCGGCTACCCGTTGCAGGCCGACTGGTTCGCCGCGCACCTGGAGTTCCGTTTCCCCAAGGTGGGCGACTACGCGGTCAACGGCATCGAGCTGCAACTGCGCCAGGCCCTCGAACCCTGGCATGTGCTGGGGGAAGAGGGCGCAGTGGGCGGCACCGTGCGTTATGTGGACTCCTCCCTGGAGCGTTTGCAGGTCAAGCTCAGTGGCCTGGCACCGCAACGCTACCTGCTGACGTGCAATGGCGTGCCCGTGCCTTTGCAGCCCACCGGACGGGTCGGTGAGTTCGTCGCCGGGGTGCGTTTTCGCGCCTGGCAACCGGCCAACTGCCTGCAACCGACCATCCCGGTGCATGCGCCGCTGGTCTTCGACTTGCTCGACACCTGGATGCAACGTTCCGTGGGCGGTTGCCAGTATCACGTGGCCCATCCGGGCGGACGCAACTACGACAGCCTGCCGGTGAATGCGAACGAGGCCGAGAGCCGGCGGATGGCGCGTTTCTTCCGTCTGGGACACACGCCTGGGAAACTTCCGATCCCCAGCCTGGCGATGGACGACGAGTTTCCCCTCACGCTCGACCTGCGACGTTTTCAAGGGGCCCCCAAGGTGTAAGAGAACCCCCGTGGCGAGGGAGCTTGCTCCCGCTGGGCTGCGAAGCGGCCCTGAAACCTGACGACCCGGTGCGTCAGGCAAATGGAGTCGGCTGCCGTGGGGCTGTTGCGCAGCCTAGCGGGAGCAAGCTCCCTCGCCACAGTCGTGATGTTCCGCTCCAAACTCAGCTATCCGGGCGTCACGCGCTGCGCTAGTCTCACCTTTTATTGCCGTCTGCCGAGCTTTCCATGCCTGACCTGCTTGACCGTTACCCGCTGACGACGGGCACCTATCACGAACTGTTGGACGACAGCGGCGCGGTGCGTCCGCACTGGCGGCGGTTGTTCGATCAGTTGCAGCGCAGTACGTCGGCCCATCTGATCCAGCGTCAGGCGCTGCTGGCCCGGCAGATCCAGGAAAACGGCGTCACCTATAACGTCTACGCGGATCCCAAGGGCGCGGATCGGCCGTGGGAACTGGACCTGCTGCCCCATGTGATCGATGCGCAGGAATGGAAGCAGCTGTCGGCCGGGATCGCTCAGCGTGCGCGGCTGCTCAATGCGGTGCTGGCCGACCTGTATGGGCCGCAGCGGCTGATCAGCGAAGGGCTGTTGCCGGCGGAGCTGGTGTTTGGGCACAACAATTTTCTCTGGCCGTGCCAGGGCATCGCCCCGCCGGACGGCATTTTCCTGCATTTGTATGCCGTGGACCTGGCCCGTACGCCCGATGGTCGCTGGTGGGTCACGGCGGATCGGACCCAGGCGCCTTCGGGGGCCGGTTATGCGTTGGAAAATCGCATGATCGTGTCCCGCGCTTTTCCCGACCTGTATCGCGACCTGAAGGTGCAGCACCTGTCCGGTTTTTTCCGCACCTTGCAGGAAACCCTCGCGCGGCAGGCCCCCAGCGAGGGGGAGCCGCCGCTGGTGGTACTGCTGACGCCGGGGCGCTTCAACGAAAGCTATTTCGAACATCTTTACCTGGCGCGCCAGCTGGGTTATCCGCTGGTGGAAGGGGGCGACCTCACCGTTCGGGACGCCACGGTTTACCTCAAGACCCTCAGCGGACTGCGCCGGGTCCACGCGATCATGCGTCGGCTCGACGACGATTTCTGCGACCCACTGGAACTGCGCACCGATTCGGCCCTGGGCGTGCCTGGGCTGCTGGAGGCGGTGCGCCAGGGGCGGGTGCTGGTGGCCAATGCCCTGGGCAGCGGCGTGCTGGAATCCCCGGGGCTGCTGGGGTTCCTGCCGAAGATCAACCAGTATTTGTTCGGCGAGGAACTGATGCTGCCGTCCATTGCCACCTGGTGGTGCGGCGAGCCGCCGGTGCTGGCCCAGGCCCTGGAAAAATTGCCTCACTTGTTGATCAAGCCGGCGTTTCCTTCTCAAAGCTTCAGCCCGGTATTCGGTCGCGACCTGAACGAGGAACAGCGCGGCCAGTTGGCGGCGCGCATGCAGGCGCGGCCCTATGCCTATGTCGCCCAGGAGTTGGCGCAACTGTCCCAGGCTCCGGTCTGGCAGGCCGAAGACGGTCAACTTCAACCCCGGGCCATTGGCATGCGTGTGTATGCCGTGTCCGGGGAGGACGATTACCGGGTGCTGCCGGGTGGCCTGACACGCGTGGCCGCCGAGGCCGACGCCGAAGTGGTGTCGATGCAACGCGGTGGCGCCAGCAAGGACACTTGGGTGCTGGGGGAGCAGGCGCCTGGCAGTGAACAATGGAAGGCCCAACGAACCGTGGGTGTCCACGATCTGGTTCGGCGTGATCCGTACCTGCCTTCGCGGGTGGTGGAAAACCTGTTCTGGTTTGGCCGCTACTGCGAACGTTGCGATGACAGTGCACGGTTGCTGCGGATTATGCTGGCGCGTTATGTCGATGGCGACGATCCGCAGGCTCTGGAATCGGCGGTGTCCCTGGGCGAAAGCCTGATGCTGCTGCCCGAAGAGGGCGAATTGCCGGAGCGTCTGCAGGCGGCGTTGCTGGGGGATGACTGGTCGTTCAGCCTACGCTCCAACCTGCAGCGCTTGCAGTGGGCGGCCTCGCAGGTTCGCGGAAAGCTCTCCCGGGAAAACTGGCAGGCGCTGGTGGAACTGCAGCGCGAAGCCATGGAGCTGGAAACCGAGGAGCCGGACTTCGGCGAGCTGCTGGACTTCCTCAACCGCTTGGTGATGTCCCTGGCGGCACTGTCCGGATTCGCCCTGGACGACATGACCCGCGACGAAGGCTGGCGCTTTTTGATGATGGGGCGGCGCTTGGAGCGTTTGCAGTTTCTCAGCAGCAGCCTGGCCGCGTTCCTGCGGGGCGAGGCGGTGTTCGATCAGGCTGGGCTGGAGTGGCTTCTGGAACTGGGCAACAGCAGTATCACCTACCGTTCGCGTTACCTGGCGGTGGCCCAGTTGATCCCGGTGCTCGACCTGTTGCTGCTGGACGAACAAAACCCCCATGCCGTGCTCTTCCAGTTGAAGCTGGTCGCCCGCACCCTCAAGCGTCTGAACGACGATTTTGGCGCGCCCAGGGAAACGGCCTTGCCAGAACTGGTGGCGCGTCTTTCGCGCTTTGACCTGCGCTGCCTGGAAAATCCACTGTTCGGCGAAGCCAGTCTGCGCGCCGCGCTCGACGGCTTGGCCGATCTGTTGCAGGAAGTGGCTGACGTCAGCGGCCAGGTTTCCGATCGGCTGGCCTTGCGGCATTTTGCCCATGTCGATGATGTCAGCCAGCGCACGGTGTCCGTCTGATGAACGCTCGTTACCAGATCCTCCACGACACCCATTATCACTACGACAGCCCAGTATCCCTGGCCCAGCAGCTTGCCCACCTGTGGCCGCGACCCTGTGACTGGCAGCGTTGCACCGAGCAGATGTTGTTGATCAGCCCGGAGCCGACCACCCGTCGCGATGAGCTGGATGTGTTTGGCAATCCGCTGACCCGCCTGGCCTTCGAACGGCCCCATGACGAGTTGTTGGTCAACGCTCGTCTGAGCGTCGAGGTGCTGGCCCGCCCGCAGCTGGATTTCAACCTGTCCCCAGCCTGGGAGTCGACCTGTCACGCGCTGACCTACAGCGGCCGGCCGCTGGCTGCGCCGCTGCTGGAGGCGTGCCGCTACCGCTTCGAGTCGCCTTATGTGCACCTTAAGCGGAGCTTTGTCGAGTTTTCCGAAAGTTGCTTTCCGCCGGGGCGTCCATTGATGCTCTGCGTTCGGGCGCTGATGGAAAAGATCTTCGATGAGTTCACCTTCGATGCCGAAGCGACTCACGTGGCGACGCCGCTGGTGGAGGTGTTGGAACGGCGGCGGGGTGTGTGCCAGGATTTTGCCCACCTGATGCTGGCATGCGTGCGCTCCCGCGGGCTGGCGGCGCGCTACGTCAGTGGCTATCTGCTGACCCAGCCGCCGCCCGGCCAGCCACGGCTGATCGGTGCCGATGCCTCCCACGCCTGGATTTCGGTGTATTGCCCGGTGCTGGGTTGGGTGGACTTCGACCCGACCAACAACGTGCAACCCGCCCTGGAACACATCACCCTGGCCTGGGGCCGGGATTTTTCCGATGTGTCGCCGTTGCGGGGAGTGATCCTGGGGGGCGGGAGTCATGATCCCGAGGTGCGGGTGACGGTGATGCCGCTGGAGTCATGACCCGCTTTCTGGGCGAATACCCTGTGGCGAGGGAGCTTGCTCCCGCTTGAGTGCGAAGCGCTCACAAAAATGGGCCTGCTGCGCAGTCCAGCGGGAGCAAGCTCCCTCGCCACAAGGGCACTCATCAACCGCGAGATCCGTTATGTTCCCTGTATCTATCAAAGGCGTGCTGCAATCCCCCGAAGGCCTGGTCGTGCTAATGCTCAACGAACGGGATGAATGGGAGTTGCCTGGCGGGCGGATCGAGTTGGGCGAAACGGCGCCGCAATGCCTGGCGCGGGAGATCGACGAGGAACTGGCTGTTGAGGTAAGCGTGGGGGAGCCGCTGGATTCGTACTTGTTCGAGGTCATTCCCGGCAAGCACGTCTTCATCTCCACTTACCGCTGCCAATTACTGGGCGGTTTCGTGCCGATGATCAGTCATGAACACAAGGAAATCGGGCTGTTCGAACCGGGGCGGTTGCCGGGCAATCTGCCAACAGGTTATCGCGATTCGATTATCAAGGCGCTAGGGTTGTGAGGGCCGGCAGCTAGGCTGCCGGCCCTGGACACAAACCGTGGGGCCGGATTACATCATCGGGCCCGGAGGGGCTCAGGCGTCGGGTGCCTGATCTTTCGGTGCATCAACATCATCTTTTGCCGCGACTTCGCCTTCGGTATCCGGGTTCAGTGCTGCGGCTTCCTCTTCAGCTGTCGCTTTCTTGCGCTGAAGTTTTTCCTCTTTCTTCTGCTCCTTGGCCAAGTCTCTCTGACGTTTGGCGAAGGAATAATTGGGTTTAGCCATGGGCGATCCTCTGGGGTCGAAGGTGAGGTTGAGCGGCGCGTATTCTGCCCTGTATCGGGGTCGAGCGGTTAGCTGGGTTTTTGTTCGGCCCACTTTGGCTGCACCGACGGTTGCCATTCGTCCAGCGCATCGAGCAGGTTATGCGGTGCGTCGCTCACTTGCAGCATGTCACGATGCGGCGCGCGGACGAAGCCTTCGTCGACGATATGATCGAGAAAACCGGTGAGTTTGCTGTAGAACCCGTTCACTTCCAGCAATCCCAGCGGTTTACCGTGGTAGCCGAGCTGGCCCCAGGTCCAGACTTCGAACAGTTCTTCCAGCGTGCCGAGGCCGCCGGGCAGGGCGATGAAGGCATCGCTGAGTTCGGCCATGCGCGCTTTACGGGCGTGCATGCCGTCCACCACCTCCAGGCGGGTCAGGCCGCTGTGGCCGATTTCCTTGTCTTTCAGGCTTTGCGGGATGATGCCAATGACCTCGCCGCCAGCCGCCAGGGCCGCATCGGCGACGATGCCCATCAGGCCCACGGCTCCACCGCCATAGACCAGGGTCAGCTTTCGCTCCGCCAACGCTCGTCCCAAGGCCTGTGCCGCTTCACGATAGGCTGGGTTCGTGCCGGTGCTGGCGCCGCAAAATACACAAACAGACGCGATGGACATGCTCTACTCCGTGGTCATTGACCGGTTCAGAGTAAAGCCTGGCCTGGGTTGCGCAAAGCACTTAAACCTCGCGCCGTGGTTTTTCGTAGGTGCCACTGGCGCCGCAGGCATAGGCGGCGAGCAAGCTGCATAGCAGGCTGTTGATGTTCATGATGGGCGCTCCAGAGAGGTGATGGGAGCGATCATAGAGGGGGAGTCATACGTCTGGCTGGTTGATTGTGTTCATCAGGCTGATAGCCTTAAGTTGTATACAATCTTTGATTCAGGTCATAGGAACTTGCCTCGAATTCAGGCAGTCTTCCCCTTTGAAGGAATTTTGTTAACCATGCCTTGGAGATTCACGATGTTTGCCAAACTTGTTGCAGTATCCCTGTTAACGCTGGCCAGCAGCCAACTGATGGCAGCGGAGTGCAAGACCACGATCGACTCGACCGACCAGATGTCCTTTAACACCAAGGCCATCGAGATCGACAAGAGCTGCAAGACCTTCACCGTTGAACTGACTCATTCGGGCAGCCTGCCAAAAAATGTCATGGGCCATAACTGGGTGCTGAGTAAAGAGGCGGATATGCAGGCGATCGCCACTGATGGCGTGGGCGCTGGTATCGACAAGGACTATCTGAAAGAAGGGGATGCCCGCATCATTGCTCACACCAAGCTCATCGGGGCCAAGGAGACTGACTCGGTGACCTTTGATGTGTCGAAGCTCGACGCGGCGCAGAAATACGGTTTCTTCTGTTCGTTCCCGGGGCACATCTCGATGATGAAAGGTACTGTGACTCTGAAATAAGCAACTTCAGGGCACAATTTACTTAAGAAAACGGCGCTTTTCCGAGATGAAACGCGCCGTTTTTTTGGGCTCGTCTTTATTGGTGAGTTTTTAAGTCGTGTGTATATCCGTTTCTGCGGTAACGGCGACTTATGGTTCCGCCCTGACGGCGGCTCACTTTTGAGAAGCGCAAAAGTAAGCAAAACGCTTTTGCCCCACCACTTGGTGCCTCGCCTAGGCTCGGCATGCCCGAACGCAGGCATTGCTCCGTGGGCCCGCCGCGAAGGACCATCCATGGCCCAGCGCGGCTAACCCGGCATCCATGCCGGGTTGCCCACTGCGCAATGCCTGCGTTCGGCCAGCGTGGTTAACGGGGCGCAGAAATCAACGTCCATCGCGAGGCGGCCTTATAGCCGACCTGGTTTGGGTGGGACCGCGTTTCCCCTGTGGGAGCGAGCTTGCTCGCGATGGCGTCGGATCAGCCAACATTGACGCTGGCTGACACACCGTTATCGCGAGCAAGCTCCCACAGGGATTTGCCCATCACGGGGCGTACGGCATCACCCGCTTGTGCTCGGTCTTGCGGTAGGTGTCGCAGATGATTCGGGCTGCTTCTTCGCGGATCGTCTTGCCGTGCAGGAAGGCATCGATCTCGCCGTAGGTCACGCCGTGGGCGGCTTCGTCGGGTTTGCCGGGGGACAGGTCTTCGAGGTCGGCGGTGGGGACTTTTTCCA
Source organism: Pseudomonas sp. G2-4 (assembly GCF_030064125.1). Taxonomy (NCBI): domain Bacteria; kingdom Pseudomonadati; phylum Pseudomonadota; class Gammaproteobacteria; order Pseudomonadales; family Pseudomonadaceae; genus Pseudomonas; species Pseudomonas sp. G2-4. Next base: position 6,019,158 of record NZ_CP125957.1, on the reverse strand, counting down.
CCAGTGATTCCGGCGCGCCGAAATCCCGGGCGATGGCGCGGACCTGGCTTTTCACCAGGCCGCTCAGCGGGGCCAGGTCGCAGGCGCCGTCACCGAACTTGGTGAAGAAACCCATCACGGCTTCGGCCGCGTGATCGGTGCCGATCACCAGGCCCTGCTCGGCGCCCGCGATGGTGTACTGCGCCACCATGCGCATCCGCGCCTTGGTATTGCCCACCACGAAATCCCGCATGCCCGGCGCCTTGCCTTCGAACGCCAGGACCTCGTTGGCCAGTGCCTTGACCGCCGGGCCGATGTTGACGGTATGGCGCTCGTCCGGTTCGATGAAGTCCACACTGGCTTGTGCGTCATGTTCGTCGAACTGGGTTTCGTACGGTAAGCGCACGGCGATGAACTTGTAGGCCGCGTTACCGGTTTTCTCCCGTAGCTCGCGCATGGCGCGCTGGGCCAGGAGGCCGGCGGTCAACGAGTCGACCCCGCCACTGATGCCCAGTACGAGGGTCTTGAGCCCGGAGTTGACCAGGCAATCCTGAATAAAGCTCACCCGGCGGGCGATGTCGGCCTTGAGGGCGGCGTCATCGGCGAACGGTGGCTGGACCTTGAGCTGTTCAGCAATCTCACGCTGTACGGCTTGCATGAATTCACTCCTTGCTTGATGTGTCAGAAAGGGCGGCAGGTACTTGGAACACGTGTCGCATGTAGGCGACGAAATTCGGGTCCTTGCAATGGGTCTTGCCGGGCTCGTCTGAAATCTTGGCCACGGGTTGCCCGTCACAGCTGATCATTTTAAGCACGATGCTCATGGGCTCTACACCCGGAATGTCACACGTCAGGTTGGTGCCAATACCGAAGCTGACATTAATGCGACCACGCAAGGCCCGAAAAATCTCCAGGCATTTGGGCAAAGTCAGGCTGTCGGAGAAGACCAGGGTCTTGCTCATCGGGTCGATCCCGAGCTTGTGATAGTGAGCGATGGCTTTTTCGGCCCAGATGATCGGGTCACCGGAGTCATGGCGCAAACCGTCGAACAGCTTGGCGAAGAACAGATCGAAGTCCTTCAGGAAAGCGTCCATGGTAATGCAGTCGGTCAGCGCGATCCCTAGCAGGCCCCGGTACTCGCGCACCCAGCAGTCGAGGGCGGCGATCTGGCTGTCAATCAGCCGTGGGCCCAGTTGCTGGTGGGCCATGATCCATTCATGGGCCATGGTGCCCAAGGGCTTCATGTCCAGCTCCCGGGACAGGTGGACATTGCTGGTGCCGACAAAACGCCCGGGGAAGTCGTGCTTGAGCACGTTCACCACTTCTTCCTGGACCCGGTAGGAAAACCGCCGACGGGTGCCGAAGTCCGCTACCTGCAGTTCGGACAATTCATCGGCGCTGGCGTTGGCGCTCAGCCAGTCGAACTTGCGATACAACTGTTCCCGCGCCTGTTCCAAGACAATTTCACGGTAGCGATAGCGATTGCGCACTTCGCTGACAATGGCCAGCAACGGCACTTCGAACAGAATCACATGCAGCCACGGCCCGCGCAGGCGGATGAACAGCTCGCCGTTGTCGATGCCAGTGTGAACGTAGCGCAGGTTGAAGCGGAAAAGGCCCAGAAAGCGCAGGAAGTCCGGCTTGAGAAAGCTGATGCGCTCCAGGAACCCCAACTGGTCGGCGCTCAGGTTCAACTCCGCCAGGCGTTCGATCTGAAAGCGGATCTCCGCCAGATACGGCCGCAGGTCCTCGCTGTTGCGGCAGCGAAATTCCCATTCGACTTCGACGTTGGGGTAGTTGTGCAGCACCGCCTGCATCATCGTCAGTTTATAGAAGTCGGTGTCGAGCAGGTTCTGCACGATACGATCGGCAAACACACTCTCGCTCATAACGGGAATCTCCAGGCAAGCCGCTGGGTGGGCGGCGGGGTGCGGCGGTTTTAGGTGAAGAGGGTAGTGGCGCATAACCTGGGTGGGTATTGCCAGTGATTTTTTAGTGTTCACAGGCCTTTGTGGCGAGGGAGCTTGCTCCCGCTCGGGTGCGCAGCGCCCGCCTAGAAACAGGGCCGCTTCGCGCCCCAGCGGGAGCAAGCTCCCTCGCCACAGGGTTTGGTGCTGGCTACTGCTACTGCGGCGTATCAGGGCTCTCGATCTGCCCCAGCATCCACTCCACAAAAAGCCGCACCTTGGGCACTTCCGCCGAGTGTTCGGGGTAGGCCAGGTAGTAAGCGTCGGTGCTCGGCATTGCATGCTGCCAGGGGATGACCAGCTTGCCATCGGCCAGTTCTTCCTCCACCAGAAACCGTGGCAACAGGGCCACGCCGCAGCCGACCTGGGCGGCGCGGATGCACATGTAGAAGGTTTCGAAGCGCGGCCCGTGGTAGCTGTGTTCGGTGTGGTAGCCCTGGCTGGCGAACCAGTCGTGCCAGGCTTGGGGGCGCGACGCGTTCTGCAGCAACACCAGGTCGGCCAGTTGCGTCGGCTCGGTGAAGGGCTGGTCCGGCAGGCTGCCCGGGGCGCACACCGGCACCAGTTCTTCGCCGAACAGCTTCAGGGACTCGGTGCCGGCCCGCGAGCCTTGGCCGAAGTAGAACGCCAGGTCGCTGCGCCCTTGCAGCAAGTCGTCGGCCTCCTGTTCACTGCACAGGTCCAGATGAATCGTCGGATGCCGCAGGCGCCAGCCCTTCAACCGTGGAACCAGCCAGCGCGCCCCGAAGGTCGGAGGTGTGGAGACCCGTAGGACCTCGGTGTCGCCACCGTAGGAGCGCAGGTAGTGGGTGGACATTTCCACCTGCGTAAGGATCTTTCGGACCTCTCCCAAGTACAAATCCCCCGCTGGTGTCAGCTGCAAGCGTCGGCGCACGCGCCGAAATAGCAGGTGCTGCAGTAGTTCCTCCAGTTGCGCGACCTGTTTGCTGACCGCGCTCTGGGTCAGGTTCAGCTCTTCGGCGGCGCGGGTGAAGCTCAGGTGACGGGTCACCGCCTCGAAGCACTGCAGCGCCGTGATCGACGGCAAATAGCGTTTATTGAGCATGATGAGGCCCTATTTCTTGTCGCTCTGCTTAACCGGTCATGGGCAGCATGAATAAACGGAATGATATCTCGCTTAAAGGTCGTTTGTTGACAAGACTCAGGCCAGCTACAACTACAGGCCTGATCAGCCGTGATCGTCCGGTTGCCAATCCTTTGTCTTTTGCTTGAGGAAATTCCCCATGGTTGCTGCATTGCTTGATCGTCTGGGCGTCAGCCCGGCCCTGTACCAGAACGGCACTGAGCCGGTGCACTCACCCATTGATGGCAGCCGCATCGGTGCCGTGAACTGGGAAGGTGCCGCCGAGGTCGAGCAGCAGGTCAGCCGTGCCGAACACGCCTTCGACCTGTGGCGTAACGTACCGGCCCCGCGTCGCGGCGAACTGGTACGTCAGTTCGGCGACCTGTTGCGCGAGTACAAAGCCGATCTCGGCGAACTGGTGTCGTGGGAAGCCGGCAAGATCACCCAGGAAGGCCTGGGTGAAGTGCAAGAGATGATCGACATCTGCGATTTCGCCGTCGGCTTGTCCCGCCAGCTGTACGGCCTGACCATCGCCTCCGAGCGTCCGGGCCACCACATGCGTGAGTCCTGGCATCCGCTGGGCGTGGTCGGGGTGATCAGTGCCTTCAACTTCCCCGTGGCGGTCTGGGCCTGGAACACCACGCTGGCCCTGGTATGCGGCAACGCGGTGATCTGGAAACCCTCGGAAAAAACTCCACTCACCGCCCTGGCTTGCCAGGCGCTGTTCGAACGCGTGCTGAAGAATTTCAGCGATGCGCCTCCGTACCTGAGCCAAGTCATCATTGGCGGTCGTGATGCCGGTGAAGCGTTGGTGGATGACCCGCGTGTGGCATTGATCAGCGCCACCGGCAGCACCCGCATGGGCCGCGAAGTGGCGCCGAAAGTCGCTGCGCGCTTTGCCCGCAGCATTCTGGAACTGGGCGGCAACAACGCGATGATCCTGGCCCCTAGCGCCGATCTGGACATGGCCGTGCGCGCCATCCTGTTCAGCGCCGTCGGCACCGCCGGCCAGCGTTGCACCACCCTGCGCCGCCTGATCGCCCATGAATCGGTGAAGGAAGAGATCGTCACCCGCCTCAAGGCCGCCTATTCGAAAGTGCGCATCGGCCATCCGCTGGAAGGCAACCTGGTCGGGCCGTTGATCGATAAACACAGCTTCGACAACATGCAGGATGCCTTGGAGCAGGCCCTGAGCGAAGGCGGGCGAGTGTTCGGCGGCAAGCGCCAGCTCGAAGATCAGTTCCCGAATGCCTATTACGTCTCGCCGGCCATCGTCGAGATGCCAGAGCAGAGCGACGTCGTGCGCCACGAAACCTTTGCTCCGATTCTCTACGTGGTTGGCTACAAGGACTTCAGCGAAGCCCTGCACCTGAACAACTCGGTACCCCAGGGCCTGTCGTCCTGCATCTTCACCACCGACGTGCGTGAAGCCGAGCAGTTCATGTCGGCGGTGGGCAGCGACTGCGGCATCGCCAACGTCAATATCGGCCCGAGCGGCGCGGAAATCGGCGGCGCGTTCGGTGGCGAGAAAGAAACCGGCGGTGGTCGCGAATCCGGCTCCGACGCCTGGCGCGGCTACATGCGCCGCCAGACCAACACCGTGAACTACTCCCTGGAGTTGCCGTTGGCGCAGGGGATTACCTTCGACTGAGGTCGCTTGGGTCGGATTTTCGATTCGTGAAGATCCCTTGTGGGAGCGAGCTTGCTCGCGATGACGGCGGAACATTCAACAGGGCAGTGACTGGAGAACCGCTATCGCGAGCAAGCTCGCTCCCACATTAAATAGTGTGATGGTTGGGTTTCATTTCCGGAGTCTGCAATGCCGTTACGCGAAGAATGTCTGTGGGAAAGTCTGACGCCGCAAAGGCCTGAAAATACTGCGCTCGCAGGGGAAGTCACCGTCGATGTCTGCGTGATCGGCGCAGGCTTCACCGGCCTGTCGGCGGCGGTGCACTTGCTGGAACAAGGCAAGCGGGTTGCCGTGTTGGAAGCGCATCGGGCCGGGCACGGGGGATCGGGCCGCAACGTCGGCCTGGTCAACGCCGGCCTGTGGATCCCGCCGGACGACATCGAGGCTGGCTTTGGCGAGGCGGTGGGCAGCCAGCTCAACCGCATGCTGGGCGCCGCGCCGGCCTTGGTGTTCAGTCTCGTCGACAAATACAACATTGATTGTCAGTTGCGCCGCGAAGGCACCTTGCACATGGCCCATAACGCCAGGGGCGAGGCGGACCTGCGCAGTCGCGAAGAACAATGGAAACGCCGAGGCGCCCCGGTGGAGTTGCTCACCGGCCAGGCCTGCGTCGAGGCCACCGGTACCTCGAAAATCGCCGCGGCGTTGCTCGATCGGCGTGCCGGAACGCTCAATCCGATGGCCTACACCAGCGGGTTGGCCAAGGCCGCGCAGGATCTGGGGGGGCAACTGTTCGACCATTCACCGGTGACACGCCTGGAGCGCCAGGGCCAGCGTTGGTCGGTGCAGACCGCCCAGGGTTCGGTACTGGCCGAGCAGGTGGTGATCGCCTCCAATGCCTACACCGAGGGTGACTGGACCGAGCTGCGACGCAACTTCTTTCCTGGCTACTACTACCAAGTCGCCTCCGCCCCGCTGACCGACGAGGCGGCGCGGCGCATTCTGCCGGGTGGGCAAGGTTCGTGGGACACCCGCCAGGTGTTGAGCAGCATCCGTCGGGACAAGGACGGCCGTTTATTGCTGGGCAGCCTGGGCAACGGCAACCGTAAGCCAACCTGGTTCCTCAAGGCTTGGGCCGATCGGGTGCAGCAGCACTATTTCCCCTACCTCAAGCCGGTGGAGTGGGAATGTACCTGGACCGGTTGCATCGCCTTTACGCCTGATCATCTGATGCGCCTGTTCGAGCCGGCCCCCGGTCTGGTGGCGGTGACGGGTTACAACGGCCGGGGCGTGACCACCGGTACGGTGGTGGGCAAGGCCTTCGCCGACTACCTGTGCCGCGGTGACGCCAAGGCGCTGCCGATCCCCTTTGCTCCGATGCAGCCACTGGTCGGGGCGGGGGTGCGAAGTTGCTTGTATGAAGCGGGCTTTTCGCTGTATCACGCGGGCCAGTGCCTGCGGATCGTCATTTGAGTGTTGGTAAATGTTACCGGGGCCAGCGTTTTCCGGCATAGCGGCTAGCCTGTTATGGTGCGGGTTGTAGCAGTCGCGCACCGGGAGTGTGCAGTTAGGTAGCGTAGGTTGTTACAGCATGGTTGCACGCCGTTTCGCACGACGGTTGCAATGATGGCTCGTTGAGGGTTGTACCTGTTCTACAAAAAGGTTGTACCTCGCGCGGTTTAGACGGTTGCACGCCCTATGAAAAAGGGCCCGAAACAGTCGAATTAACAATAAAGCAGCGACTTTTCTCAGAATAAAAAACCGATGGCACGGCCCTTGCTCTTAGCTTCTGCGTGAAAGTGAAGTCGCAGTGCCAACTAAAAAAAACCTTGGAGCACCACCTCATGTCCCAGACGTTTTACAAGAAAGGCTTTCTGGCCCTCGCAGTGGCTGCTGCGTTGGGTGTTTCTGCGTTTGCTCAGGCCGACATCAAGATCGGCGTAGCGGGTCCCATGACAGGCGCCAACGCGGCATTCGGCGAGCAGTACATGAAGGGTGCACAGGCCGCGGCAGACGAGATCAATGCCAAGGGCGGCGTGAACGGGGAAAAAATCCTGCTGGTCAAAGGCGATGACGCCTGTGAACCGAAACAGGCTGTTACGGTGGCCAAGGACCTGACCAACCAGAAAGTGGCGGGCGTTGTCGGTCACTTCTGCTCCTCGTCGACCATCCCGGCCTCCGAGATCTACGACGAAGCAGGCATCATTGCAATCACCCCGGGCTCGACCAACCCTGCTGTGACCGAGCGCGGCTTGAGTGCCATGTTCCGTATGTGCGGTCGTGACGACCAGCAAGGCATCGTCGCCGGCGACTACATCGTTGACGTGCTCAAGGGTAAAAAAGTCGTCGTGCTGCACGACAAGGATACCTACGGTCAGGGCCTGGCGGATGCAACCAAAGCCCAGCTCGAGAAGCGTGGCGTGAAGCCCGTGCTGTATGAAGGCCTGACCCGTGGTGAGAAAGACTTCAGCACCATTGTCACCAAGATCCGCGGCGCCGGCGCCGACGTCGTCTACTTCGGCGGCCTGCATCCGGAAGCCGGTCCCCTGGTTCGTCAACTGCGTGAGCAAGGCCTGAAAGACGTCAAGTTCATGTCCGATGACGGCATCGTGACCGATGAGCTGGTCACCACCGCTGGCGGCCCGCAGTTTGTCGACGGCGTGCTGATGACCTTCGGTGCCGACCCACGCCTGCTGCCAGACAGCAAGGCTGTAGTGGACGCGTTCCGCGCTAAAGGTACTGAGCCGGAAGGCTACACCCTGTATGCCTACGCTTCGGTCCAGACTCTCGCGGCGGCCTTCAACGGTGCCAAGAAAAACGATGGCGAAGCCGCGGCCAAGTGGCTCAAGGCCAACTCGGTCCAGACCGTAATGGGCAAGAAAGAGTGGGACGCCAAGGGCGACCTGAAAGTCTCCGACTACGTGGTTTACGAGTGGGACAAGGAAGGTAAATACCACCAGTTGGAAAAACAGAAATAAACGCGATCGGCTAGATCCCCCGATCCCATGTGGGAGCGAGCTTGCTCGCGATGGCGGACTGACAGGCGACATCTTTGTTGAATGTCTGTCCGCTATCGCTGGCAGGCCAGCTTCCACAAGGGATGTAGTGTTCTGACTGACATTGCTCCGACGTAAATCTGTATTTTCCTTAGAAGAACCGCACACTCAAGGGTGTGCAGGTTCTCACTGCGTGAGATTGCGTTATGGATGGTATTTTCCTGCAGCAACTGGTCAACGGCCTGACCCTCGGGTCGGTCTATGGCCTGATCGCCATCGGCTACACAATGGTCTATGGCATCATCGGCATGATCAACTTCGCCCACGGCGAGGTTTACATGATTTCTGCGTACCTCGCGGCGATCAGTCTGGCTCTGCTGGCATACTTCGGTATTGAATCCTTCCCTCTGCTGATGCTTGGCACGCTGGTCTTCACCATCATTGTCACGGCGGTGTATGGCTGGGTCATCGAGCGCGTCGCCTACAAACCCCTGCGTAACTCCACCCGGCTGGCACCGCTGATCAGCGCCATCGGTATTTCGCTGATCCTGCAAAACTATGCACAGATCGCCCAGGGCGCGAAGCAACAAGGCGTTCCAACCTTGCTGACGGGGGCCTTGCGTGTCGAAGTCGGCACGGGATTCGTCCAGCTCACCTACACCAAGATCTTCATCCTGATTGCTGCGTTTGCCGGCATGGCGCTGCTGACCTACGTCATCAAGTACACCAAGCTTGGCCGTATGTGCCGGGCTACCCAGCAAGACCGCAAGATGGCCTCGATCCTGGGGATCAACACCGACCGGGTGATTTCCTACGTCTTCATCATCGGTGCAGCGATGGCGGCCCTGGCCGGCGTGCTGATCACCATGAACTACGGAACGTTCGACTTCTATGCCGGTTTCATCATTGGGATCAAGGCATTCACCGCAGCGGTACTTGGCGGGATCGGCTCACTGCCTGGAGCGATGCTTGGCGGGATCATCCTGGGGATCTCCGAGTCGCTGTTCTCCGGCCTCGTGAACTCGGATTACAAAGACGTCTTCAGCTTCTCGCTGCTCGTTCTCGTTCTGGTCTTTCGGCCCCAAGGCCTGCTTGGCCGTCCTCTTGTGTCGAAGGTGTAAGCGATGTCTTCAACCACTAAAAAAACCATTGATATCAAAAGAAGCCTGGTTGATGCGATTCTCGCCGGCCTTGTCGCCCTGATTGTGTTCGGCCCGATTGTCGGCGTGGTCCTGGACGGCTACGGCTTCAACCTGCAACCGACCCGCGTGGCGTGGATTGTCGCCATTGTCATGGCTGGCCGCTTTGCCCTGAGCCTGTTCCTGCAAAGTCCCAAGGGCCTGAAAATCCTTGAGGGTTTTGAAAGCACCGGCTCGGGAGTCCATGTACTGCCGCCTGATTACAAGACCCGGTTGCGCTGGATCATCCCGGTGCTGATTGTCGTTGCCGTGGTATTCCCGTTTTTCTCCAACTCCTACCTTCTGGGCGTGGTCATCCTCGGGTTGATCTATGTCTTGCTGGGCCTGGGGTTGAACATCGTGGTGGGGCTGGCGGGCCTGCTTGACCTCGGTTATGTGGCGTTCTACGCCATTGGCGCCTATGGGTTGGCACTCGGTTATCAATACCTGGGGCTGGGTTTCTGGACGGTGCTGCCATTGGCCGCGATCACGGCGGGGCTGGCGGGCTGCATCCTCGGGTTCCCGGTGCTGCGCCTGCACGGTGACTACCTGGCAATCGTGACCCTGGGTTTCGGTGAAATCATCCGGCTGGTCCTCAATAACTGGCTGTCCTTGACGGGCGGCCCGAATGGCATGGCGGCGCCGTTGCCCACCTTCTTTGGCCTTGAGTTCGGTAAAAGAGCGAAGGACGGCGGCATACCCTTCCATGAGTTTTTCGGCCTCACCTACAACCCGGACGTGAAGTACTACTTCATCTACGCAGTGTTGTTCCTTGTCGTGCTGGGCGTGTTGTACATCAAGCATCGCCTGACCCGCATGCCGGTCGGTCGCGCCTGGGAAGCCTTGCGCGAAGATGAAATCGCCTGTCGCTCGATGGGCCTGAACCACGTGTTGGTCAAGCTCTCGGCGTTCACCATCGGGGCCTCGACGGCCGGCCTGGCCGGTGTGTTCTTCGCCACCTACCAGGGCTTCGTCAATCCGACATCGTTCACCTTCTTCGAATCGGCCCTGATCCTCGCCATCGTGGTGCTGGGCGGCATGGGCTCGACCATCGGCGTGGTGATTGCGGCCTTCGTGCTGACCGTGGCGCCGGAACTGCTGCGCGGCTTCGCGGAATACCGGGTGCTGCTGTTCGGCATACTGATGGTGTTGATGATGATCTGGCGCCCCCGCGGCCTGATTCGCATCAGCCGTACCGGTGTGACGCCGCGTAAAGGAGTAGCGCCATGAGCGAAGTCGTACTCCAGGTCGAAAACCTGATGATGCAATTCGGTGGGATCAAGGCCCTCAACGACGTCAGCCTGCAAGTCAAACGTAACTCGATCTTCGCCCTGATCGGCCCCAACGGTGCGGGCAAGACCACGGTATTCAACTGCCTGACCGGGTTCTACAAGGCCACGGGCGGCAAGATCGAACTCAACGTGCGCGGCGAACGGACCGATGTCATCAAGTTGTTGGGCGAAGCGTTTCGCCCGACTGACTTCGTGTCACCAACATCCTTCTGCAGCCGCATGTACTACAAGATGTTCGGCGGCACTCACCTGGTGAACCGTGCCGGCTTGGCGCGGACCTTCCAGAACATCCGCCTGTTCAAGGAAATGTCGGTGCTGGAAAACCTGCTGGTGGCCCAGCACATGTGGGTCAACCGCAGCCTGCTAGCGGGCATCCTCAACACCAAGGGCTACCGCCAGGCCGAAAGCGATGCCCTGGATCATGCCTTCTATTGGCTGGAAGTGGTGGACCTGGTGGATTGCGCCAACCGCCTCGCGGGCGAGCTTTCCTACGGCCAGCAACGGCGCCTGGAAATTGCCCGGGCCATGTGCACCCGTCCGCAGATCATCTGCCTCGACGAACCGGCCGCTGGCCTCAATCCTCAAGAAACCGAAGCGCTGAGCGCGATGATCCGGCTGCTGCGCGACGAGCACGATCTGACCGTGGTGCTGATCGAACACGACATGGGCATGGTAATGAGCATTTCCGACCACATCGTGGTGCTGGACCACGGCACTGTGATCGCCGAAGGCGGTCCTGAGGCGATTCGCAACGATCCGAAAGTGATCGCGGCTTACCTGGGTGCCGACGAAGAGGAGCTGGTATGAGTGGACCTATCCTCGAACTCAAGGAGCTGGACGTGTTCTACGGGCCGATCCAGGCCTTGAAGAAAGTCTCGCTGCACATTGGCGAAGGCGAGACCGTGAGCCTGATCGGCTCCAACGGTGCCGGCAAATCCACGCTGCTGATGTCGATTTTCGGCCAGCCGCGAGCCGCGAGCGGACAGATCATTTACCAGGGCGTGGACATCACCCACAAATCGTCCCATTACATCGCGTCCCATGGCATCGCGCAGTCGCCGGAAGGGCGGCGGGTATTCCCGGACATGACCGTTGAGGAAAACCTGCTAATGGGCACCATCCCCATCGGTGACAAGCACGCCGGTGAAGACATGCAGCGCATGTTCGAGCTGTTCCCGCGGCTCAAGGAGCGACGTAACCAGCGGGCCATGACCATGTCCGGCGGTGAGCAGCAGATGCTCGCCATCGCTCGGGCGTTGATGAGCCGGCCGAAGTTGTTGCTGCTTGATGAGCCGAGCCTGGGGTTGGCGCCGATCGTGGTGAAACAGATCTTCTCAACCCTGCGTGAGCTGGCGTCCACCGGGATGACCATCTTCCTGGTCGAGCAGAATGCCAACCACGCTCTCAGGCTGTCGGACCGGGCCTATGTGATGGTCAACGGCGAAATCCGCCTGACCGGCACCGGCAAGGAGTTGCTCGTCAACGAAGAGGTGCGCAACGCGTACCTGGGCGGGCATTGAGGCTGTTGTTGCAGTGACTGGAACCGGCGAGTGATCGCCGGTTTTTTTATCCCTTCAGAATGCACCCACCCTTGTGGGAGCGAGCTTGCTCGCGATGACGGCGGCACATTCAATGGAGAAGTGATAGGTAGACCGCTATCGCGAGCAAGCTCGCTCCCACAGGGTTTTGGGCCATGGCGAGAATTGTGGACAACAATCCTGAGCCCTTACGAAACCGCGACATAAAGTCGCCGCAAATAGTTGTTTTGTCACAGTTTTGACTTGTCCCCGTTTGCTGTGGAACCGACTGTGGGTAACGTGGGAGTAGCTGGCTGAAAGCCTTTAAATACAAGGCTTACAGGTGTGTGATCGTTTTTTGATCAGGCGTTTTTAGACAAGCTGACGCTAGGCTTGTCAACACTTTTATGAGCATTGGAAAGAGCTCGAAAATCTGTGGGCAGGCCTGTGGATAAGTCTGTGACTAAACTCTGGAAAGACCGCGCTCAGGGCCGTCGTTACTGGCTTGGAGCCATCGCTCGCTGATTGGCGGCTTATAGCAGATAACTTGAACTGCACAACCTGCGTTGCGGGGTCAAGGGAAAAAACTTTCCAAATACCTCGCAAAGCCTTATGCAAAGCGGCTTGCAGAGTTTGCACTTGCCCCCGATTACTGTGGACGCGCCTGTGGATAAGGTGCGGGTAATTGGCTGTGGGCCTTGTTTGATAAGGTCTGGCGGTAATTGGTTATTTTATGGACAGTCGCGGGACATAACGCTTGTCTCCACAAGCCTTGCCGGTAGCGTGTCGGGCCGGGCATTCTGTTGGCCGAATTTCATTCAATGGCTTAAGCCCAAAGCAAGGAGAACATGATGTCCAACACCCTGTTTATTACCGGTGCGACGTCCGGTTTTGGTGAGGCCTGTGCCCGTCGTTTCGCCGAGGCTGGCTGGAAGTTGGTGCTGACCGGCCGTCGTGAAGAGCGCCTCGATGCCCTGTGTGCCGAGCTGTCGAAGCAGACCGAGGTCCATGGCTTGGTACTGGACGTACGTGATCGCAAGGCCATGGAAGAGGCCATCGCGAACCTGCCGCCGTCGTTCGCCAAGTTGCGGGGGCTGATCAACAACGCGGGGCTAGCCTTGGGCGTGGACCCGGCGCCCAAGTGCGACCTTGATGACTGGGACACCATGGTCGACACCAACGTCAAGGGCCTGCTCTACAGCACCCGCCTGTTGCTGCCGCGCCTGATAGCCCATGGCCGTGGTGCCGGGATCATCAACCTGGGCTCCATCGCCGGTAACTACCCGTACCCGGGCAGCCACGTGTATGGCGCGAGCAAGGCGTTCGTCAAACAGTTCTCCCTGAACCTGCGTTGCGACCTGCAAGGTACCGGGGTGCGGGTGAGTAACATCGAGCCGGGGCTGTGCGAAAGCGAATTCTCCCTGGTCCGCTTTGGCGGCGATCAGGAGCGCTACAACGCGACCTACGCTGGCGCCGAGCCGATCCAGCCGCAGGACATCGCCGATACCATTTTCTGGGTGCTTAACGCGCCGGCCCACATCAACATCAACAGTCTGGAGCTGATGCCGGTGAGCCAGACCTGGGCCGGGTTTGCCATCGAGCGCAACAAGGCTTGATGGCTGACATTGTTGTGGACACCTGTGGCGAGGGAGCTTGCTCCCGCTGGGGCGCGTAGCGGCCCCAAAAGCTAACGGCTGCTTCGCAGCCGAACGGGAGCAAGCTCCCTCGCCACAGGGGCTTTAGGCCAGATAATCGGCGAGTCCGCGATAGCAGGTCAGCAGGTGGTACGGCGTGGTGGAAGGCATGTCCAGGCGGCTGACAGCGCCATTGGCGTCCAGGCATTCATTCCAGCCCCGGGGGTGCAGGAAGTGTTGCTGCAGCGCCTGCAACTGACGCAGCAAGGCTCCCTCGTTCCCAGGGCGTAAGGTCAGTGCCCGCAAATACTCTGCCTGGGCCCAGATGCGCTGGGTCGCGTCTCGCGCGACAACGTGCGGTTCCAGGCCCAGCATGGCGCGCACCGCACCGGACTGCGGGTTCACGCCTTGTTGCTCGGTGTAGCCAAAGCTGCGCTCCAAGGCCCCATGCAACTTGCCACCGCGCAGCAGGGGCGAGGAACTGAGCAGGAAGTACCACTCGAATTGGTGTCCTGGCTCGAACCAGTTATCCACAGCCTTGAGCGGTTTCTCCATCATGACGCGCTGCCTGGGGTCGATGAAGCGCTTGAACATCCCGTCGCACAGGCTCAGCAGCGCTTGGCGGACATGGGCGTCTTCGCGCACGGAGAGGGTGGCGAGGAACGCTTCGGCCAAGTGCATCAGCGGGTTTTGCAGAGGGCCGGATCCGAGCGTTGACCAGTCGCGTTTGAGGCTGGCTTCGTACAGGCCATCGGCGCTGGCAAAGCGCCGGGCGATGACTTCCAGGGCGGCGTTGAGTACCGACTCTACCAGCGGCTCGCGGACCTTGCCCCAGTAGTGGGCACAGGCGAACAGGATAAAGGCGTGGGTGTAGAGGTCCTTGCCAGTGTCCAGTGGCGCGCCTTGCGGGTCGATGCTGTAGAACCAGCCGCCGTGTTCGGCATCGTGGAAATGCCGTTGCAGCGAGCGAAACAGTGCCCCGGCCCGTTCCTCGGCTTGCGGTACTTCGCCGATCAGGCTGGCGAACATGTACAACTGCCGCGCACAGGCCATGGCCCGATAGCGCTGGGGCGGCAGCGGCGAATGCCCGGCGTCCAGGGATTCATAGGGCAATGCCAAATCGGCATTCCAGCCCGGGCCTTGCCACATTGGCACGATCACGTCGTGAAAATGCTGATGCACCGTTGCGAACAGGGCGGTCAATTCAGGCTGGGGAGCGGGGCGGGAAGCATCAGGCATGGGCGGACGTCGTCACGGCTGGGGGGCGATTGCGCGACATGGTAGCAGAGTGGCAGGCCGTGGGAGATGGGGCGCCTGTCAGGCCGCCTTCGCGAGCAAGCTCGCTCCCACATTTGCTCGGTGTACACCGTACTTAATGTGGGAGCGAGCTTGCTCGCGAAGGGGCCTTTGGAGGCGCTAGAAAATCAACCTGCCAACAACCAAACCCCAGCCGCCGCCGAAGCCGCCCCAGCCAAACGCACTAGCGGCGCGGCCGCTCGCGGCAATACGCGAACCAGCGCAAACCCCGCGCCATGCAGCGCCGCCGTGGCCGCGACGAACCCGGCCGCATAGGCCCAAGGGCTCGACATGTCCGGCAGTTCCAAGCCATGGGCTACGCCATGGAACAGCGCAAACATCGCGGTAGCGGCGACCGCCAGGCCCAGCGGTGGACGCACCGCCAGTGCCACGGCCAGGCCCAGGGCCAGGACCGAGGCGGCAATCCCGCTTTCCAGCGCCGGCAGGTCCAGGCCTTCAAAACCCAGCAAGCCGCCGAGCAGCATGGTCCCGACGAAAGTGCACGGCAGCGCCCAGCGCGCCGCGCCTTGTTGTTGCGCGGCCCACAAGCCGACCGCCAGCATCGCCAGCAAATGATCGAGCCCGCCAATGGGGTGGCCGAGGCCAGCGATCAGACCATTGTCGCCATGGCCGGGGTGGGCGAAGGCCAGGGCCGGGGTCAGCAGCAGGACGAGGGCGCCGAGGATACGTTTGCATGTCATGGATAAGCTTCCTTGTTGAAGGTCGGAAAAATCAGGCGGCGGTCAGCAGGCCCTGGCGCTCGATGAACGCAATGATGGCGTCCAGGCCCTGGCCGGTCTTCTGGTTGCTGAACACGAACGGCTTGCCGTTGCGCATCCGCCGGGTGTCGCTGTCCATCATCTCCAGGGACGCGCCTACCAGCGGTGCCAGGTCAATTTTGTTGATCACCAGCAGGTCGGATTTGCAGATGCCCGGCCCGCCCTTGCGCGGCAGCTTGTCACCGGCCGAGACGTCGATCACATAGATGGTCAGGTCCGACAGTTCCGGGCTGAAGGTCGCCGAAAGGTTGTCGCCGCCCGATTCCACCAGGATCAAGTCCAGGCCCGGGAAGCGCCGGTTCAGTTGGTCCACTGCTTCGAGGTTGATCGAGGCGTCTTCGCGAATCGCCGTGTGCGGGCAACCGCCGGTCTCCACGCCGATGATCCGCTCTGGCGCCAGGGCCTCGTTGCGCACCAAGAAGTCGGCGTCTTCGCGGGTGTAGATGTCGTTGGTAACCACCGCCAGGTTGTAGCGATCGCGCAGGGCCAGGCACAGGGCCAGCGTCAACGCGGTTTTGCCGGAACCCACTGGGCCGCCGATACCGACGCGCAAAGGTTGTGTATTCATGTGTGTCTCCTAGGAACGGAACAGACGGCTGTACTGGCGCTCATGGGCCATGCACGCCAGTGACAGGCCAAACGCGGCGCTGCCGGAATGATCGGGGTCGATGTTCGAAGCGTTGTGCTGGGCCTGCTGCAGCAACGGCAGCAGTTCGCTGGTCAGGCGTTGGGCCGCTTGCTGGCCCAGGGGCAGGGTTTTCATCAACACCGCCAGTTGGTTTTCCAGCCAGCTCCATAGCCAGGCGGCGAGGGCGTCCTGGGGCGTGATCTGCCAGGCGCGGGCGGCCAGGGCCCAGCCCAGGGCCAGGTGCGGCTCGCTGCGTTGTTCGAGAAAGGCTCGTGCGGCGGCGTCCAGTTCCGGCAGGCCGTTCAACAATTGCTGCAACGAGTAGCCCATCTGCCGGCTCTCCTGATACAGCTCACGGGTTTCCCGGCTGGCGCGGTGCTCTTCACAATGCAGCAGCAGGGCGTTCCAGTCGTCGGCGGCGGCTGCAGTGCAGTGAGCCAGCAGCAAGGGCGCTTCGAAGCGTGCCAGGTTCAGCAGCAATTGATCGCTGATCCAGCGACGCGCATCGTCGGGATTCTTGACCTGGCCGTTATCCACCGCCATCTCCAGCCCCTGGGAATAGCTGTAGCCGCCAATCGGCAGTTGCGGGCTGGCCAGGCGCAGCAGCGCCCAGGCCGGGTTCATGTGCGCACGCCGAACTGATGCAGGCGCGGCGCGTAGTTGAAGTCTTCGTCGCCGTGCCGTGAGTGATGGTGACCACCACCATAGGCGCCATGTTCCGGTTGGAACGGAGCATCGATGGGTTCGGCGCTGGCGCCCAGTTGTTCGAGCATCGCCTTGAGCACGTAATCGTCCAGCAGGCGCAACCAGCCATCGCCCACTTGCAGGGCAACATGGCGATTGCCCAAGTGATAGGCGGCACGGGTCAGTTCGAACGCGTTGGCGCAGGTGACGTGCAACAATTGTTGGGGACGGGCACAGACACGCACGATGCGACCGTCTTCGGCCTGCAGGCATTCGCCGTCATACAGCGGCGGTTGGCCTCGCTCCAGAAACAATCCCACATCTTCACCTTCGGCACTGAAACAGCGCAGGCGGCTTTTGCTACGGGCGTCGAAGGTCAGTAGCAGTTCGGCGTCCCAGCGGGGTTGAGGGTCGATTCTGCGATGAATCACCAGCATCGGAGTGCTTCCAGCAATGAACAGTGCTGTGTTTAGAGCAAGGGGCTTGCCAATCGAAGGGGGTGTAGGAAATAGGGGGGGCTGCTGGGGAAGGTGTTTGCTGGCGTCTCGCGTTGCGTGCCATTTTGGTGCGCGCCGTAAAGCGGTGCACTATTTTGCGGCTTGAGAAAAACTTGTGGGAGCGAGCTTGCTCGCGATAGCGGAGTGTCAGTCAGCATCAACTCCACTGATGAATCGCTATCGCGAGCAAGCTCGCTCCCACAGTGGGTACATTCGGGGAATTATTCGGTGCTACCCAGCCCTTGCCAATGCTTGAGACCAATGAAGATAAACCGCAGCTGCTGGGTGATTTTCACTTGGGGAGTGAGGTGCTCGGGCAAGGCTTCGGCGGGTGGGTCGATGATGTCCGGCAGGGTGGCGAACACGCTTTTGACGATAAGGTCGGCCATCACACTCAACCCGGCCAAGTCCAAGTGCTGCAGTTTCGGCATGAGTGCCAGGTCGGCGGCCAAATCCGAGCTGATGCCTTCGCGCAGTCGTCCGATGGCCTGGCGCACCGGCAGGGAGCCGCCGTATTGCTCGCGGGCCAGGAACAGGAACTGCGAGCGGTTGGCTTGCACCACATCGAGGAAAATCCGCACCGACGCGTCAATGATGCCGCCCATGACGAATTCGTTGTGGCGCACCAGTCGAATGGTTTCGCGGAAGGTCTGGCCGACTTCGCTGACGAGTGCCAGGCCCAGTTGATCCATGTCGTCGAAGTGCCGATAGAACCCGGTGGGCACGATGCCCGCCGTCCTGGCGACTTCCCGCAGGCTCAGGCTGCCGAACCCCCGGCCACTCTCCATCAAATGCCGGGCTGCATCCATCAGGGCGTTTCGGGTCTGTTGTTTCTGTTCGGCGCGGGGCAGCATCGCAAGGCTGACTTCTGATTCACGGGAGCGATGCACTCTAGCAAATCGGCTTTGCCGACGTCGAACGGTAGAGAGGGATCAGGCGGGGAAATGGGACGTTTGAAAAGTTAAAAGCCCGATTGGAGGAATCGGGCTTTTTTCCGAGATACCATGGGCTCAGCTCACTGTGCCGTTGCGTTCGATCACACGGTCACCACCGCCTTCGGCAAGGGTCTGGCCAGGAGTACGGTCGGAACCATCTGCGGCAAGGGTCTGGCCAGGAGTACGGTCGGAACCATCTGCGGCAAGGGTCTGGCCTGGGGTGCGGTCGGAACCGTCAGCAGCCAAGGTCTGGCCTGGAGTGCGGTCGGAACCGTCAGCAGCCAAGGTCTGGCCTGGAGTGCGGTCGGAACCGTCAGCAGCCAGGGTCTGGCCTTGTGGCGTGCGGTCGGAACCATCTTCAGCCAGGGTCTGGCCTTGTGGCGTGCGGTCAGAACCGTCTTCGGCCAAGCCTTTTTCTTTCAGGCGATCACTTCCACCTTCGGCAACGGTCTGGCTGTAGACCGAATGGCTGTCCCTGACCTGAGGGGTGGCTTGTTCGGAGGCTGGCAGTGCGAAAGCGGTAGAGGCCAGCAGTGAAAGGGAAAGGCTCATCAGTAATTGGCGTTTCATGATCATTGCTCCTTGGGAGGGCGATAAAGTGGGTACGAGGGCAATGCTACTCTCGATAAGTCGATATAAAAGTTCATAAACGCAATGGTAATAATCAACGGAATTGATTGTTACGGGCGAAGGCTCTAGAACGGGCCTCTCAGGGGCGTGGTTTTGCACTGTGATGGGTATTTTGTACCCAGTAGTGCTTCCAAAACGTGCGGGGTCGGTAACACATACTTGGCGAACTGGTCAGGATTTTCGACGATTCTTGTGCCGTTCATCGCCCGTGGGGTTAAACCTGTTGGCCGTTTCGCCAGTCCTATTCTCATAGCGAGCCGATTACAGGTTCGTGTTTCCAAAGGCGTCGCAGGTCGGCGCTGAATTGTCATCAGGAGCCTTGTGCATGACGCGCACCTCAAAAATCTTCGCCTGGAGCTTCGCCTGCCTTGTTGTCTTGCTGGCGGTGCTGGTGCTGATCATCGCCTTCTTCGATTGGAACCGGATCAAGCCTCCACTCAACGCCAAGGTTTCGGAGGAGTTGCACCGGCCGTTCGCGATCAACGGCAACCTGGCGGTGATCTGGCAGCGCGAGCCTGCAGAGGGGGGCTGGCGGGCTTGGGTGCCGTGGCCTCACGTGGTGGCCGAAGACTTGAGCCTGGGTAACCCGGACTGGTCGAAAACCCCGCAGATGGTCACGCTCAAGCGGGTTGAGTTGCGCATTTCCCCCTTGGCCTTGCTGGTCCGGCGAGTGACCATTCCCCGTATCGACCTGACCGAGCCCGACGCCAACCTGCAACGCCTGGCCGACGGGCGCGCCAACTGGACGTTTCAGTTCGACCCGAAGGACCCGGACGCCGAGCCGTCCAGTTGGGTGGTGGACATCGGTGCCATCGGCTTCGACAAGGGCCACGTCACCCTTGACGACCAGACGCTGAGAACCCGCCTCGACCTGCTGATCGACCCGCTGGGCAAGCCCATCCCCTTCAGCGATATCGTCGGTGACAAGGCCGCCAAGAAAGCCCAGGACCAGGGGGCGACGCCGCAGGACTATGCGTTCGCCTTCAAGGTCAACGGGCAGTATCAGGGGCAGAACCTCACCGGCTCCGGCAAGGTGGGCGGCTTGCTGGCGTTGCAGGACGCCTCACGACCCTTTCCGCTTCAGGCCCAGGCGAAAATCGGTGACACCCGCGTCGAACTGGCTGGCACCCTCACCGACCCGATGAACCTCGGAGCCTTGGACCTGCGCTTGAAACTGGCCGGCACCAGCCTCGCCAATCTCTACCCCCTGACCGGCGTGACCCTGCCGGATTCGCCGCCCTATTCCACCGACGGCCATCTGATCGCCAAGCTCCACGAACCGGGCGGGGCGCTGTTTCGCTACGAAGCGTTCAACGGCAAGATCGGCGACAGCGATATCCATGGCGACCTGGCCTATGTCGCCAGCCAGCCCCGGCCGAAACTCAGTGGCGCGCTGGTCTCCAATCAACTGCTGTTCAGCGACCTGGCACCGCTGATCGGTGCCGACTCCAATACCGAACAAAAGGCCCGTGGCGGTGCGAGCAAGCAGCCGACCGACAAGGTCCTGCCCGTAGAGGAGTTTCGTACCGAGCGCTGGGGGGTGATGGATGCCGATGTGGAGTTCACCGGCAAACGAATCGTCCACAGCGAGCAATTGCCATTCACCGATCTCTACACTCACTTGGTGCTCAACGATGGTCAGCTAAGCCTCGAACCCCTGCGTTTCGGCGTGGCCGGTGGCCGCCTTGATGCGCAGGTCCGCCTCAATGGCCACGCCCAGCCTCTGGAAGGCCAGGCGAAGCTGACCGCGCGGGGTTTCAAGCTCAAGCAACTGTTCCCCGGCTTCGAGCCGATGAAAACCAGTTTTGGTGAGCTGAACGGCGATGCCGATATTGCCGGGCGCGGCAATTCGGTGGCGGCGTTGCTGGGTACCTCCAACGGCACCCTGAAAATGCTCATCAACGACGGCGCTATCAGTCGGGAGCTGATGGAGTTGGCGGGGTTGAACGTCGGCAACTACGTGGTGGGAAAAATCTTTGGCGACAAGGAAGTGAAGATCAACTGCGCGGCCGCGGACTTCGACATCAAGACCGGCCTGGCGACCACCCGCCTGTTCGTGTTCGACACCGAGAACGCAATCATCTACATCGACGGCACGGCGAACATGGCCACTGAACAGTTGGACCTGACCATCACCCCCGAGTCCAAGGGCTGGAGACTGATTTCCTTGCGCTCGCCGTTGTACGTGCGAGGCAAGTTCTCCAAGCCCGCCGCCGGCGTCAAGGCTGTACCGCTGATTCTGCGCGGTGCCGGGATGGTGGCGCTGGGTGTGATCGCGGCGCCTGCGGCCGGGTTGCTGGCGTTGGTCGCTCCCAGCGGTGGCGAGCCGAACCAGTGTGCGCCGTTGCTGGAGCAGATGAAGGCGGGCAAGGCGCCGGTGACGGTCAAACCTACCCGGTAGCCAGATTGTGCTGTGAGGCGGCTGGCCTCATCGCGAGCCAGCTCGCTCCCACATTTTGACCGCATTCTTTCAGACAGAATGCGGTCCCCTGTGGGAGCGAGCTTGCTCGCGATGGGGCCCTAAAGGCTCTTACAAATCGGCCAGGATGTCGGCCATGTCATCGGCGTGCTCTTCTTCCTGGGCCAGGATGTCTTCGAAGATACGCCGGGTGGTCGGGTCTTTTTCGCCGATGTACTGGATGATTTCCCGATAGCTGTCGATGGCGATCCGTTCCGCCACCAGGTCTTCGTAGACCATTTCCTTGAGCGTATTGCCGGCCACGTACTGGGCATGGGAATTGCGGGTCAACAGGTCGGGGTTGAACTCAGGTTCACCGCCCAGTTGCACGATGCGTTCGGCAAGCTTGTCGGCGTGCTCGGCTTCCTGGTTCGCGTGCTCGAGGAACTCACTGGCGGCCACGCTGGCCTTGAGGCCGGTGGCCATGAAGTAGTGGCGCTTGTAGCGCAGCACGCACACCAGTTCGGTGGCCAGTGCTTCGTTGAGCAGGCGAACGACCTCCTGTCGATCGGCGCTGTAGCCCTCGGTCACGGCGCCGTTCTGCACGTTCTGCCGTGCCCGTTCGCGCAGGGTGGTTACATCGGATAAGTGCATGTCGCTCATCTCGTTTCTCCTGGAGGCTGATCCGGTTGAGGCGTCACGCTCTGCAGGCGCGATCACTCTAGGTCTGAGTGACGCGATCCGGAAAAAGTTTTACCGAATTTGTCCGCAGGCTGATCGGGCCGAAGTGACGCCGGTGTCATAGACTGGTCATCATCGGTACCGATGCTGGGCCCTCTCGATCACAAGGATGTCGCTATGTCGCAACGCTGCGCCACTCGCTACCCGCTGGTATTGGTCCCGGGCATGCTCGGGTTTATTCGCCTGGTGTTGTATCCCTACTGGTATGGGATCGTTTCGGCGTTGCGTCGGGGTGGGGCCATGGTGGTGGCGGTGAAGGTTTCGCCGCTGCATTCATCCGAGGTGCGCGGCGAGCAGTTGCTGGCGCGGATCGAGGAGATCCTGCGGCAAACCGGTGCGCAGAAGGTCAATCTGATCGGCCACAGCCAGGGAAGCCTTACCGCTCGCTACGCAGCCGCCAAACGCCCTGACCTGGTGGCATCGGTCACATCGGTGGCCGGCACCAACCACGGCTCCGAACTGGCTGACTACCTGCAAACCCACTATCCGGCCGACAGCGCCAGGGGCCGCTTGCTCACGGCCTTGTTGCGACTGATCAATGCCTTGATGAGCCTGTTGGAAACCGGCTATCGCGGGCCGAAGCTGCCGGTGGATATCCAGGCTTCCCATGCCTCGCTCACCACGCAGGGCGTGGCCTTGTTCAACCAGCATTATCCACAGGGATTGCCTGAAACCTGGGGTGGACAGGGGCCGGAAGAGGTTGACGGCGTTCGTTACTATTCCTGGTCCGGGACCTTGCAGCCGGGCAAGACCGATAAAGGGGGCAACCTGTTTGATGGAACTAACCGCAGCTGCCGCCTGTTCGCCCGCACCTTCGTGCGCGAGGCGGGGCAATGCGACGGCATGGTCGGGCGCTACAGCTCGCACCTGGGTACGGTGATTGGTGATGACTATCCGCTGGATCACTTCGACATCGTCAACCAGTCGCTGGGGCTGGTGGGTAAGGGCGCCGAGCCTGTGCGGTTGTTCGTTGAGCATGCCGAGCGGTTGAAGGCTGCCGGTGTTTAGATCGCCACCGCGTTATCGTTCTTCGCGAGCAGGCTCGCTCCCACCTTCGACCGAGTGCCGTCAGAAGCAATGCGGGCAACTGTGGGAGCGAGCCTGCTCGCGAAAGCGGTAGCTCAGGCACAGAAGATCAATCGGGTGAAGGTGTAACAGGCTTTGTCTACACTCCATCTCATCGCCGTACCCTCGTGCGGCAACCAGGAGAAACATCATGAAGATGCTGCGTGTGCCTTTGTTGATGATCGGTTTGCTGCTGTGTTCCCAGGGCTTCGCCGCCACGGCGCAACAGACCAAGATGACCACCTGCAACGCCGACGCCACGGCCAAGGCGCTCAAGGGTGACGAGCGCAAAGCCTTCATGAGCACCTGCCTCAAGGCTGCCCCGACTACGCCGCAGGAACGCATGAAAACCTGCAACGCCGACGCCACCACCCAGGCGCTGAAGGGCGATGCCCGCAAGGCGTTCATGAGTGAGTGCCTGAAAAAGAAGTAATAGCCGGGATTTTCCTGAGCCAGTGAGGGCCCCATCGCGAGCAAGCTCGCGCCCACATTGGATTCGCATTGCTTGATCTGTTGTGGGAGCGAGCTTGCTCGCGATAAGACCCTCACAATCGCTGCAAAAAATAACTGAACCCCGATCAAGGTCGGTCGATACAATCTCTAGTGCTGCTAGTGGAAGGCTGGCAGACTGCCAATCCTTTCACGCCGTTTCGTTTTGAGGCTGTATGCCAACGTTTTCTCAGCGTCATGTATTGTTGGTGATCAGTTGGGTGATCATTTTTGGTGGGTTGTTGCTGGTGTTGCCGCTGCGCCTGTTGCCGAGCCTGCTGGCCGGGTTGTTGGTGTTCGAACTGGTCAACATGCTCACCCCGCAGTTGCAACGGCTGATCGAAGGCCGGCGCGCCCGCTGGCTGGCGGTGGCGTTGTTGGGCACGCTGGTGGTCAGCGTGCTGTCGTTGATCTTCGCCGGCGCCTTCAGCTTCCTGCTGCATGAAGCGGAAAACCCCGGCGCTTCCCTGGACAAGTTCATGGGGGTGGTCGACCGCGCCCGTGGGCAATTGCCGCCGTTCATCGACGCCTATCTGCCCGCCAGCGCCGCCGAGTTCCGGGTGGCCATTGGTGACTGGGTCAGCAAGCACCTGAGTGATTTGCAACTGGTGGGCAAGGACGCGGCCCATATGTTCGTGACGCTGCTGATCGGCATGGTGCTGGGAGCAATCGTCGCCCTGCAGCGCATCCCCGACCTGACCAAGCGCAAACCCTTGGCGGCTGCGCTGTTCGATCGCCTGAACCTGCTGGTCAAGGCGTTCCGCAACATCGTCTTTGCCCAGATCAAGATTTCCCTGCTCAACACCTTCTTCACCGGGATCTTCCTGGCGGTGGTGTTGCCGCTGTTCGGCATCCATCTACCGTTGACCAAGACCCTGATCGTGATGACGTTCTTGCTGGGACTGCTGCCGGTCATCGGCAACCTGATGTCCAATACCCTGATCACCATCGTTGCCTTGTCACTGTCGATCTGGGTAGCGGTGGCGGCGCTGGGTTACCTGATCGTGATCCACAAACTCGAATACTTCCTCAACGCCCGCATCGTTGGCGGGCAGATCAGCGCCAAGTCTTGGGAGTTGCTCATGGCGATGCTAGTGTTCGAGGCGGCATTCGGCCTGCCGGGGGTGGTGGCGGGGCCGATTTACTATGCCTATCTGAAGAGTGAGTTGAAGCAGGTGGGGATGGTTTGATCGGGGGTATGTGGCGTCTGGTCTGGCGCCATCGCGAGCAAGCTCGCTCCCACAGTTGACCGCATTCTTTCTGAAGAAACTCGGTTAACTGTGGGAGCGAGCTTGCTCGCGATTCAGGCGCCTCGGTCCTGGATCAGACCTGAGTGCCATAACGCTTCATCGCCTCAATCGCCAAACCGCTGCCAATGCTGCCAAAGATATTGCCTTCCACATGGCGCGCCTGGGGCAGCATCGCCGAGACGCTGTTGCGCAGCGCCGGGATGCCGCTGGAGCCGCCGGTAAAGAACACCGTGTCCACCTGATCGACGCGTACGTTGGCATCGCCCAGCAGTTGCGTGACGCTGGCGCGTACGCGTTCCAGCAAGCCGCCGATGGCCGATTCAAACAGCGCCCGGCTCAGGTCCACGCTCAGGCCCGGCTCGATCCGGTCCAGCGGCACGTGGCGGTGGTCGGTGTGGGTCAGCTGGATCTTGGTGTCTTCCACTTCCATCGCCAGCCAGTGCCCGGCGCGCTGTTCGATCAGATGGAACAACCGGTCGATCCCGCCAGTGTCCTCGATGTCGTAACGCATGCTGCCCAGGGCCAAGGTGGATTTCTGCGAGTACACCGCGTTGATGGTGTGCCAGGTCGCCAGGTTCATGTGGTGGCTGGTGGGCATGTAGGCGCCGCTCTTCATGCGGCTGCCGTAGCCGAACAGCGGCATCACGCCCTGCAAGCTCAGTTGTTTGTCGAAATCGGTACCGCCGATGTGCACGCCGCCGGTGGCGAGGATGTCGGCGTGACGGTTGTCGTGGGTGCGACGCTCGGGCGACAGGCGTACCAGGGAGAAGTCCGACGTACCACCGCCGATGTCGACGATCAGCACCAACTCTTCTTTCTCGATGGTCGATTCATAATCGAACGCCGCGGCGATAGGCTCGTACTGGAATGAAACTTCCTTGAAGCCGATGGCGCGGGCGACGTCCACCAGGGTGTTTTCCGCTTCCTGGTCGGCCATTTCATCGTCATCGACGAAAAACACCGGACGACCCAGCACCACCTCTTCGAACTCCCGACCGGCGGTGGCTTCGGCGCGCTTCTTCAGCTGGCCGATGAACAGTGCCAGCAAATCCTTGAAGGGCATGGCCGTGCCCAACACGCTGGTGTCGTGCTTGATCAGCTTGGAGCCCAGCAGGCTCTTGAGCGAGCGCATCAGCCGGCCTTCGTAGCCTTCCAGGTATTCGTGCAGGGCCAGGCGGCCATAGACCGGGCGGCGCTCCTCGAAATTGAAGAAAACCACCGAGGGCAGGGTGATCTTGTCATCCTCCAGCGCGATCAGCGTTTCCATGCCGGGGCGCAGCCAGCCGACAGTGGAGTTGGACGTGCCGAAGTCGATGCCGCAGGCACGGGCCGGGGATGCGTTTTTCATGTCTTTCGGGTTCCAGTTGAAAAAACGGCCGCGCAGTGTATGTCAGTGCGGCCCGGATTCGAAGGCCGGTTATCTGCTAATTCGCAAACGCTGGGCCATTGGGCCTTGAAAGACGCCCTTGCACCCCCAAACTTGCTGGCATGAGCCTGGTAGCCACAGGGCGGATACAAGAACCGCCACCGGCTGCCGATAAACTTCTGCTGCACCGCCCGGTCACAAACCTTGAGATCGGTCAAACTCCAGGACTTGTATCACGAGCATGCTGCGGGTGGCGGTGCGATATCGATAACGGATGGTGATCCTTCAATGGACTTCAAAGACTATTACAAGATTCTGGGGGTGGAGCCGACGGCCGACGACGCCACGATCAAGGCCGCCTATCGCAAACTGGCGCGCAAATACCACCCGGACGTCAGTAAGGAAAAGGATGCCGAGACCAAGTTCAAGGACGTCTCCGAAGCCTATGAAGCGCTGAAAAGCGCCGACAAACGCGCCGAATACGACGACCTGCGTCGCTATGGCCAGCACGGCCAGCCGTTCCAGGGCCCGCCGGGTTGGCAAAGCCGTGGCGGTTTTGGCGGCGGTCAGGATACGGGCGATTTTTCGGACTTTTTCAGTTCTATTTTCGGTAATCGCGGACCGGGTTTCGGTGGCGGACAGTCAGGTCGCAGCGCCGGCCGTCGAGGGCAAGACGTGGAAATGGAATTACCGATCTTCCTGGAAGAAACCCTGTCGAGCGAGTCGAAGAAAGTCAGCTTCCAGGTGCCGCAGTACAACGCGGCCGGCCAGCATGTGAGCAACACCAGCAAAAGCCTGAACGTGAAGATTCCGCTGGGTGTGACCGATGGTGAACGCATCCGCCTCAAGGGCCAGGGTGCGCCCGGTATCGGTGGTGGTGCCAATGGTGATTTGTACCTGACGATTCGCTTCGCGCCGCACCCCAAGTTCGACGTCGAAGGCCAGGACCTGATCATCACCTTGCCCCTCGCCCCATGGGAATTGGCGCTGGGCACCGAAGTGGCGGTACCGACCCTGACCGGCAAGATCAATCTCAAGATCCCGGCCGGCAGCCAGAACGGCCAGCGCATGCGCGCCAAGGGCCACGGCCTGCGCAACAAGGCCGGCGAGCGCGGTTACCTGTTCGTGCAGCTCAAGGCGGTGATGCCCAAGGCCAGCGATGAGGCGGTCAAGGCGTTGTGGGCAGAACTGGCGAAGAAAGCCGCGTTCGACCCGCGGGAGAATTTCTGACCTGTGGTTAATGACCCGCTGGACACAAGACCCGTGGCGAGGGAGCTTGCTCCCGCTGGGCTGCGAAGCAGCCCCAAAACCATCGGGCACGGTGAGCCAGGAAAAAACAGTTGGCAGTCTTTTACGACTGCTTCGCAGCCGAACGGGAGCAAGCTCCCTCGCCACAGTCACGGCTAGACTCGACAGTTAAAGCATTGGGAGAAGCAGACCATGAACAACCCGATCATTGAACTGACCTTGACGGAGTTCTGCGAGGCTGCCGCGTTGCAGGATGTCCATGTGATCGAGATCGTCGCCCATGGCATCCTCGAACCCCACGGCACGGCCCCGGGAGATTGGCGTTTCACCGATTACGAACTGGTCCTGGCCCGCCGTGCGGTCAAGCTGCGCCGCGAACTGGAGCTGGAATGGGAAGGCGTCGCCCTGGCGCTGGACC
Source organism: Pseudomonas sp. G2-4 (assembly GCF_030064125.1). Lineage (NCBI taxonomy): Bacteria > Pseudomonadati > Pseudomonadota > Gammaproteobacteria > Pseudomonadales > Pseudomonadaceae > Pseudomonas > Pseudomonas sp. G2-4. The sequence continues at coordinate 5,991,457 of NZ_CP125957.1, read as the reverse complement.
TGCTGGAGGAAGTGCAGCAGCTGCGTACTGAAAACCGCATGCTCAAGCAGCGGTTGGGGCGGTTGGTGGAGTGATGCGAGGCAACGGCCGATACCCTACGTGAGCAGACACACCACCCGTGGCGAGGGAGCTTGCTCCCGCTCGGTTGCGCAGCAACCGCCAAAAAGCGAGGGCTGCTACGCAGCCCAGCGGGAGCAAGCTCCCTCGCCACAGGGTTAAGTGTTTGGCCAGGTATGCTTTTTGATTCACCTCAAAACAGAAAATACCGCTGCGCCATCGGCAGCACCTCAGCCGGCTCACACCACAGCAACACCCCATCGGCCTTGACCTGGTAAGTCTGGGGATCAACATCGATGCTCGGCAGGTAGTCGTTGTGAATCAAGTCGGTCTTCTGCACATCGCGGCAACCTTTGACCACGGCGATTCTCTTCTTCAAACCCAATTGCTCCGGTAGCCCCGCCTCGGCGGCGGCCTGGCTGATGAAGGTCAGGCTGGTGGCGTGGCGCGAGCCGCCAAAGCTTGCGAACATCGGTCGGTAGTGCACCGGCTGCGGCGTTGGGATCGAGGCGTTGGCGTCGCCCATCAGGCTGGCGGCGATGGCGCCGCCCTTGAGGATCAGCGTCGGCTTGACGCCGAAGAACGCCGGTCGCCATAGCACCAGGTCAGCCCACTTGCCCACTTCGATGGAGCCCACTTCATGGCTGATACCGTGGGTGATCGCCGGGTTGATGGTGTACTTGGCGATGTAGCGCTTGATGCGGAAGTTGTCGTTTCCTTCTCCGTCGCCGGGCAGGGCGCCACGTTGCTTCTTCATTTTGTCGGCGGTCTGCCAGGTACGGGTGATGACTTCGCCGACGCGGCCCATGGCCTGGCTGTCGGAGCTGATCATCGAGAACGCGCCGAGGTCGTGGAGAATGTCTTCGGCGGCAATGGTCTCGCGACGGATGCGGCTCTCGGCGAACGCCACGTCTTCGGCGATGCTCGGGTCCAGGTGATGGCAGACCATCAACATGTCCAGGTGTTCGTCGATGGTGTTGCGGGTGAACGGCCGGGTCGGGTTGGTCGAGCTGGGCAGCACATTGGGGAAGCCGCAGGCCTTGATGATGTCCGGCGCATGACCGCCGCCCGCGCCTTCGGTGTGGTAGGTGTGGATGGTGCGGCCCTTGAACGCGGCCAGGGTGGTTTCGACGAAACCGGACTCGTTGAGGGTGTCGGTGTGAATCGCCACCTGCACGTCGTACTGGTCGGCCACGCTCAGGCAATTGTCGATGGCCGCCGGCGTGGTGCCCCAGTCTTCGTGGAGTTTCAGGCCGATGGCCCCGGCCTTGACCTGTTCGATCAGCGGCTCCGGCAGGCTGGCGTTGCCCTTGCCGGTGAAACCGATGTTCATCGGGAACGCGTCGGCGGCCTGGAGCATGCGCGCCAGGTGCCACGGCCCAGAAGTGCAGGTGGTGGCGTTGGTCCCGGTGGCCGGGCCTGTGCCGCCGCCGATCATGGTGGTCACGCCGCTCATCAGCGCTTCTTCGATCTGTTGTGGGCAGATGAAGTGGATGTGGGTATCGATACCCCCGGCGGTGAGGATCATGCCTTCGCCGGCGATCACTTCGGTGCTGGCGCCGATGGCGATGGTTACGTCGGGCTGGATGTCCGGGTTGCCGGCCTTGCCGATGGCCGCGATGCGCCCGTCCTTGAGGCCGACATCGGCCTTGACGATGCCCCAGTGGTCGATGATCAGCGCGTTGGTGATCAGCGTGTCCACGACCTCGGCGGCCAACAGCTGGCTCTGGCCCATGCCGTCACGAATCACCTTGCCGCCGCCGAACTTCACTTCTTCGCCGTAGGTGGTGAAGTCCTTTTCCACTTCGATCCACAACTCGGTGTCGGCCAGGCGGACCTTGTCACCGACGGTGGGGCCGAACATGTCGGCGTAGGCTTGTCTCGAAATTTTCATGCGTATGCCTTGGAATTCAACATTCGAAATGTGCGATCACTGTGGCGAGGGAGCTTGCTCCCGCTGGGCTGCGCAGCAGACCCCAAAAAACAGGGCCGCTACGCGCCCCAGCGGGAGCAAGCTCCCTCGCCACAAGAGCGTGTCAATCCAGCTCGCCCATCACCCGTCCGGCAAACCCGAACACCCGACGATGCCCCGCCAGATCCACCAGCTCGACTTCCCGGCTCTGGCCCGGCTCGAAGCGCACGGCGGTGCCGGCCGGGATGTTCAGGCGCATGCCACGGCTGGCGGCACGGTCGAAGGCCAGGGCGTCGTTGGTTTCGAAAAAGTGATAGTGCGAGCCGACTTGGATCGGCCGGTCACCGCTGTTGGCGACCTTCAGCGTAAGGGTGCGGCGGCCGACGTTGAGCTCGATGTCGCCGGGCTGGACCTGGTATTGGCCTGGAATCATTGCGGTTGCCCCAAAGTCTTGTAGTAAATGGTGGTCGGGGTATAGGTCCCGTCCGGGCTCTGGCAGTAGTCGGGCAGTTCACCCACGCGGGTATAGCCCATGGCGCGGTAGAACGCCTCGGCCTCGGAGCCGGCCTGGGTGTCGAGATAGAGCAGGCCACGCTTGTGCTGGCGGGCGCCGAGTTCCAGGGCACTCATCAATTGCTGGCCCAGGCCACGGCGCCGAGCTTCGCCGCGCACCAGCAGTTTCTGCACTTCGGCACGGTTGAGACCGTTGGGTTTCTGGCACAGGGCAAGCTGGACGCTGGCCTGCACTTGCTCATCCTTGACCACCACCCACAGCAGTAGATGGCCCTGGTCAAGGCTGGCCTGGACCTCGTCGAAATAAGCGCGGGCCTGGACGGCATCGAGGTCGGCCATGAACCCCACACTGGCGCCATAGCCGACGGCGTCGAGCAACAGATCGATCAGGCCCTGGCGATAATGCGCAAAGCTTTCAGCGGGGACTCGACGCAACTGGGCGGGGTTCATAGACATCACTCCTTGTCAAAGGCAGGCGGTTGCGCCCCGGGATCGAGGACCAGCTGCATGAAAGTCAGGTCCAGCCAGCGGCCGAACTTGGTACCCACCTGGGGCATCTGCCCGGTGGTGGTGAAACCGGCTCGCTCGTGCAAGCGAATCGAGGCGACGTTGCCGCTTTCAATGGCGGCGACCATGATGTGTTTACCGCAGGCCCTGGCGCGCTCGATCAGTGCCGTCATCAGCAGAGGGCCGAGGCCATGGCCGCGCTGATCTTTGCGCACGTACACCGAATGCTCCACGGTGTGCCGGAAACCGTCGAAAGGCCGCCAGTCGCCGAATGAAGCGTAGCCGAGCACGTTCTCCTCGGCGTCGACCACCACCTGCACCGGGTAGCCTTGGGATTGCCGGGCGCTGAACCACGCCTGGCGATTGCCCAAGTCCACGGGCTGTTCGTTCCAGATCGCGGTGGTGTTCAGTACCGCGTCATTGTAGATATCGCGGATCGCGGGCAGGTCGGCAGGCTGGGCGTCACGAACGAGATAGGTCATGGCGCGGCCTCAGGCGATCGGCTGGTGGACGGTGACCAGTTTGGTGCCGTCGGGAAAGGTCGCCTCGACCTGGATCTCCGGGATCATTTCCGGGATGCCTTCCATCACCTGTTCACGGGTCAGCAGCGTGGTGCCGTAGTGCATCAGCTCGGCCACGGTCTGGCCGTCACGGGCGCCTTCGAGCAGAGCCGCGGAAATATAGGCCATGGCTTCCGGGTAGTTGAGCTTCAAGCCACGAGCCAACCGTCGTTCGGCGACGAGGCCGGCGGTGAAGATCAGCATCTTGTCTTTTTCGCGTGGGGTCAGGTCCATGTGCAATCCATAAGGGCAGATAAATAGTTTTCGCTGTAAACACATCCCCTGTGGGAGCGAGCTTGCTCGCGATAGCGGCAGGACATTCAAAGTAGATGTCGACTGACACTCCGCCATCGCGAGCAAGCTCGCTCCCACAGGAAAGCCAATTCAGGTGCTCCAGATTCTGGGTGGTACGGCCTCTCTTCCAAGCAATGCAGGCCTAAGCAAACGCCACAATTCAATCAACCACCCCCGCGCCAGCAACGCCTCGCTCGCCAGGCACCGCGCCACGACCAGGCCGGGCAATTGAGTCAGGTCGCCGCGTACGGCATGGCCGAGGGAGCGGCATTGCTCCAGCAGCGCACTATCGACTTCACCGGTCACCAACAACGTGGCGAACACCGGATCACCGCCCAACCCGATGGGCGAGTCGAGCAATCCATCACCGCCCACAATGCGCTGGCGTTCATGCCACAGCAACTGGCCGTCGCGGCGGATGTCCAGCCGCGACTGGAAATGCCCCAGGTCGAAGCGCTCGCCGCTGGCCGGTCGGCCGAGGGCAACCATGTCCCAGTAGAACAAACGCCCGTCGCCCTGCAGGTCAATGGAGGTGCCGAGCTCGGCCTGGGCCGCGCTGAAGACGATGGTTTCCTGGGGCAGCCATTCCAGGGTCGCACCGGTGGCCACGCTCAGGCTCAGTTGTTGGTACGCCGGGGCGGCGGCGCGGTACCACTTGGCGGCGCCGGGGCTGGTCAGTTGTGCCCAGGCACCAGGCCCGACGTGGGCCGAGATGTCCAGCCGATCGCCGCCGGCAATCCCGCCGGGCGGGTGGACGATGATGTGCTGGCACACCTGCGGGCCTTCGGCGTACAGGTGCTTTTGTACCCGCAGCGGGCCTTTATGGCGGCGCTGTACCGGGCGTGTGCAGTCGCCAAACCGGGCGTAGCCCAGTTCCAGCTCGGCATGCCAGCTGGGGGTGAACAGGGCCGAAGGCGTCAACAGCGAGACAGGTAGGTTCATGATTTCTAATTATCGTCAGGACGCTACAGACTAGATCGTAACCAGCCCGCGCACACCCTCGGCTTCCATATTTTCCCCGCGGCCCTGCTGCACGATCTCGCCCCGGGACATCACCAGGTATTGATCGGCCAGCTCGGCGGCGAAGTCGTAGAACTGCTCCACCAGCAGAATCGCCATGTCGCCCCGTGCCGCCAGTTTCTTGATGACCACCCCGATCTCCTTGATCACCGATGGCTGGATGCCTTCGGTGGGTTCATCGAGAATCAGCAGGCGCGGACGGCTGGCCAGGGCCCGGCCAATGGCAAGCTGCTGTTGCTGGCCGCCGGACAAGTCACCGCCTCGGCGCTGTTTCATTTGCAGCAGCACCGGGAACAATTCGTAGATGAATGCCGGCACCTCCTTGGCCTCGGCACCGGGAAAACGCGACAGGCCCATCAGCAGGTTTTCTTCCACCGTCAGCCGCCCGAAAATCTCCCGGCCCTGAGGCACGTAGGCAATGCCGGCATGCACCCGTTGGTGCGGCTTGAAGGTGGTGATGGCCTTGCCTTCCCAACTCACCGCACCTTCCTTGGCCGGCAACAGGCCCATCAGGCATTTGAGCAGGGTGGTCTTGCCCACGCCGTTGCGACCCAGCAGGCAGGTCACTTCGCCGACTTTGGCATCGAAGGACAGCCCCCGCAGGATGTGGCTACCGCCGTAGTACTGGTGCAGCTTGTCGACTTGCAGCATATTCCAGAATCTCCTCAAGTCCCTGTGGGAGCGAGCTTGCTCGCGATAGCGGTGGGTCAGCTTGCTTAGGTGTTGAATGTGTCGCCGCCATCGCGAGCAAGCTCGCTCCCACAGGGAACAGCATTGCCGCTCTAGCGACCGAGATACACCTCGATCACCCGCTCATTGTCCTGCACCTGTTCCAACGACCCTTCGGCCAGCACACTGCCCTGGTGCAACACGGTGACGTGGTCGGCAATCGCGCCGACGAAGCCCATGTCGTGCTCCACCACCATCAGCGAATGCTTGCCCGCCAGGGACTTGAACAGCTCGGCGGTGAACTCGGTTTCGGCGTCGGTCATGCCTGCCACCGGCTCGTCGAGCAACAGCAGTTGCGGGTCTTGCACCAGTAGCATGCCGATCTCCAGGAACTGCTTCTGGCCGTGGGACAGCAAGCCGGCCGCGCGATTGACCGAGGGGGTGAGGCGGATGGTTTCCAGCACTTCGCTGATACGGTCGTGCTGTTCGCCGCTCAGTTTCGCCCGCAGACTGGCCCACACCGACTTGTCGGTTTTCAGCGCCAGCTCCAGGTTCTCGAACACGCTCAGGGCTTCGAACACTGTGGGTTTCTGGAACTTGCGCCCGATGCCGGCCTGGGCAATCTGCACTTCACTCATGCTGGTCAGGTCCAGGGTCTCGCCGAACCAGGCCTTGCCGTGGCTGGGACGGGTCTTGCCGGTGATCACGTCCATCAGCGTGGTCTTGCCCGCGCCGTTGGGGCCGATGATGCAGCGCAATTCGCCAACGCCGATGTACAGGTTCAGATCGTTCAGGGCCTTGAAACCGTCGAAACTGACGCTGATGTCTTCGAGGGTCAGGATGGTGCCGTGACGGGTGTTCAGGCCCACGCCCGCGGCTTGACCGAGGCCGATGGCGTCGCGACTGCTGCCTTGGTCTTTGTTGGGCTCAAGAATGGGTTCGAGCATGAAATCGGCCGTTGGTGTGATTCTCATCATTCGCCCCTTTTCTTCAGCAACCCGATCACGCCCTTGGGCAAGTACAGGGTCACCACGATGAACAGCGCACCGAGGAAGAACAGCCAGTACTCAGGAAAGGCCACGGTGAACCAGCTCTTCATGCCATTGACCACACCGGCGCCCAGCAGCGGCCCGATCAGCGTGCCACGCCCGCCAAGGGCGACCCACACGGCGGCTTCGATGGAGTTGGTCGGTGACATTTCGCTGGGGTTGATGATGCCCACCTGCGGTACATACAACGCCCCGGCCAGGCCGCACAGCACCGCGCTCAATACCCAGACGAACAGCTTGAAGCCTCGGGGATCGTAGCCGCAGAACATCAGGCGGTTTTCCGCGTCCCGCAGGGCCGTCAGCACCCGACCGAATTTGCTGCGGGCCAGGCGCCAGCCAATGAACAGGCTCGCCACCAGCAACAGCACGGTGGCCAGGAACAGCACCGCTCGGGTGCCCGGCTCGGTGATGCCAAAGCCCAGGATCGAGCGGAAATTGGTGAAGCCGTTGTTGCCACCAAACCCGGTTTCGTTGCGGAAGAACAACAGCATTCCGGCGAACGTCAGGGCCTGGGTCATGATCGAGAAATACACGCCCTTGATTCGCGAGCGGAAGGCGAAGAAGCCGAACACCAGCGCCAGCAACCCCGGCGCCAGCACCACCAGGCACATCGCCCAGACAAAGCTGCTGGTACCGGCCCAATACCAAGGCAATTCGGTCCAGGACAAAAAGGTCATGAACGCCGGCAAGCCATCCCCAGCGGCCTGGCGCATCAGGTACATGCCCATGGCGTAGCCGCCAAGGGCGAAGAACAGGCCGTGGCCCAGGGAGAGCAACCCGGCGTAGCCCCAGACCAGGTCCAGGGCCAGGGCGACGATGGCGTAGCAGAGGATCTTGCCCACCAGCGTCAGGGTGTACGCCGAGACGTGCAACGGATTGTCCGCCGCCAACAGCGATAACAGTGGCAGGCTCAGCAGCACGACCAGGATTACCGCGCCGACGGCGAGGGTGACTTTGGGGCCGGCCTTTTGCGTGGCCGTGAGCATCAGGGGCTGGTTCATCAGTCGATTACCCGTCCTTTGAGCGCGAAGAGGCCTTGCGGACGCTTCTGGATGAACAGAATGATCAACGCCAGGATCAGGATCTTGCCGAGCACGGCGCCGATCTGCGGTTCGAGAATCTTGTTGGCGATGCCCAGGCCGAACGCGGCGAACACGCTACCGGCCAACTGGCCCACGCCGCCAAGTACTACCACCAGGAACGAGTCGATGATGTAGCTCTGGCCCAGGTCCGGGCCGACGTTGCCGATCTGGCTCAGGGCCACGCCGCCGAGCCCGGCGATGCCCGAGCCGAGGCCGAAGGCGAGCATGTCCACGCGGCCGGTGGGCACGCCGCAGCAGGCGGCCATGTTGCGGTTCTGGGTCACGGCGCGCACGTTCAGGCCCAGGCGGGTCTTGTTCAGCAGCAGCCAGGTCAGCACCACCACGAACAGCGCAAAGGCGATGATCACGATGCGGTTGTACGGCAGCACCAGGTTTGGCAACACCTGGATCCCACCCGACAGCCAGGCCGGGTTGGCGACTTCAACGTTCTGTGCGCCGAACACCAGGCGCACCAGTTGGATCAGCATCAGGCTGATGCCCCAGGTGGCGAGCAGGGTTTCCAATGGGCGTCCGTAGAGGTGGCGGATCACCGTGCGCTCCAGGGCCATGCCGATGGCGGCGGTGATGAAAAACGCCACCGGCAGGGCTATCAGCGGGTAGAACTCGATGGCGTTCGGGGCAAAGCGCTGGAACAGCATCTGCACCACATACGTGGAGTAGGCGCCGAGCATCAGCATCTCGCCGTGGGCCATGTTGATCACCCCCAGCAAGCCAAATGTGATGGCCAGGCCGAGGGCGGCGAGCAGCAGGATCGAGCCCAGGGACATGCCGCTGAAGGCCTGGCCCAGCAGCTCGCCCACCAGCAGTTTGCGTTTGACCTGGGCGAGGCTGGTTTCGGCGGCGGTGCGCACGTTGGCATCGGTTTCGACGCCGGGCTCAAGCAGGCCTTCGAGACGGGTGCGGGCCAGCGGATCGCCGGTTTCCCCCAGCAATCGGACGGCGGCCAGGCGCACGGCCGGGTTGGCGTCCACCAGTTGCAGGTTCGCCAGGGCCAGGCTCAGGGCGGCATGCACGTCTTCGTCCTGCTCGCCGGCCAGTTGCCGATCGAGAAAGGTCAGTTGGGCCGGGCGGGCGCTTTTTTGCAGCTGCTGCGCGGCGCCCAGGCGTACGCGGGCATCGACGGCCAGCAGTTGATGGCTGGCGAGGGCGGTTTCGATCAGTCCGCGCAAGCGGTTGTTCAGACGCAGGGTCTTGGGCTGGCCATCGACGGTCAACTGGCCTTGTTGCAAGGCGTTGATCAGTTCGACACGCTCGGGTTCAGGCTGGGCGGCCCAGGTTTCCAGCAGCTTGGCTTGCTGGGTCGGGTTGGCGGCGACGAAGTCTTCGGCGTCACCGGCGTGGGCCTCCAGTGGCAACAGCAGCACCAGGGCGAGGATGAGGCGGTAAAGGGCGGTGGGCATATGCTAGGCCTTGCACAGTGCTTTTTGTGGGAGCGAGCTTGCTCGCGATGGCGGTGTGTCAGTCACTGTTCCTCTGGCTGACCCACCGCTATCGCGAGCAAGCTCGCTCCCACAGGGGTTGTATGTCGGCCCGGGGATCTGGACCAACACCCATGGGCTCAGTTGCTCTTCACCGCATAGTCAGGCTTCTTGTCGTTGCCGGCGATGAAGGGGCTCCACGGCTGGGCGCGGATCGGGCCTTCGGTCTGCCAGACCACGTTGAACTGACCGTCGGCCTGGATCTCGCCGATCATCACCGGCTTGTGCAGGTGGTGGTTGGTCTTGTCCATGGTCAGGGTGTAGCCCGACGGTGCGGCGAAGGTCTGGCCGGCCAGGGCTTCGCGGACCTTGTCGACATCGGTGGACTTGGCTTTTTCCGCCGCTTGCGCCCACATATGGATACCAACGTAGGTGGCTTCCATCGGGTCGTTGGTCACTGCTTTGTCGGCGCCCGGCAGGTTCTTGGCCTTGGCGTAGGCTTTCCAGGAATCGACGAATTTCTTGTTCGCCGGGTTATCCACGGATTCGAAGTAGTTCCACGCCGCCAGGTTGCCCACCAGCGGTTTGGTGTCGATGCCGCGCAGCTCTTCTTCGCCCACCGAGAATGCTACGACCGGCACGTCGGTGGCTTTCAGGCCCTGGTTCGCCAGTTCTTTATAGAACGGTACGTTGGAGTCGCCGTTGACCGTGGAGATGACGGCGGTCTTGCCACCGGCCGAGAATTTTTTGATGTTGGCCACGATGGTCTGGTAATCGCTGTGGCCGAACGGCGTGTAGACCTCTTCGATGTCCTTGTCCGCCACGCCTTTGGAGTGCAGGAACGAGCGCAGGATTTTGTTGGTGGTGCGCGGGTAGACGTAGTCGGTGCCCAGCAGGAAATAGCGCTTGGCACTGCCGCCTTCTTCGCTCATCAGGTATTCCACCGCCGGAATCGCCTGCTGGTTTGGCGCAGCACCGGTGTAGAACACGTTCGGCGACATCTCTTCGCCTTCGTATTGCACCGGGTAGAACAGCAGGCCGTTGAGTTCTTCGAACACCGGCAACACGGATTTACGTGACACCGAGGTCCAGCAGCCGAACACCACCGCGACTTTGTCCTGGGTCAGCAGTTGGCGACCTTTTTCCGCGAACAGCGGCCAGTTCGATGCAGGGTCGACGACCACGGCTTCGAGCTTCTTGCCGTTCACACCACCCTTGGCGTTGATCTCATCGATGGTCATCAGCGCCATGTCCTTGAGGGACGTTTCGGAGATCGCCATGGTGCCGGACAGCGAATGCAGGATGCCGACCTTGATGGTCTCGGCGGCCTGGACGGTCCAGGCCATGCCCATCGCGGCAATGCTTGCCGAGAGTGTAAAAGCCTTGATCAAGCTACGACGCTTCATTGTGCGATCTCCGTGGACTTATGAGTTTTTTTCGAGGGCAGATGCAAACGCTGAAGGCGCTTTTGCAAGGGGTGTGCCCGGTCGGAAAAAGGCCCGGAAACAGGGGGGTGGCGAGGAGGGGAGAAAGGATGGTGCACCATGAGTGATCGCGATTCGGGGGTTGGTGCGATGGGGTGCGCCGCATTGGGGCGCCGATATCACGGTCGCCAACGATCAACTGTGGGAGCGAGCTTGCTCGCGATAGCTGTTTGTCTGCCACACCAATGCTGGATGGGCTGACGCCATCGCGAGCAAGCTCGCTCCCACAGGGGCTGTGGTCACCGTTTGGATGGCGGGCGCGATAATAGAGCGTTCGCGCCGTCTTCCGTTAGTGCACTGTCTTCAGCTTGAAGATGAGGCCACTTCAGGCTCGCGATTGCAGCGGATCAGCAGCCGATCCAACAACCACACCACCACCAGCGACGCCCCCACCAACGGAAACACCACTGCCAGGGCCAGCATGATGAACACTCCGGTCTTCCATGTCGGCAGGTCGTGACGCAGCGGCGGTACACCGAACTTGCCCTGCGGCCGGCGCTTCCACCAAATCACCAGGCCACTCACGGCGCTGAGCAGGATCATCAGGCAGATCAGCAGCACGATGATCTGGTTCAGCGGGCCGAACATCTTGCCTTCGTGCAGCATCACGCCGGTTTCGGTGGCGCGGGCGACGAGGCTGTAATGGGCCCAGCGCACATCGGCCAGGACTTTGCCGGTGTATTGGTCCACGTGCAGGGTCGCGTCGTTGCGCGGGTCATCGGCGAACACGGCGACGGTGAACACACCGGTGGACGTGGTTGGCAGGGTGATGCTGTAGCCGGGTGTGACCTGGCGTTCGGTGGCGATGTCCTGCACCGCTTGCAGGCTGACGGTCGGGGCCGCCGGACCTTCGTGGGCGCCGCCATGGGCCATGTGTTCGGCGTGGTCGCCGGACATCGGCATCGGCGTATTTTCTACGGCCCACGGCACGGTCTGGCGGTGGGCGTTGTTGAGGCTGCGAGCCTCGACGTCGGACTTGGGCACGTCGTTCCACATCGCCGCCGGGAAACGGTTCCAGAGGTCGGCGTATTGCTTGCCCCAAAAGCCGGTCCAGGTCATGCCGCTGAGCAGCATCACCAGCAACAAGGCCGCGCCCCAGAAGCCGACGACCACATGCAGGTCGCGCCAGAACACGCGACCGCGGGCGCTCCAGCGTGGCCACAGCACCCCGGCGGACGATTGTCCGCGAGGCCACCACAGGTACAGCCCCGACACCACCAGCACCACGCCCCAGCCAGCGGCCATTTCCACCAGTCGGTCACCGACGGTGCCGATCAGCAGCTCGCCGTGGATGGCACGGGCCATGGCCTGAAGGTTGTTTTTTGCATCCTGTTCACCGAGAACGTCGCCATGGTACGGGTCGATGAACACATTCAGTTCCCGGCCCTTGTCGATGACCACGAACTGCGCGCTGCGCTCGGCGTTGAGCGGCGGCAGGTATTGTTTGACCTGGCCTTCGGGGTAGGCCTGGCGGACCTGCTTGAGCAAGTCGTCCGCCGCCAGGGTGTGATGCCCGGCGGGCACATTCAGCAGGCTGCCGTACATCAGTGGATCGAGTTGGGGCTTGAACAAATAAATGATGCCGGTCAGGGCCAGCATCACCATGAACGGCGCCACGAACAGCCCGGCATAAAAATGCCAGCGCCAGGCCAGGTTGAAGAAGTTCGGTTTCGGTTGGCTCATCAGAAAGCGCTCCGCAGGGCAAATGTAATCGTTATGTTTTTTTGGCGGTTTCAGCAAAACCATGATTGAACACAGACCCTGTGGCGAGGGAGCTTGCTCCCGCTGGGCTGCGCAGCAGTCCTTCTTTTAATGCGGTCGCTACGCAACCGAGCGGGAGCAGGCTCCCTCGCCACGGGGTCAGGTGTCAGGCCTTGCCTACAATGTGGTTAGAAACTCATGTCCACCTTCGTCCAGAGCGTGCGCCCCGGTTCGTTGATGGCTTGCGGGTCGCTCGCCGGGTAACCGAACCCGGCGTTGCCTGCCAGGTTCAAGTGCTCGGCATAGGCTTTGCCGAACAGGTTGTCGACGCCGCTGCTGACCTTCCAGTGTTTGTTGATGCGGTAGGCGCCGTTGAGTGAGAACACGCCGAACCCCGAGCTTGTGCCGTAGTCCTTGCCCACCACGTTGCCCTTGTTTTCATCGACGCGGTGCTGTGCCGCCACCACACGCCACAAGGCGCCGGCGCTCCAGCGGTCTTCGCTGTAGGTCAGGCCCAGGCGGGCGTCCAGCGGCGGCATTTGCGCCAGTGCGCTGCCGTCGCTGCTGTTCTTGCCCCACGCATAGGCCAGGGTCGCATCGGCTTTCCAATGGTCGGTCAGCTTGTAGGCCGCCCCCAGTTCACCGCCCATGATCCGTGCGTCGATGTTCTCGGCCCGGGAGGTGGTGCCCATCATTCCGCGGGTGTAGTCGAACAGGATGTAGTCGCGCACCTGCCCGACATAACCCGATGCCCAGGCTTCGAGGGTTTCGGTCTTGTACTGCAGGCCGAAGTCGAGCTGGGTGGTTTTCTCCGGCTTGATCGCGTCGAAGGCATTTAGCGAACCGCTGGGGCCGGCGTTCGGCGAGAACAGCTCCCAGTAATCCGGGAAACGTTGCGCGTGTCCCAAGCCTGCATACAACGTGGTGGGGCTGTCGGCCAGGTCGTGTTCGTAACGCACGAAACCGCTGGGCAAGGTGTCGGCACGGGTCTTGTCGGCGGTGGGATTGGGCCGGGCCGCCATGCCGGAACCGATGTTCTGGCGGTAGTCCTTGGCCGAGGCGCGGTCGAGCCGGGCGCCGGTAATCACTCGGTCGCGATCGGCGGCATACCAGGTCAATTCGCTGAAGACTCCGTAATTGTGGAAGTCGGCGTCCTTGGTGCGTGGCAGTTCTTTGTAAGTATCGATCCCCATGCTGCTGCGCTGGCGATGTTCGTTGGTCTGGGCGTCCAGGCCGCTGATCAATTGCACATCGGCCCAGCGCCAGGTGGCCTTGATGCGTGCGCCCAGGGTGCGGCGGTCGACGTTGGAGGCCATGGGCCCGGCCATCATCCCGGTGCCGGACGGCGTGCGCAGCGTGTAATTGTCCATCACATGGTCGGCGTAGTTGTAGTAGACCTGGGCCTCGACCTTATCCAGTACCTCGCCGATGTTCGACCGCTCGAAACGCAGCCCGAGGCTTTCGCGCTTGAACTGCGAGCCGTCCATGCCGCGCCCGGCGTAGCGCGCTTCACCGTCGCCCTTGCCGGCCGTCAGTTCCAGCAGGGTGTCGGCGTCCGGCGTCCAGCCGAGGGTCACGTCGCCGTTCCACTTGTCGTAGCGCGACGGCACGGTGTCGTTGTTGCCGTCGCGGTAATCGTCCGAGTGGGCGGTGTTGCCGATCACCCGAACGTAACCCAGCGGCCCGCCCGCTGCTGCATCCACGACCTTGTCGAAGCGGCCGTTGGAGCCGGCCAATACGCTCGCATTGACCCGGGTGCCCAGTTCGCCGAACTGTTCCGGTTCACGCTCGAACAGGACGGTCCCCGCCGATGCCCCGGGGCCCCAGAGCACGGTTTGCGGACCCTTGATGACGGTGAGCTTGTCGTAGGTTTCCGGCGAGATGTAGGACGTCGGTGCGTCCATCCGTCCCGGGCAGGCACCCAGCAGCATGCTGCCATTGGTGAGGATGTTCAGCCGCGAGCCGAACATGCCGCGCAGCACCGGATCGCCATTGGTGCCGCCGTTGCGTACCAGGGCAAAACCCGGAATGGTCTTGAGGTAGTCGCCGCCATCACTGGCCGGGACCGGCTGACGTGGGTCCTTGGGATTGGTGACGACGGTCAGGGGCGAACTGGGGGCGATGGCCGTGATGACCGTCGGGCTCAGTTCTTCGACCTCGTGATGGTCGTGCTCATCGGCGACTGCGTAAGGCGTGAGCAGCAGGCCGCACAGCGCAGCGATGGTGTGACGCAAACGAACCCGGGGCTCGTTCGGGGGGCAGCTAACCTGGGCAGTGCCCAAAGCGATGCCGGCAGAAAACCTGGACATGATGATTCCATCGAACAGACATAAACGACACGGTCGGTCAGCCTGAGGCTGTCTTGTGCGACCGGGTGAGGTAAGTGTCGGGTTTACGCGACGAAGGGCGGTGCGCGGGTGCGGGCACCCGGGAAGAACGCTGGCCGGGCATGGCCTAGGCGCGGAGACGGGCTGGTGTAGGTGTTGGCGAGCGGTGTATCGAAGGCGGTGAAGCTATGGCCGCCAGTCAGTGCCGGACAATTGAATAGCAGGCTGCAATAGCCACATTTTTCCCACAGTGCGTGATGTTCGCTCTGGGGCGGGCAGTGTTCGGCGGCGGGCGCCTCATGCTCGGCGTGGGCTCCCGCCGGCATGTCCATGCTCATGTCCATCGACATGTTCATGGGCATGTTCATGGGCATGCGCTGATCCATCGGCATCGACTGAGAAATCAGTGGACCGATAAAGATCATCAGCATGGCGAACAGGCTGATCCAGCTGCCGCGTGCCAGGCTCAAGGGCTGGCGGCGGGGCATGGCTGACCTGTTGCGAGGAAGACCCATGGGCAGGTGCTATCAGTGCATGTGCATTTGGGTTTTGCTGCCGTCGGGGGCTTTTTTCTGCACCGCAACGTCAACCGTGATATCCCCGGCTTTTTCGAAATGCAGCGTCATGGAGAAGCGTTTGCCGTCGCTGAGCAGGCTGCGGTCCTTCAGCTCCAGCAGCATCACGTGGTACGCCATTGGCGCGAAAGTGACGGTCGCACCAGGGGTGATGTCCACGACGGGTACCGGTTGCATCTTCATCAGGTCGTTTTGCATCACATGCTCATGGAGCTCGGCCTTGCCGGCAATGGGCGAGTCGACGCTGAGCAGTTTATCGGCGGTGGAACCGCTGTTGTGAATCACGAAATACGCGGCCACGGTCGGCGCGTTGGGCGGCAACTCTTGAGACCACGGATGGGCAATCTCGAGCTCGCCCACCTTGTATTGATGAGCTTGGGCGAAGCCGACGGGAAGCAGCAGGGCAGCCAGCAGGATGAGTCTGTTCAACATGGGTGATTCTCCAGAACGATTCAGGGCGCAGGTTCAAATGCGGAGGAATCAGACCAGAGGCGAAGCGCGGGGATTAAGGCTTGGCCATTGCTGGCGGGGCGTGGGGCTGTCGAGCTTCAATTGAGCAATGCCGCGATGGCTGGGCCGAGCATCCAGGTACAACTGCGGGGCGTGACCGGTGAGTGCCACCAACGGCGCTGAACCTGAGCAGCACCAGCAATGCTGCATCGTCGAATGATTGTCTTTCTGCGGCGAGCCCTGTTCGAGCTTGCCCAGGGAAATCGCCACCATCTTCATGCCGTTGGACGAGCAGAAACTGCCCCACAACAGCTGCTCCGACGGCGCCTGGGCCTGCGCATTCGCCATCGCGCCAACGCTGCCGGACAGCGGCATGGCAAGCATATTGAATAGCACTGCGAAGCAGGCGATCCAGGCAAATGCAAGCCGTTGTCGGGACATGGGCGAATCCGCTCGGTTGGGCGATCAGGTGGCGGTATTTAGCCTGATCGGGGTTGAGAAGTAAAAAAGCCACGTGCGGTATAGGGTCGCAGGGTTTGCCTTAACAGTAGCAACAGTTTTGTAAGTGGATGCTGTCGTGGCGAGGGAGCTTGCTCCCGCTGGGGCGCGAAGCGGCCCTGAATCGTACATCGCGGTGTCTCAGGAAAATTGCGTCCGCCTTCTTGGGGCTGCTGCGCAGCCCAGCGGGAGCAAGCTCCCTCGCCACAGGGGTGGCCATTCGATTTTGATCAGACCAGAGGCTGTCAGACCCGATGTCGCAAACCCTGCAATACCTCATCCACCGTCCCCAACTCCCGGTCTACCCTAGGCAACACCGGCCGCCGCAAAACCAACACCGGCACCCCCCGCTCCCGCGCCACCTCCAGCTTCGGCTCAGTGGCCGTGCTACCGCTGTTCTTGCTGATCAGCACATCAATCTGCCTTCGCTCAAACAGCTCGCGCTCGTCTTCGATGTGAAATGGCCCACGGGCACCAATGACTTCGCAGCGTTCATTGCCGGGATAAACGTCCAGGGTGCGCAGGGTCCAGAATTGCTCTGGCGGAATTTCGTGCAAGTGTTGCAGCGGTTCGCGGCCGAGGGTGAACAGCGGGCGGCGGAAGGGTTTCAGGGCTTGGATCAGTTCGGCCCAATCGGCCACTTCGCGCCAGTCATCCCCCGCCTGGGGTTGCCATGCCGGACGTCGCAGGGCCCAGCACGGAATGCCGCAGGTGCGGGCCGCACGGGCGGCGTTGTGGCTGATTTGTGCGGCGTAGGGATGGGTGGCGTCCAGCAGCAGGCCGATGCCTTGCTCGCGAATGAACTGCGCCAGGCCGTCGGCTCCGCCGTAGCCGCCGACGCGTACCTGGCAGGTCAGGTCCGTGGGAACGCGACCGATGCCTGCCAGGCTGTAGATATGTTGGGGGCCGAGGGTACGGGCGATGGCCAGGGCTTCGGTAACGCCGCCCAGCAGCAGGATGGGTTTCATTGGAACTCTCCGGCGTGGCCGACAATCCCGCCCTGGCGATCGATGGCGAAGACTTCGACCTGGACCTGGGCCGGCACCACACTGCGGGCGAAGGCCAACGCGTGTGCGCACACCGCGTCGCCGAGGGCGATGCCGGCGGCGCTGGCCATTGCCAGGGCTTGCTGGCTGGTGTTGGCCGTGCGGATGCCTTGCTGCAAGGTTTCATCAGCGCCGATAGCCGCTGCCCATTCGGCCAATTGTGGCAGGTCGATACTCGAATGACGGCTGTGCAGGTCCATGTGGCCGGCGGCCAGTTTGCTGATCTTGCCAAAGCCGCCACAGAGGCTGAGCTTTTCCACCGGCACCTTGCGCACATGTTTGAGCACGGCGCCGACGAAGTCACCCATTTCGATCAGGGCGATTTCCGGCAAGTTGTAGACTCGGCGCATGGTGTCTTCGCTGGCATTGCCGGTGCAGGCGGCGACGTGCTGGTAACCATTGGTTGTCGCTACGTCGATGCCCTGGTGGATCGAGGCGATGTAGGCCGCGCAGGAAAATGGCCGGACGATGCCACTGGTGCCAAGGATCGACAGGCCACCGAGGATGCCCAGCCGCGGGTTCATGGTTTTCAGCGCCAGGGCTTCGCCGCCCTCGACGTTGACCGTGACCTCGAAACCGCCGGCATAACCGCTGTCTTCGGCCAGCCGCCCAAGGTGATCGTTGATCATTTTGCGCGGCACCGGGTTGATCGCCGGCTCACCAACTTCCAACACCAGGCCGGGGCGCGTTACCGTCCCCACGCCGCGCCCGGCCACGAAGCGCACGCCCGGTTCGGCGATCAACCGTACGTGGGAAAACAACAACGCGCCGTGGGTCACGTCCGGGTCGTCGCCGGCGTCCTTGATCGTCCCGGCCTCGGCGCCTTGTTCGGTCCGTCGGCAGAACTCCAGGCGCATCTGCACGTGCTTGCCCTTGGGCAGCACGATCTCCACGGCGTCGGCGTGGATACCGCCCAGCAGCAAGCGGGCCGCCGCCAGGCTGGTGGCGGTGGCGCAGCTGCCAGTGGTCAGGCCGCTGCGCAGGGGCGCGGGGTGTTCGGCGGTTTCGTCACGCATCGAGAGGTTTCGTCAGGTCCAGCAAGGTGATTGGCAAGGCTTGGCGCCAAGTGTCGAACTCGCCCAAGGGTTGGGCCTGGGCGATGTGGATCCGGGTCAGCTCGCCGCCGTGCCGTGCACGCCAGTCCATGAGGGTCATCTCACTTTGCAGGGTCACGGCGTTGGCCACGAGCCGGCCGCCCGGTTTGAGTCGGGCCCAGCAGGTGTCGAGCACACCTTCGCGGGTGACACCGCCGCCGATGAACACCGCGTCCGGACGCTCCAGGCCCTCCAACGCTTGTGGGGCTTTCCCGCGAATCAGTTGCAGACCGGGCACGCCGAGGCTGTCGCGGTTGCGTTCAATCAAGACTTGGCGGCCTTCGTCGGCTTCGATGGCCAGGGCCCGGCAACTGGGGTGGGTGCGCATCCATTCGATGCCGATGGAGCCGCTGCCGGCGCCGACATCCCAGAGCAACTCGCCAGGGGCTGGGGCGAGGCGGGCGAGGGTGATGGCGCGCACGTCGCGTTTGGTCAACTGGCCGTCATGTTCGAACGCGCTGTCCGGCAAACCGGCCAGGCGTGACAGGCGCAGCACCGAGGGTTCGCTGCGGCATTCGACAGCGATCAGGTTCAGGTCCGCGACGGCTGGGTCGGACCATTGCGTCGCAGTGCCTTCGATCCGTCGTTCCGCCGCGCCGCCCAAGTGTTCCAGGACGACCATGGCGCTGGGCCCGAACCCTTGCTCGCGCAGCAACGTCGCCACGGCGGTAGGGCTGTGGCGGTCATTGCTCAGCAGCAACAGCCGGACGCCTGTGGATAAATGAACATTGAGCGCCGCCAGGGGGCGCGCTACCAGCGACAGCGTGACCACGTCCTGCAGCGGCCAGCCCAGGCGCGCCGCCGCCAGCGAACAGGACGATGGCGCCGGGATCACCCGCATTTGATCCTCCGGCACCTGTTTCGCCAGGCTGGCGCCCACGCCATAGAACATCGGATCGCCGCTGGCCAGCACACACACCGACTCGCCCCGTCGCGCCAGCAGCGGTTCAAGGGAAAACGGGCTGGGCCACAATTCCCGTTCGCCGCGGATGCACACCGGCAACAGCGCCAGTTGCCGATCGCTGCCGACAATGCGCGACGCCCGCAGCAAGGCATGGCGAGCGATTCGGCCCAGACCCTTGAAGCCATCTTCACCGATGCCCACTACGGTCAGCCAGGGGGTCATCTGTATTCCTCGATTAAATAGGGTTGATCGACAGGCGCGTTGCAGCCGCGAACCGGGCCGCCATCATACCGCGCCCCGACGGATCAGGCGCGAACCATCCCCTGTGGGAGCGAGCCTGCTCGCGAAGGCGTCGGTCCATCCAGCATCATCTTTTCAGACAGGCCGCTATCGCGAGCAAGCTCGCTCCCACAGGGGATTTGTGCTGAACACAGGGTTTGTGAACAACCCGATCAAAACTGTGGGAGCGAGCTTGCTCGCGATGGCGAAGGTACAGACAACATCAACGGATCAGGCAGCCCTGTTCTTGAGCAATCTCGCTTCAATCCGACCGGCAAGCTTTTCATGACCCCCGGCAAAGCAGGCATAATGGCGCTCCTTCGCCGTGGCGGCGTGCCTATCTACCGGTTATCCCTTGAACGAACGCCCATCAACCAACGTCATACGCCCCTCGGGTTGCCCGGGCTTGTTGCGTGTCGTCCGGGCATTGGACGGTGGGATCTGTCGAATCAAGCTCGATGGCGGTTCCATCCGGGCGGATCAGGCCGAAGCCGTGGCGACGGCGGCCGAGCGCTTCGCCGCTGGCGTGATCGAGGCGACCAACCGCGGCAACCTGCAAATCCGCGGGATTGGTTCCGAGCACGGCGCGCTGATCGAGTCATTGCTGGCCGCCGGACTCGGTCCGCGAACGCCCGCTGGCGATGACGTGCGTAACCTGATGCTCAGCCCCTCGGCCGGGATCGACCGGCAGATGCTGCTCGATATTCGTCCGTTGGCCGCGCAGATCCTCTTCACCCTGCAAACCCATGAGCGCTTCCATGAACTGTCGGCCAAGTTCGCCGTGCAGCTGGACGGCGGGGAAGCGCTGGCGATGCTCGAACATCACCACGACCTGTGGCTGTCGGCCCTTGTCCGCGAAGGCGAGCCCTGGTTGGCCTTCGGTCTGGCCGGCTCGCCGCTGGATGCGCCGGCGGGCAGGGTCCCGATGGCCCAGGGGCATGCATTGGTGGTAGCGGTGCTGGAGCAGTTTCTCGACCTGGCCCGCCCGGACCAGACACGCATGCGCCACCTGCTGGATGAAATCCACACGGATGAGTTCATGGCCCGGCTAGCCCGTCGCGTACCACTGCAAGTGTGCCGCGATTGGCAGCGGGACGCGTCCACCGACGGACTGCACATCGGTGTCCACGCCCAGCACGACGACCGCGTCTATGTGGGGGCTGCGGCGCCCCTGGGCCGGCTTGACCCCGTGATGCTGCGAGGGGCGGCGCAACTGGCGCGGGAGAAGGGCGACGCCAGCCTTCGTTTCACACCGTGGCAAAGCCTGCTGCTGCCCAACGTGCGCCGCGAGGATGCGGACGGCGTCTTGGCGCGGCTCGATAAATTGGGCCTGTTGTGCTCGCTCGCTCAACCTCTGGCGCAACTCATCGCCTGCACCGGCTCCAGTGGCTGTGGCAAAGCCTTGGCCGACACCAAGGCCGATGCCCGCCAACTGGCCGAGCTGCTACAACGCCAGGGCCAAACCCTGAAGGTCCATCTGTCGGGCTGCCCGCGTTCCTGCGCGGCGGCCCATATTGCGCCTGCCACCTTGCTGGCGGTCGCCCCCGGTCGTTACGACCTGTATTTTCGCGATGCCACGCTGCCGGGTTTCGGCGCGTTGCAGGCACACAATCTAACTATTGAAGCGCTCGGCCACTGGCTCGACGCTCGCCCCCGGAGCCCCCTTGATGCTTGATTACATCCGCGACGGTCAGGAGATCTATCGCAATTCCTTCGCGATCATCCGCGCCGAAGCCAACCTGGCGCGCATCCCGGCCGACCTGGAAAAACTCGCGGTACGCGTGATCCACGCCTGCGGCATGGTCGAGGCCATCGACGGTCTGCAGTTTTCCGAAGGCGCGGGCACGGCCGGACGCCAGGCGCTGGCCGCTGGTGCGCCGATCCTCTGCGATGCGCGGATGGTTTCCGAGGGGGTGACCCGGGCTCGCCTGCCGGCCAACAATCCGGTGATCTGCACCTTGCGCGACGAAAGCGTGCCGGCGTTGGCCCTTGAGCTGGGCAACACCCGTTCGGCCGCCGCCCTGGAGCTGTGGCGCCCGCACCTGGAGGGCAGTGTCGTGGTGATCGGCAACGCGCCGACCGCCCTGTTTTACTTGCTGGAAATGCTCGATGCCGGCGCGCCGAAACCGGCCCTGATCCTCGGCTTCCCGGTGGGCTTTGTCGGGGCCGCCGAGTCCAAGGCCATGCTGGCGGCCAACAGCCGTGGCGTGCCGTTCGTGATCATGCAAGGCCGTCTCGGCGGCAGCGCCATGGCCGCCGCGGCCGTCAATGCCCTCGCTACGGAGATTGAATGATGCAGCAGCCTGGACGTCTGATCGGCCTGGGCGTGGGCCCCGGTGACCCGGAACTGATTACCGTCAAAGCCCTGCGCCTGCTGCGCGAATCGCCGGTGGTGGCGTACTTCGTCGCCAAGGGCAAGAAGGGCAACGCCTTCGGTATCATCGAAGCCCATCTGCAGAACGCACAGACCTTGCTGCCGCTGGTCTACCCGGTCACCACCGAAGCGCTGCCGGCGCCACTGTCCTATGAGCAAGTGATCGCCGATTTCTACGACACGGCCGCCGAACAACTGGCCGTACACCTGGATGCCGGGCGCGACGTGGCGGTGATCTGTGAGGGCGATCCGTTCTTCTACGGCTCCTACATGTACCTGCATGATCGCCTGGCCGAGCGTTATGACGCCGAGGTTATCCCCGGCGTGTGCTCGATGCTCGGTGGCGC
Organism: Pseudomonas sp. G2-4; assembly: GCF_030064125.1. Taxonomy (NCBI): domain Bacteria; kingdom Pseudomonadati; phylum Pseudomonadota; class Gammaproteobacteria; order Pseudomonadales; family Pseudomonadaceae; genus Pseudomonas; species Pseudomonas sp. G2-4. The sequence continues at coordinate 5,969,276 of NZ_CP125957.1, read as the reverse complement.
CTCGGTGCTCGGTGCGCCGTTGGTCTATCGCAACCAGAGCCTGTCGGTGCTCTCCGGCGTGCTCTCTCACGAAGACCTCAAGCGCCGCCTGGCCGATGCCGATGCAGCGGTGATCATGAAGCTGGGGCGCAACTTTCCCAAGGTTCGCCAGGTACTCCAGGAACTGGGCCTGGACGGGCGGGCGCTGTACGTCGAGCGGGCGACCATGGCCAACCAGAAAATCGTGCCGTTGGATGAAGTCGAGCCGATGTCTTCGCCGTACTTCTCGTTGATCATTGTGCCGGGCGAACGGTGGCAGGGATGACGTCCAACGCTCCGGCAATCGTCATCCTAGGTCCGGGCAGCCTGGCGACAGCCCGACGGATCCAGCAGCGCTACCCCGATGCCTTGATTCACGGCCTGGCCGGTCGGGTCGAAGGCGCGGATCGTCAATACTCGGAGTTCGGCACCACCTTGCGTGAGCTCTATCAACACGACACGCCGATCATCGCCCTGTGTGCGGCCGGCATCGTCATTCGCACCCTGGCGCCGCTGCTGCTGGAAAAAGGCCTCGAGCCGCCCGTGCTGGCAGTGGCCGAAGATGGCAGCGCGGTGGTGCCGCTGTTGGGCGGCTTGGGCGGGGTCAATGTCATGGCCCGCGACATCGCGCAAACACTGCAAGTCGCGCCGGCCATCACCACCAGCGGTGAATTGCGTTTTGGCACTTGCCTGCTCAATCCGCCGAGCGGCTACCGCCTCGGCGACCTGGAGCAGGGCAAGCGTTTCGTGTCCGACCTGCTGGCTGGTGAAACAGTGCGCATTGAAGGTGCCGCGCCGTGGCTGGACCAAGCGCAGTTGCCCGAGGATGGACAAGCACGGCTGGCGATCCGCATCGACAGCGCCGCAGGCACGCCTGCGGTGGATGAGCTGCGTATTTATCCGCGCAATGTAGTCGTGGCGATCAGTGCGGGTGCGTCGCCGGCTATTGATGAAACCTTGCGTGAGGCCGGCCTCGCCGTGCAATCGCTGGCGTGTTTGGTGGCCGCGGACAGCGACATGGCCCGGCCAGAATTGCATGAGGCCGCGTCGGCCTTGAACGTGCCGCTGCGCTTCGCGCCGGCCGATGGTGACGTCACCCAATGGCTGGACGAAACCCTCGACCAACCCGCGTCAATTCGCACAGTGGGCGATCATGCCGTTGCCGTGTCTGAGCAGCCCCTCGATCCGCAACAAATCGGTCGCCCGCGCGGGCGTCTGGCGGTGATCGGTCTTGGCCCCGGCGCTGCCGAGCTGATGGTGCCGGCCGTGCGCGCCGAACTCGACCGCGCCACCGATGTGCTGGGCTACGAAACCTACGTGCGCATGGCCGGGCCGTTCCGGGCCGATCAGGTGCAGCACTGCACCGACAACCGTGAAGAAATGCAGCGCGCCCGCCACGCCTTCGAACTGGCGGCCCAGGGCCGCTCCGTGGTGGTGGTGTCATCCGGTGACCCCGGCGTGTTCGCCATGGCCGCCGCGGTGCTCGAAGCGCTGCACGAGTCGACGAATGCCCATTGGCACACCGTCGATCTGCAGATCCTTCCAGGCGTCTCGGCCTCGCTGGCCACGGCCGCCCAGGCTGGGGCGCCACTGGGCCATGACTTTTGCGTGATGTCGCTGTCGGACAACCTCAAGCCGTGGTCGATCATCGAAAAACGCCTGGCCCTGGCCGCCGAGGCGGATCTGGCCCTGGCGTTCTACAACCCGATTTCCCGTTCCCGACCCTGGCAACTGGGGCGGGCGCTGGAAATCGTTGCGCACCACCGTACGGCGCAGACGCCGGTGGTGCTGGGACGTGATATCGGTCGCCCGGGCCAGACCCTGCGTGTCACGACGCTGGGGCAGTTGACCCCGGATCAGGTGGACATGCGCACCATGGTGCTGATTGGTTCCTCCACGACGTGTGTCTTCCCTCGCGCCGAAGGCGGCGACTGGGTGTACACGCCGCGCTGGTACGGCAGCAAGCCGCTCTGATGAAATTCGGTGGCCCAGTCGGGCCACCGCCACCTGAATCCTGTCCCGCCCTTGCGCCAGGGGATCAGGCTGCTCCCCTGCATCCCATTTTCTGAGAATGTAATAAGCCCTGACGTTAGTTAACTGCTTTATAGGCAGTTGGCCGAAAGTTCTTATGTTCTGATTACCAAGTTGTGAGGAAATAAGATGGAACTGCGTTGTTGGACATTTATTGAATTCGTTGTGGGTTGAGCGGTGTCTTGCTGAGGGTTATGTTGGCTTTTACTTCGTGGAGCATAACCGCCACTTGAGTGATGGTTGGTTGGCCGGGCACTCGATTCCACGGGTTATCCGCGCATGGATGCGTGTCGTTCAACTTGTCGATGCCTGGGCGGCTGAGGGCTGCCCTGGCTATTTACATACAATAAATGGAAGTATTGTTTATGAGTGAATCTGAAGTTTCATCGACGGACAGTTTCGTCGATTTTGTGGGTTTGTTGAAACTCAAGGATCTTGAACAGGCCTTAATATCGCACAAGGGTTCCGATGAATATGAGGCGGTGCTCCGGTATTACTTCGGTTGTATCGCCTTGCTCGATTCTCCCCGCATGTTGGAGCCCTTGGGGCTTCTCAAACAAGCCGTGGGCGCTTTGCGGGGAAACAGCAGGCGTCGTCGTACGCCTGAGTTGCCGGAGGGCGCCGAGGCTGCGGATCTGGCGCACACCTACAACACGATAGAGGGTTTCGAAACGCGTCTGCGCAATAGCGTCGATCAATTGAAAGTGCCCGCCATCGAGGTGCCGAAAAACCTGCACTTTGTCTGGCTGGGAGGCGGTATCGGGCCGATTCAGCGTGATTACATCAACGTCTGGAAACAGGTGCTGGGCCCGGAGGGTTATCGCCTCAGTCTCTGGTACGACAGCGATGCGCTACTGGCCTATGAAACCAACCGGATCATTGTCGAAGCGGCCAAGGCCGACGCCATGCTCAATGGCGCGCAAGCCAGTGTCGATGCGCTGGAGTTGGGCGACCGTTATGAAGAACGCGCCATTGTCCTGAAACAGCAGATGCACGCCCATATCACCGAGGCGGTGAAAAGTGGCGGCAGCGCCGATGACGCGAGAGTCGATCTGCTGGTTCGGGCCTATGGCCAGGATAAGGCGCGGTTGTCGGCCCTAAAGAGCAATAACCGGCTCAGCCTCGAGGCGTTGGCCGAGGGGAGCCTGGCACTGCGCGATCTTGCCAGCGGTGAATTGCCACTGCATCTGCAGGATGTCTACGAACGCGAGATCAATCTGCGTGGCATGTTTGCCGGGGGCTCCGATATCGTGCGTGTCGAAGCCTTGTTCGCCGAGGGCGGCAGCTACGCCGATGTCGATGGCCTGCCGCCCTTGGCGGAAAAGCTGGGCGAGGTGGACATCCGGGCGTTCCAGACGGATGCGCGGCTGGGCGTGCTGCAGCTGCTGCTGGATCGAAACCCCGATTGGATGCCCGGCCGCCACGCCCAGCGCAATAAGTACACGGACTACTTCAACGAGATTCCAGCCGAGCATCGCGAAGCGCTCGAGCGTTTCGCTAAAAGCGGACCGGCGTTGAACCGCGTCTTTCGCCCCCCGGTGGAGCGCCTGGCCCGACCGGACGAATTGCGTGCTGTCGTCGAACAGCACTTGGTGGGCAACGCATTCCTGATGGCCCACCCCGGGGCGGCGATGCTCAAGAGCGTGACCGAGCGTTTGCGGCTCAACTATGAAATCGTTGACGCCACCGCGCGCCTGGCCGATGAGCAAAACGTCAGCCTGATCGATGTCGAGGCCATGAGCGGTCTGGCGCGTGAGGCCGCGACGCAGGTGTTCGGTGCGTTGCATGAGCTGCCCCCGGACATCGAACTGGCTGCGGCTTTTCTGGTGGAGGCGGCCGCCGCCTACTACAGCGATGGCATCCGCCCCCAGAGCGAAGGCACGATCTATCTCACCGGTCCCAGCGCCATGCGCCAGGGAATGGCGGACTATCAACGAACACATTTCACCCCTCAAATCGCCGAACAGTGGCAGGCGGAGGCGGCCATTACGGCCATCGCCACCGTCAACCGGGCCACGGAGGAGGAGCTGGATCACTCCTGGAAAGAGAACGAGCGAGACACCGCGCAATGGCTGGATGGCGAGAAAAAACGCTGGCAAGAGGGCCAGTTCAAGGTCCGTTATGCGGGTGATATGGCAGAGCTGCTCAAATACCGCACCCTCCCGTTCGATGAAGGCTGGCCAGTGATCGAGGGACGACATGTGTTGTCCACCGAGTTGTTGCAGCATCTGGCTGATGAACTGGGCGAGCCGTTCATGCAGGCGATGAGCCAACGCCATAACGGTGAGGTGACCTTCGTTAAACCCGTCCCCCTGAGTTTTGATGAACGTCAGTCGATCCGCGATCAAAGCGCCTATGTGTTGCCGCCCGCATCGGTGAGCGATCCGCAGACGCGACAACTGTCTATCGCTGAGCTCCTCGACCGCCTCGCCAGCGACCGTTTCGAAGTCGCTCGACTGAGTCCCTTGCAGCGCCTGCTTCTGGGAGGCCTGAGTGGTGCGAAGGCGTTGGATAACCGCAGCTTCGATGCGGCTCGCCCGTCGTTGGATAACCTGGCCAACAACCTCGCCACGCGCGGAACCGCTGGCCGTTATGCGGCGATCGAACAAGCGTTGTTCCAGCGTCAGGCACCGGCATTCCTGGCCGGGCTCGCCAGCACCACCGAGGCTCAACCGAGGCATGGCGAAACCGCCTTGGAACTGAAGAAAACCGCGTTGGAGCAGCCGTTGACGTTGCGCCAATGGGGCCAGCACGTGGCCCGGATCCGTCAGGTAGCGAAGCTTGAGTACCGCGTCCGGATTGTCGAGCGCCTCGGTACTGTCCTGAACGGCTTCGAGGCCGCCACGAACAAGCTTGTGCCGCAGGACCTGCTGCTCCAGGGCGAGGGTGACAGGGTGGGCGGACGTTGCTATCCCCTGGCCCTCGCCATGGCGGCGGCCTTGTCGCAAGGCAAGGCCGCGGTCAACACCCTGCGCGAGCGTTTCTACCTCGCGGTGCTCGAGCCCGGGGCCAGCGATTCGGTGACCTTCCTCAACAGCCTGGAGTCGTTGCGCGATGTGCAGCTCGGCGATGTTGGCAGTGCGCTGGCGCGCTCGGACCTGAATGAGGTCGTGGACCTCCTGCAAGCCAGGACCACCACCAGCACGCTGATGCTCAACTCCGATAACCACGCCATGCTGGTGGCCAAGACCTTGGAGGGTGAGCGCAGCACCTACCACTTCTACGATCCGAATTTTGGTGTGTTTGAATTCGAACATCCGACCCTGTTCAGGCAGGCGCTGGAGCGGTTCTTTCTCCAACAGGACATGGCCAGCCACTACGCGGCGTATGGCGATGCGGCGCGACCGACTTTCAACCTGATCGAACTGGAAGGCGCACGGGTGTCGAGGCTGACATTGCCAGGCGCCATTGAGGTTTCCAAACTGCTGCAACCCGGCGCCTTGCCTGGGCAGTCGCAACGCCCTATGAGACAGCGATTAGCCAGCGCCCGTGGACAGTCGCTGCAAAACAATCCTCGACTGGGCAGCTGTTTGCTGGCCTTGGATGGCCATTGGTGGAGTCAGCAAATCGAACAGGCGACGAGCCGCCTCCAGCAGGAAAACCAACTGGCGGCCCATCTTGTGCCGCTGTTCGACACGTTGGAGGTCACGCCGGACGGATCGTACCGGGTGAGCCTGATCGATCCGGTCAATCCTGAGCAACTGGTGCGGGTCGTCACGGATGACCATCGGCTCCTACGGATAAAAAGCTACCTCTCGGAACAGTTTTCGGCATTGGCCAACAAACCCTTCGTGCCGAGCGACCCCACCGAGGTAGGGAGTGTCCACACGCTGAACGCCGGCTTCGCCATACAAGCGCTGATGAACGCGTTGCGCGGACAGGAAGGATCGGGTCGGCCCCTGACCCTGGCGGTCCGTTTGCACGCCTATGTCAATTACGCGCAGTTGGTGCATGGCAACGTGGTGGATATCGCGGGCCTGGTCGGCCTGGTTCGGCAGGCACTGGCGGAAGAGAAATTGATTGCCCGTACCGTCGCGCCAGTGGTCAAGGCGGCAGTGGGCTCCAGCGTGAGCGAAGCGACCGGGGGGTTGTTGCAGTTGGCCAATGTCGGATTCGACATCTACCAATTGTCGACGGCCCACAACGATATCGAACGCGCTCAGTTCGGCACCCAACTGGCTTTCGACTCCGCCAGCCTGGTGTTGTCGGTGAGCGCCTACGCGGTTGGCGCCACGACCGCTGGTGCGATGCTTGGCGGCGCCGCTGTGATCCTGGGTGGGTTGGCGGTGGGGGTGGCGGCCCTGGCCCAGGGCTTCGCCACCATTGCCGAAGAAGCCAAAGAGGTCGGGTTGTTATTCGATGAAATCGCCAAGGCTCATCTGCAGGCATACCGCTTTGACCCCAGGCAGGGTGCATGGCTACCGCGCTCCTCGTTGATCGTCCAGGCGCTGGATCTGACTCGGGGCGCCTTGATGCTGGACAGCCCCAAGCTCTATCCGCAACGCGATCATTTTGGGGTGCCGACGATAGAGCTCGATTACGATCGGGCCATTAACATTCGTCGAGATCTAGGCCTGCCGGGTCAAGTTGCATTCAAGCCACCCGCCGGCCAAGTCATCGTACTGCCCTGCACACCGCAAACCTGTTACCGCTATGAGTACATCGCCCTGCCATTCGCGACATCGCGTCATGACACCGGGTTCGACACGGCACGGCGCCTGGAGAAAAGGAAAGCGGACGGCAGCTGGCAATTTCAGTTTTCCTTTTATTCGTTTCCCAGTGAGTACATCGTCCGTCGAATGGCTCCCGATTATCGGCAAACGGTGATCGACGTGTTGCTCGATGGTGCTGACCGTTCACTGGTGGTGCCTCTTATTCCCCCGATTTGGCACAACATGATCGCTTATAAAATCCAGGGGGCCGGCAAACGATGCGCGTTGGTCGTTCATCCCGGCGTGAAACTGAGCCTGGAGTCGACGAGCCTGCAGGTGTCCACTTGGTTTGTGGACGCCTCTTGGGCCTCGGAGAAAGAGATAAGGATTGAGAGTTACGATAAGTTCTTCATCGACGACGTTCAGGTGACGATCGTTGGAGGGTGGCGCCACGAAATTTCACTCCGGCTCGCCGACGATCAAGTATTCAAGGTTGATTTGGTCAAACGCACGCTCGTGCTTTTGGAACTGGACGCACCGCCCGACATGGATCAGCAAACGTTGCAGGATCATTTCAAGGCCCTGGCTCGAGACCACCGTCTAGCGATGGCGTACACACCGATTAGCCACCACCTCATTCCATTTGAGGACCCGGACGAGCCTCGCCGGATCACCGCCTGGTACGACGCGAAGGAGGACCGTTTCCTTTATATCCGCGATGATCTGCCGGGTGCCGATGAAACGATGCTGGCGGCGGTAGTGGGCAATGCCTGCTATTTCTACGACCCGCAGAACCTGATTATCTGGCAAACCGATGCGGTCACCGGGTTGTTGAGCCATCGTTACTGGTTGCGCAGCACCAGCAACCTGGCAACCACCATCAAGAGCGTCGAGGCAGACGCGCAGGGGGTGATTCATGTCGTCCAGCAAATCACCCGCGAGGATCAGACCGTCGATGTGCTGGTGTATGTGATCCACGACGGGCAACTGCTGCTCGGTTCGATCACGCGAGAGCTGGACCAGGCGATGGAGTCGGTCTTGAGTGCCAGCGAGACGCTGGCCGACTGGTCGCAGGTACTGGGCGACAGTCCGCCCCTGGCGCCGAATACCAACCCCGAGGACACTTTTGTCACGGTCAATTGGCAGCCGGCGCCCTTTGTTTCGATCTGTTGGAAGTTCGACGCACAGTGGCGGGACATGGCCTGGGTGCGCCGCAGCGACCGCTTGATCATTCGCCCCGCGCCGAGACGCAACCAGCCGCGTGGATGGCCCGACTCGATCAAGAACATGACGGATCTGACGCTGCTTGCACCACCGGACGACAGTGATGCATTTGTCATCTATGACAGGCTCAAACAGGAGCTGTGCGGCAGGCGGCGTACACTGGTGGAGGGCCGGGGGCATTGGTCCAGCCGGTGGGCGCGTGCCCCCGGCCTGGAGAATGTCATTGCCGTTGACGGTGGCTACGTGGCGCTGACCACGGGAGGCGCGTTCTACAACCTGAGTGGCCAAGGCGAGCTGGCGCTGGGCGGCGTGAGGGAACAGTGGTTCAAGGACCGGGGGCAGTGGTGGTCGGCACTGGACGCACTGGCCCAGCGACACGGGAGCAAAAGTCTCGCCCTTATCGGTTTGACCAACTTCCGCGGTGACGAGCGGTTGTGCGCCTGGTACGTCGGCAACCGGCTGTTACTGGCTGACATGGGCAGCGCAACGGAGTTGCGGCTGCTGGGCGCGACCCCGGATGGCGAGGCCGCCTGGTTGCTCGATGTGGCGCGTGGCGAGGTCTATCGCCAGGCCTTTATCGATCCGCAGAAACTGGACGCTGCCTTTGGCCAGGGTTCGCAATTGTTGGAGGCTGATGTGCTGCCCCGCCCGCGGCGTGAATGGACACCCTGGCAGTTTGGCGAACTGACGGCCGATGGGGTGGGGCTGCGTGGCGTGACATACGAAGGTGTGGTGGTTGCGCTGCGGGATCAGGAGCCGGCGTTGATTACCGGTGTCACTCAGGGATGGGTCGTCATGCAAGGTGGCCGGGAGATCGAGGGGCTCAGGCAATTGGCGAGCCAGCCGTTTCACAGCCCGCTCTTGTCGGTGGAGGAACCCGGTAGCCTGACGTGGTTCGTGGCCGAGAGCGCGCGTGTGATCCGGGTGCCCAAGGCCGCCATTCCAGAGACTTTCGAAGTCTTGGGCACCCAGCGGCAGACCAGCGTGCTGCTGCATGAACGTGAGAATGGAAAACTGCTGACCTTGCCCGGCATGGGCCATGGCGGTCCGCTCAGTTATGTCCGGCGTGAAGGCGAGGTGCTGGTCGTCGAGGGTCACGAAGCCAAGATTGATGATCTCCTGCCGCTGATGCCCGATGACGTCAAGATACTGGTCCTGCGCATGGGGCAAGGTGCAGTGAGTTACCGGCTGTCGAAAGCGGCCTGGTTGAGGATCAAGTCGGTGGTCCTCGACTGTCGGCATCCGCTGGGCAGCGCGGAGACTGTCCCCGGCAAGTTGATCTGGGAGCTGGATGAGCCGGACCAGTTGCTGCTGAGCAAGGTTCAGGAGCACCTGGTGATCATTGATCCAAACAGCGGCCACAGTGTTATTTTTCGGGAGGTGTATGCCGCCGACGTCACCTTGCGAGGTGACGTGTTGCTCAGTTTCGGTGGGCATCGACACTATGCCGTTTCGACACTGGTGCAGCGCTTGGATGCTTTGCAGGACGCCCAGAACGGCGTCACTCTGGAAGCATTGTCGAATGAGTCCGCTGCGGAGGAGACCAATACGGTGGGTTGAGCCAAGGCTATCGTCCATGGCCAGGTCTTAAATAAAGAAGGGTTGTCGGTGTTGTCCTCGGCAACCCTTTTTCAATTGAACCATCATCGCGCAAAGGACGTTGCACTTTGGAAGTTAATAATTCACGAGACGTTCCTTGCTTAAAGCAAAGCGTCTCATCAAATGCTCATTCAATAACGTGTTGATCAGGGTTCTTCTGCTGTCGAGTTCGCGTCTGTCCAGTTTCAGGAACGCTCTGCGTTGGATAATCCTGGCTGAACGTCTTTCCCAGTTCCAAAACAGAAAACTGCGTCGCTTTATGTCGACACTCAGTTCGAATTTAAACAGGGCAATATGAAGATTGCCTTGTGCATCGTGGCGGGCTGGGACAATTTGAAAGGTTTCGCCCTCCTGGGTTTCGCTGTCAAAGGAGAGGAGGGCCGGGCGATCGTTTTTTAGCGTGTCGAGGGTATCGATCATCGCGTTGGCCTGTCGCGCATCCTTCATGGCGTGAGCGCTCTCCACCAGGAAATCCGCCACGGAGCCCGTGAGCAGATGCTGTGTGCGCGTATGGATGGAGTCTTCATACAGCGACCAGCCGAGGAAATTCAAGGTGCGGGCATATTCTTCGAACCAGCCCTTGGGATTGGCATAGCGGTGATGGCCGAGATCGGCCGATCGGGTGGCGATGTTGTTGCAGTCGGCGATGTCATTGTGGTCTTGCAGGGACGGTGTCCCGATATAGGAAAACAGATTGGGGCCGGTGACCAGTCCGGTTAATCGTTCATTGTTCACGAGTGCTCTCCGTTAGAGTAAGAGTGATATTTGGTTTTGGAGCAGCAATGATGAACGTTGTTTTTAAGTGAGTGGCTGGTTAATTTAAATCTGAATATTTGAAAGTGTGATGGGGTTACATATGCTGCAATCAGTCGGTGTTGTTGTTTTAGACGAGAATAAACTAGATTGAAGCAGGTTCGCAGGAGCGGACTTATTTATAACCAAGGAGGTTTTTATGGAACAGTTCGAAAGTGTAATCAGTGTGGCGCAAAGTGTTGAGTTGCTCAGTGCACGTATCAACAGGCGCAAGGCGTTGGCCACTGCGGGCCGACGTGTACGCAGGTCTGTCGTGCAGATGCATGACAACCCAAACAAGGATCTGGATGCGCTCATGTTGGGGGATGCGCTCGTGGGCTATGGCAACAACATGTCGCTCAACAACATGGCGATCATGGAAAACCTGATGACCATGGCGATCATGGAAGCCAACTATGAGGTGCCCGGCGGCAAAAATACCCGGGCGTGGTACGACGCCTTTATCCAATGCCTGGGGGACCTTGGGTGCTTCATCGCCGAGGACGGCTATACCCGTTACTCCGAGAGCGCCCGACGTGTAGACATGGATTTGGTGATCAGCGATATCGTCAAGGGAATCATCGATGGTGTTAAGGCCGGCGTTCCGGGAGCGGCGGTGCTCGGCGCCGTGGTGAACACCACGATTGATGGTTTGAAGCGGGATGAGGAAACCATGCGTCTGTTCAACAGCCAGGTCAAGGTGGCCGAAGGCGCGCGTTTATCCGTCATTCCATGCGAACAGTTGTCTGACGGTACCCTGATCGCATCGTCCGCTTCGATAAGACAGTCCGGTACTTCAAGTAACGGTGGGGTACTTTTCGTGAACTGGCAATCTTCAGCGCGAGAAATCTATCGCGGTAAATCGTTCGTGACCTTCAACCCTGCCCGCTATGAGGCGTTCAGGCAGGACATTGAAGAGTATCTGGGCGAACACCGCAGAGAGGTACTGAGTAAAAGGTTCAGCCGTCGCAAGCGTGCCTGAGTTTCCAGACACCGTGAGGGCTACGGCACCAGGTACCCTCTCACGCCGGTAAAGATGATCTGCGCCGCCAGCGCACAGACGAACAAGCCCATCAGCCGGCTGACGATCTGCAAACCCTGGTCACCCAGAATCCGTTCGATGCGGCTGGACAGGTAAAGCACGACACCGACGGTGAGGCTGGCCAGGGCGATGCTGATGATGGCCATGAGTTTGTCGTCCCAGTGTGGCTGGCTCACACCCATCACCAGCAGGGCGCCGATGGTGCCGGGGCCGACGGTCAACGGAATGGTCAGCGGGACGATGGTCACGTCCTGCTGAACATTGTCAGTCTGTACGGCTGACTTGCCTTGGGCCATGCCCAGCGCCGAAATGAACAGCACGCTGCCGGCACCGATGCGGAAGGCATCCACGGTGATGCCGAACACACTGAAAATCACCCGCCCGAACAAGTACAGCAATACGCTGGAGACCAGCGTCGCGGTCGCGACTTTCCAGGCCAGGCGCCGTTGCTCCTTGCGCGAGTAGCCGCGAGTCAGGCTGATAAAACACGACAACACGAAGAAGGGGCTGTAGAGCACCAGCATCTTCAGGTAAACACTGAACAGCACATGGAGCATGGTCGAGGCTCAGGCGAAGGAGACGACGGGAGTCTATCAGGCGTTTTGCCGTCTGTCGGCTCAGGACGTCTGCGCGGTACGGTTCTGCTGATCGCGTTGGGCCACCCAATGCTCGATCAGCTCGCGCAGTTGGGACAGCTCAACCGGCTTGGCCATGTGTCCGTCCATTCCGGCCTGGCGGGCGCGCTCCTTGTGTTCGGCCAGGATGTGCGCCGTGAGCGCGACCACCGGGGTGCGGGTCCGCTGGTTACCGACTTCCCAGGCGCGCAGTTGCTGGGTGGCGGAAAAGCCGTCGAGGATCGGCATTTCGCAGTCCATCAAGACCAGGTCGTAGCGCTGCTCCTTCATGGCCTTGAGGGCTTCTTCGCCATTGCTGGCGGTGTCGGGTTGCAAGTTGAGCTTGCCGAGCATGCCACGGATGACCTTGGTGGAAATGCTGTTGTCCTCGGCCACCAGGATGCGGAAATCGCTGGGCACTTTCACCGGCGTGATCGGGCCCGCGTTCACCGGCACGTCCGGCGCCTGACCTTTGTTGCGTTGGTTCAGTTCGTCCGCCAGGGTGGTCTTGAGGGTATAGCCGGCCACCGGTTTGGCGAGGATGCGCTTGACCCCGCTGTTGCGCGCCACGATCTTGCTCGGCGCGTTGCTGATGCCGGTGAGCATGATCAACAGGATGTCGTGGTTCAGGCTCGGGTCCTCCTTGATCTTGGCCGCCAGTTGCATGCCGGTCATGCCGGGCATGTTCTGGTCCAGCAATACCACGTCGAAATAGTCCCGCAGGTGCGCCTTGGTGCGCAGCAGTGCCAAGGCTTCCTTGCCCGACGGCACCGCGCTGACATTCAAGCCCCAGGCGCTGCACTGTTGTACCAACACCTTGCGACAGGTGTCGTTGTCGTCGACGATCAACACCCGCGCCCCTTGCAACGGGGCATCGAGGTCGGAAGTCGGATGTTCGAGGCGATCCGGGTCCAGCGGCAAGGTCAGCCATAAGGTGCTGCCTTGGCTGCTGCCGCTTTTGATGCCGAACTCCCCGTGCATCAGGATGATCAGCTGGCGGGCGATGACCAAGCCCAGGTTACCGCCCAGGCGCGTGGCCGAGAGGAAATTCTTGCTGTGCAATTCGGCATGCATCAGCGAGTCGCGCTCTTCGGCGTCCATCGGCGAGCCACTGTCCTGCACCGCAATGCGCAGGCGTGGTTGATTGCTGCGCTCGTCGAGGGCCACGACGATCAAGACCTCGCCTTCGTCGGTTTTTTTCAGGGCGTTTTCCAGCAGGCTCAACAGCGCCTGGCGCAGCCGCGTCGGATCGCCGCTGATCACTCGCGGCACCTGGGGTTGGATGAAGCTGATCAGCTCGACATTTTGCTGCTCTGCCTTGGCGCGGAAGATGCTCAGGCAATCCTCGATCAGGGCGTTGAGGTCGAACTGCACATCGTCGAGTTCGATCTGTCCGGATTCGAGCCGGGAAATGTCGAGTATCTCGTTGATGAGGGTCAGTAATTCATTGCCGGCGCTGTGGATCGTCTGCACGTAGTCCCTCTGCTTGACCGACAGGGGGGTGCCCAATAGCAGTTCGGTCATGCCCAGTACACCGTTCATCGGAGTACGGATCTCGTGGCTGATCTTGGCCAGGAACTCGGCCTTGGCATTGATCTCGGCATTGCTCGCCGCCAGGTCGCGGCTGATGCTGAAACGACTTTCATTGATCGAGCGCTGGCGCTCGCCCAGGGCGACACTCATCAACAGGCCGCTGATGCAGATGAAGACCAGCAGCGTGACGATCAAACCTTGCGGAGGGACTTCCGTGAGCCCTTGCAGCGCCGGAAGGATGATCAGCGTGCCCAGGTTGAAGACCACCATGGCCGCGACAAACAGCCGTGCCGGGCGGTAGCCCTTTTGCCAGTGCCAGGCGCTGACGAACAGCATGCTCAGGCCGGCCAGGGCCACGAGGGCATAGGTCATGATATTGAGCGGCAGTGTGTTGACGAACAACAGCAACAGGCTGCACAGCATGACGACCACAATGTCCCCCAGCAGCAGCCGATTCAGCGGATGCGGCCCCAGGGGCGCGAAAAAGCGATAGGCGAACATCAAGCCACAGGGCGCGGTCAACAACAGGGCCAGGTAGGCCCCGGGCGTCTGGATCGTGGGCCAGTTGGGCAACCAGGGGCCCGCCAGATTCAGCAGCAGCACCAGGCTCAGCATCAACAGCATTTCGCAGGCGGCCAGCCACAGGCAACTGCGCGAGCGGGTATAGGCGTAGCGGGTGAGGTTGTGCAGGATCAGCATGGCGATGCAGCCGAACAGCAGCCCATAGATCAGCGTCTGGTTCTGATTGGCCGCCGCCAGCACCGCCGGTTGCAGGGTGACGTAGGGGCGTAGTTCGTGGCGGGATGCCAGTCGCAGGTAGACGTCCAGTGGTTTATCGCTGCGGGGCAGCGCCAGCATGAAATCGCTGGTGGGCACGGGGAGTTCGGTACGCGGCAGGGTATCGCCGCTGACTTGTTGATCAACCAGGGCATCGCCGTCCAGCACATAGAGATTCAGGCGTGACAGGTCGGGCGCGAAGATGCGCAGTATTTGTTCATGTTTGTCGGGGGCCAGTCGGAAACGTAGCCACAGTGCGCCGCCAGGTTCAGCCGCCTTGAGGCGGTCCAGGTCGATGGGGCTGAATTGATTGGTGTAGCGGGCAGAACGGATGTCGCTCAGCTTCAGGTCGCCCTGTTCATCGAGCAATATCGCCCAGCCACTGCCTGGCGCGGCCTGGGCCGGGAGCATGCAGAGCAGCGTCAGCAGGGTGACGGTAAAGCCTATGGCAATCCTGAGCCAGCGCACGGCGAAATCCCTTCGTAGGTTGATGCCAGATTATAACTATGCGCGGCGCCCGAGTAGACAGGCAAGGGCCACCGACCCTTGCCTGGCGGAATGAACGGGTTATTCCAGATTTTCGCCGCGCTCGCGGGCAATGGCACGGTAGCCAATGTCCTTGCGGTAGAAACAGCCTTCCCAATCAAGCTCGGCAGCAAGCTTGTAGGCTTGCTGCTGGGCGGCGTCGACACTGGTGCCCATGGCGGTGGCGCAAAGCACGCGACCGCCAGCGGTGACTACTTGGCCATCCTTCAAGGCGGTACCTGCGTGGAACACCTTGCCTTCCAGCTGGGCCGCGGCGTCCAGGCCCTGGATAACGCTACCTTTGGTGTAGTCGCCCGGATAACCGCCCGCCGCCAATACCACGCCGACGCTTGGACGCGGATCCCATTGGGCTTCGACTTTGTCCAGCGCCTGGGCCAGGGCGGCTTCGACCAGCAGCACCAGGCTCGATTGCAGGCGCAGCATCACCGGCTGGGTCTCAGGATCGCCGAAACGGCAGTTGAATTCGATGACTTTTGGGTTACCAGCCTTGTCGATCATCAGGCCAGCGTACAGGAAGCCAGTGTAGACGTTGCCTTCTTCGGCCATGCCGCGCACGGTCGGCCAGATCACCAGGTCCATGACCCGCTGATGCACTTGGGCCGTGACCACCGGGGCCGGGGAGTAGGCACCCATGCCACCGGTGTTCGGGCCGCTGTCGCCGTCGCCGACGCGTTTGTGGTCCTGGCTGGTGGCCATCGGCAAGACGTTCTTGCCATCGACCATGACGATGAAGCTGGCTTCCTCGCCGTCGAGAAACTCTTCGATCACCACCCGGGAACCGGCATCACCGAATGCGTTGCCGGCCAGCATGTCGCGCACGGCCTCTTCGGCCTCGGCCAGGGTCATGGCGACGATCACGCCTTTACCGGCGGCCAGGCCGTCGGCCTTGATCACGATCGGCGCGCCTTTCTCCCGCAGATAAGCCAGGGCGGGTTCGATTTCGGTGAAGTTCTGGTAATCGGCGGTCGGGATCTTGTGACGTGCCAGGAAATCCTTGGTGAACGCTTTCGAGCCTTCCAGCTGCGCGGCGCCGGCGGTCGGGCCGAAGCAGTCCAGGCCGCGGGAGCGGAACAGGTCGACCACACCGGCGACCAGCGGCACTTCCGGACCGACAATGGTCAGCGCGACGTTCTTCTCGGCGAAATCAGCCAGTTGTTCCAGGGCCAGCACGTCGATGGCGACGTTTTCACACTTGGCTTCGATAGCGGTACCGGCATTGCCCGGCGCCACGAAGACCTTCTGCACGCGGGGATCCTGAGCCACTTTCCAGGCCAGGGCGTGTTCACGGCCACCGCTGCCAATGATCAAAACATTCATTTCAAAAACCTCAAATTCTGTAAGGCGCTGCTGGGGCGCTTTATGTGGGAGCGAGCCTGCTCGCGAAAGCGGTGTATCAGCCACCATCAACGTCGCTGGCAGATTGCATTCGCGAGCAGGCTCGCTCCCACATTTCGATCAGGGTGTATCAGTGACGGAAGTGGCGCATGCCGGTGAATACCATGGCGATGCCGGCTTCGTCGGCGGCGGCGATTACTTCGTTGTCACGCATCGAGCCCCCCGGCTGGATCACCGCGGTGATACCGACCTTGGCCGCATTGTCGATGCCGTCGCGGAACGGGAAGAACGCATCGGAGGCCATGACCGCGCCTTGTACCTGCAAGCCGGCGTGTTCAGCCTTGATCGCGGCGATACGGGCCGAGTTCACGCGGCTCATCTGGCCGGCGCCGACGCCGATGGTCTGACGGTTCTTGGCGTACACGATGGCGTTGGACTTGACGTACTTGGCGACTTTCCAGGCGAAGATCAGGTCGTGGATTTCCTGCTCGCTCGGAGCGCGCTTAGTCACCACCTTGAGGTCTTCGCTGCCAATCATGCCGATGTCACGGCTCTGGACCAGCAGGCCGCCATTGACACGCTTGTAGTCCCAGGCCGGTGCACGGTCGGCCGACCATTGGCCGCAGGCCAGCAAGCGCACGTTGGCCTTGGCGGCAACGATGGCGCGGGCTTCCTCACTGACCGAAGGGGCGATGATCACTTCGACGAACTGACGCTCGACGATGGCCTTGGCGGTCTCGGCGTCCAGTTCACGGTTGAAGGCGATGATGCCGCCGAAGGCCGACTCGGTGTCGGTGGCGTAGGCCAGTTCGTAGGCCTGGCGAATGCCGCCTTCGGCGTCGGGGCTCACGGCCACGCCGCACGGGTTGGCGTGCTTGACGATCACGCAGGCTGGCTTGACGAAGCTCTTCACGCATTCCAGCGCGGCGTCGGTGTCGGCCACGTTGTTGAACGACAATTCCTTGCCTTGCAGCTGGGTAGCGGTGGCAATGCCGACTTCGGCAGGCTTGGCTTCCACGTAGAACGCCGCGCTCTGGTGCGGGTTCTCGCCGTAGCGCATTTCCTGGGCCTTGACGAACTGGCTGTTGAAGGTGCGCGGGAATTCGCTGCGGCCGGAGGTCGAGAGGGTTTCAGCAGCCTGGTTCACGGTGCCCATGTAGTTGGCGATCATGCCGTCGTAGGCGGCGGTGTGTTCGAAGGCCTTGAGCATCAGGTCGAAACGCTGGGCGTAGGTCAGGCCGCCGGCCTTGAGGTTGTCCAGCACGCTGGCGTAGTCGCTGGCGTTGACCACGATGGCCACGTCTTTGTGGTTCTTGGCTGCCGAGCGGACCATGGTTGGGCCACCGATGTCGATGTTCTCGATGGCGGTCGGCAGGTCGCAGCCTGGCTTGTTGATGGTGGCTTCGAACGGGTAGAGGTTGACCGCGACCAGGTCAATCGGCTTGATGCCGTGTTCGTTCATGATGGCGTCGTCGATGCCGCGACGGCCCAGGATCCCGCCGTGGATCTTCGGGTGCAGGGTCTTGACCCGACCGTCCATCATTTCCGCAAAACCGGTGTAGTCCGCGACTTCCACTGCGGCGACGCCGTTGTCCTGCAGCAACTTGAAGGTCCCGCCGGTGGAGAGAATCTCGACGCCCAGCTGTTGCAGCTCGCGGGCGAATTCGAGGATCCCGGTCTTGTCGGAGACGCTGATCAAGGCGCGGCGGATCGGCAGGCGGGTGGTCTGGTCGGTCATTTCAATTTCCATCAAAAGCAAGGGAAGTCAGCAAAAAAGGCGACCGTTTTTTATGCGGGCGCCTTTCTGGTTTGATTGAATGCTTACAGCAGATCGTACTGCTTGAGTTTCTTGCGCAGGGTGCCGCGGTTCAGGCCCAACAGCTCACTGGCCTTGGTCTGGTTGCCCTTGACGTAGTTCATCACGCTTTCGAGCAGCGGTGCCTCGACTTCGGAAAGCACCAGGTTGTACACATCCGTGACGGCAGCGCCCTCAAGGTGGGCGAAATAATTGTGCAGCGCCTTCTCGACACTCCCGCGAAGGGTCTGACCTTCTTCGCTGGGCGTGTTGAGGTGCTGTTTCAAATTCACATTGTCGCTCACGGGTGTTATTCCACTCACTAAAGTCTCGGTCATCATCGTCATGCGGCCACCCCTTCGTCCCCTGTCAGGCTCTTGTAACGCTCAGCGAAGAACGCCTGAACGTCGGCGCATTGTGCTTGCGTACCATCCAAACGATTGAAACGGGCGCGAAACTCCCTGGCGCCCGGCAGGGTTGCGAGATACCAGCCCACATGCTTGCGAGCGATGCGTACACCCATGACTTCTCCGTAGAAGGCATGCAGCGCGGCCAGATGCTCTAGCAGAATACGTTCCACCTCGGACAACTGCGGCGCAGCGAGTTTTTCGCCCGTGCGCAGGAAGTGTTCGATCTCACGAAAAATCCATGGCCGCCCCTGGGCGGCCCGGCCGATCAACAGTCCGTCGGCACCAGTCGCGTCCAGCACGTACCGGGCCTTCTCGGGCGAATCGACGTCGCCGTTGGCAAAGACCGGAATCGACACTGCCTGCTTGATCGCGGCAATGGTGTCGTACTCCGCTTCACCGGTATACAGGTCGGCACGGGTGCGGCCGTGGACCGCCAGCGCCGTGATACCTGCCTGTTCGGCGATCTTCGCCACTGTCAGGCCGTTCTTGTTCTCCCGGTCCCACCCGGTGCGGATCTTCAGGGTCACCGGCACATCCACTGCGGCGACGACCGCCTGCAGGATCTCGGTGACCAGGGCTTCATCTTTCAACAGTGCCGAGCCTGCGGCCTTGTTGCAGACCTTCTTTGCCGGGCAACCCATGTTGATGTCGATGATCTGCGCGCCCATCGCCACATTGGCCCGGGCCGCCTCCGCCAGCATCTGTGCGTCGCCACCGGCAATCTGTACCGAGCGGGGCTCGGGATCACCTTCGTGGATCATGCGCAGACGCGATTTGCGGGTGTTCCACAAACTCATGTCGCTGGTGACCATTTCCGAAACCACCAGACCTGCGCCCAGTCGCTTGCACAGCTGACGAAAGGGCTGATCGGTGACGCCCGCCATAGGGGCGAGAACCAGGCCGTTCTGCAATGTATATGGGCCGATGCGTACCGCCGACATAGGACTTCCCTGAAGTGGGGCCGGATCATGAGACTTCGAAAAAGGGTTGGCATGATACCCGCTCTCGATGACTGGATAAAGGTCGAATTGGATAAAATCTGAACAGCTATTTTGTTATCGCCAGCGGTTTGGTCTGGGTGGGCTGAGTCAGAAAGCTGTCGTCAATCGACCGACCCCTGGCGGCTTCACTCGGGCGAATGGAAGCTCAGGCTGTAGTTCACCGCTTTAGGTCCTGGGTCCAGGATGTCCAGCGCGATGTGGATCGGGGTCTGCGGCGGCATTTCGCCGCGGCCTTCGAGATCGCCCCCCAGGTACTCCCCGGGCTTGAAGCGGCGACTGGCGAGCAAGTGCCCGTTGAGGTCGGCGAAACGCAGCTCCAGCAGCGGAAAAGGCTGGGAGAAGGGTGCTCGGTTGTAGATGATCGCGTCCACCACCAGGGCGCCGCTGAACTCCGGATGGCTGCGCACCACCAGGTTGCTGCTTTTGATCTTGGCGATGTCGACCTTGGAGGGTACGTCGCAACCGATGGTCGGGCAGATTTGCAGGAACCAGGGACGGTACTGGTCCTGGCGGGCCAATTCCTCGAAATGGTACGCAATGTACTGGCCGCCCAGGGCTGCGGCGGCGAGCAGGATCAACAGGCCCCACAGCAAGCGGCGGCCCCACGGCGAACGGCGTTTGCGCCAGTCCAGCTGCAGAGGATCGTCATCCAGGTCATGGAGGGCCTCGGCGCGCAGGCCGGGCTCATGGCGTTCGCGCGACTGGCGCAGCGGTGCCGGCTGCACGGGTTCGTCGTCGTGGTCGTCGGTGGCCGACAGGCGCTCAAGGTGTTCGTGGGGCTCGTCGTCCGGTTCCAGGCGTAGCAGGGTGACAGGCTCGTCCTCCGGCTCCAGCGGCTCTAGGGCCAGGGACAAGGATGGCTCGGTGCGCGGTGGCCGGGCGGGCTCATGGGGCTCGAATGGCTCCACTGGCGCCTGGATGACCGCTTCGGCACGCTCCGCCGGGGATTGGCTGTACAGGCTATCGGACCAGGGCTCCTGCTCGTTCGAGAGGTGATCTCGTTGCGCACTCAGATTGTCTTCATGGCGTCGGCCGAAGGTATCCGGTGCCCGCTTGTCGCGCCGTTCCAGGCGCGCCAGTTCCTTGTCCAGATCATCGAGGTCCAGCTCGGCGGCGGTCCATTGTTTCTGGCTGATTGCCCGTGGCGGCGCTTCTGCGGCAGGGCTCTTGATCGGCGGCGCCAGGGGCGTGACGGTTTCCTTGCCGGCACGTTGCTCCAGCAATTGCCGCGCGGCATTGAACACTTGCAGGCACGAGCCGCAACGAACCACCCCGCGGGCCACGCTCAATTGAGTATGGCTGACGCGAAAGCTGGTGTGGCAATGCGGGCACTGGGTGACGAAGCTGTCAGTCATGCGGCAATCCGGTTGATACAGGCGGCCATTCTAGCGCCGACGTCCGGTGATGCGCACCCAGCCATCGCGATTGGCGATCGGATCGAGGTCAAAGTCCGCGGCATAGGCGGCGGCGACTTCTTCGCCTTGCTCGGCGAGGATGCCCGACAGCGCCAGGCGCCCGCCCGGCTTGACCAGGCTCGACAGTTGCGGTGCCAGTGACACCAGCGGGCCGGCGAGGATATTGGCCACCAGCACGTCGGCCTGGACCTGTGGCAAGTCCTGCGGCAGGTACAGCGGGAACAGGGCTTCGGCAATGTTGTTGCGCCCGGCGTTATCGCGAGAGGCCTCCAGGGCCTGGACGTCAATGTCGGTGCCGACTGCTTCCCTGGCGCCCAGCAGGAGCGCGGCGATGGCCAGGATCCCCGAGCCGCAGCCGAAATCGAGTACATCGCAGCCCTTGAGGTCCTGGCCGTCGAGCCATTCCAGGCACA
The DNA here is from genome assembly GCF_030064125.1 of Pseudomonas sp. G2-4. Classification (NCBI taxonomy): domain Bacteria; kingdom Pseudomonadati; phylum Pseudomonadota; class Gammaproteobacteria; order Pseudomonadales; family Pseudomonadaceae; genus Pseudomonas; species Pseudomonas sp. G2-4. The sequence goes on along the minus strand of NZ_CP125957.1, from coordinate 5,948,079 downwards.
ACGCGGTGGTCGGGTGGGTGCCGGTGCCGAACGCCAGGCCTGGGTCCAGCAGCAGGTTCACAGCCTCAGGTTCGGGTGCGGCGTGCCAGCTCGGTACGATCCATAGGCGCTGGCCGAAGCGCATCGGCTGGAAGTTGTCCATCCAGCTGCGTTCCCAGTCCTGGTCTTCGATCACTTCGCTGTGATGCTCAGGCAGCGGACCGCCGGTCAGCAGCTCGAGATGGGCCAGCACACTGGCCGCCTCGGTGCCGCCTTCGAACAGGGCCAGCAGGTGGGTGTGGGACCACAGCGGCGTGGTATTGAGTTCCGGCTCGAAGATCGGCTGGTCTTCGGCGTCCATGAAGGTGACCGATACAGCGCCGACTTCAAGAAACGCATCTTCGTAGGTTTCGGCTTGTTCCGGGCTGATGGCCAGATGTACTTGCAGCCAAGGCATGGCGGGCACCTTTGGAAAAATCTACAGGGGGCAGCGCAGGGCTGCAAAGGCGCGCAGTGTACGCCAGGTCGCCGTCAAAGTGGATAAGCGAGTCTTGCGCCGTCCAGGCGGGTGTTTCGATATATATATGTATGACATGCCGGTGCTGGCGGGCGGATAAGGTGCGGGTCCACACAACAGGGAGGAATGTGATGGACAACACTGCCGAGCGGCAAAGAAACGTCAACGGCACGGGGCCGGTATCTTCCCCGCAGGTAGCAACCGCGCAAGCCATCTTGGAGAAATTGTCTCGGTGGCAGGCGGCTATCGACGCACGACTGCACACCCAGATGACCTTGCTGGAGGTGCTGGAGGAGTATGTGTTGGTCGAGCTGCGCAACCACTATTACCACGGCAACATCGCCCCGCATTTCATGGACACCCTGCTCGACACGGTGCTGCAACGCATGATCGATCACAAATCGGTGGTCGCTGACGAAGAACAGCAGGCGCCCTATCGCTGGCCGGGCGGGGCAGACCTTGGGTTTCCGGCCGAGCGCCAGCAGGTCATCGCCCAGGCGGTAGAGGGCGTAGCCACGGGTTTTATCCATCACTACAAAGACTATCTGCGACGTCATTGGCGAATGACTGGGCGCGACGTTTCGCTTGAGGCGCTGCTCAAGCAGAAGCTCGATGAGCACATGGCTGCAGTCGACATGCTCTTCCAGCCTGACCCGTTGGCGAGCCTGGAGGGCGATGAGCTAAGGGAGAAAGTCGAAGCGCTCCAGGACACCTGGCGTCGGATGAGTCAATTGACCGCATTGGCGACGACGCAGGAGCGTCAAAGCCTTGAAGCCATCGCGCGTTGGCAACTGCCTGATTGGTTGCGAGGGCTAAGCGAAGTTGATCGTAAAAAGCTCAAGGTTTTTCAGGACCAGACCGCCCAGGCCCAGGCGCTGCTGGATGGACTGCTCGATGGCCTGGGTTCGCGGCAGGCCTTTGCCCGGCATCTGGTCAAGGATTATGTCAGGCGTGAGCGGGACATGGACGTCGAGCCGGACCGCATTCGAGTGCAGCTGCAGTGGCGAAGTGTGATGGGGCAGCCGGTGCAGACCCGCAGCCTGAGCGAGTTGCTGGCGGCCGGCCCCATAAGGCCGGACACCGTGGCGGTGTTCCTGGTGGAAAACGGCGCCATGCTGCGGAGCCAGCCCCTTTCGCCAGCGTTCATCAGTCAATTGCTGGCGGACGTTGATGCCCCGGCCGGGTACTTGCAGGCGCTGGTCGGCCTGTATGGCCGAGGGGATCTGAAAGACGCCATGCTCGATTGGTTCACGGCACGATTGCAGCAAAGTGCGTTCATTGCCCGCTGTGCGGGTCATTTGAAGGTGAGCAACCATGAGGCCGTCAAAGCGCTGTGGGAGGGCGAAGCTTCGGCACGGTCCGCCAGCGTTCTGCGGGTCAGCTGCCTGGTGCTGCCAAACACGTTGAAGTGTGCCGATTTGCTCTTGTTCTATCGCGAGGACCTGCAGAGCGACTTGTTGCTGTACGCCCCCGACAAACCGGATGGCCAGGAGTGGATCGAATTGCCCTCGCTGTGGGCCGTGAGTGTGGAAATAGGCGCCTGGACCCGCAGCGAAGCCGGTCGCGAGTACCTGCTGCAGCGGATCTCTCCAGGGCAGCGAGGCGTGGCCCGGGAATACTTTGCCCGCGTGGCAGACAAGCCGATGACATGGGATACAAGCCGGGATCCCAGAGGCGCGGTGGGCGGTTTCAAGGCTTGCCTTGAAGACATCGTTGCAATGGGCCTGGACAACAACCTGGCACAGGTGGAGCTGGACGAATCGCCTCGCTGGTACTCCGCCCTGCCGATAGAGGCGCGGCCAACCATCAGCAGTTTGAGCCAGGAACTTCTGGTCCATCAGCAGGTGTTCAATAAACAGCTGGAGGGCTACGAAGTCTTCGTGGATTTCGCCAAGCGTATCGTCACGCAAGCGATTGGCCCTTACATGCGCAGCAAGGGTGTGCAGGCGCCGGTCGATCCTGCAACGGTGCTCATCGACTACAACCCGGGGTTGGCGGACGGCAAGACGAAGGTCGCCAGCCTGCTGGAGCTCGTCATCCATGGGTATGACGACAACTCGGGTATCGACAATCCCAGAAAAGGTGTGCGCTCATCGGTGGGGCAGGACCTGGGGCAGGTCCGCAGTGCGGAGCTTGCGTCTTATATACGGCGGGCGTACGTGGGCGAGCAATATGTACGGGAGGTCCGTGCCAGGTTCCTCGATGCCAGTGCTCCTGAATACACCGCACGGCGCAATGCCTACCGCAGCCTGTTGCTGACCCGGATGGACCGTGACCTGCGTGTCGCAACGGGCAAATCCCAGTTGAGCGCGAATGAGTTCTGGTGGCTTACCCGCCAAGTCACCCTTCTGGGTGAGTCGGTGCCAGTGTCCGGTCCGGTGTATTCGGGGACCGTCGTGCAGCACGAAGGGGTGATCAGGTTTTCCGTCGGCGGCCATATTGTGATGGGCGTCTACGTCTTCGCCTACTTCGATCCGAAGGGCGCCTATTGGCTGTACACGCCGGACGCTCCGGACGGTGTCACGTTTCGCCGATACCAGGACTTTCCCGGGGCGGTCGCCACGCGCCTGCATGACTACGTGCTGCAGCGGGTCGCGCTCGGCGCCCGCGCGGCGGTCAGGCGTTCGTTGGCGGCGCTGGCGGCGACGAGCATTGGCGTCGACACATTGCGCGAGTTCAATCGAGTGAACGATATCCAGGCGGAGTTCGATGCCTACATCGAGCGCGCGCTCAGCGATGTGGAAGACGTCACCAAAAGTCGCGCCGAGGTGATCAGGCACCAGGTCATCAAGGGGCTGCTGTTTGCGTCGGCTCCCGTGTGCCTGGTTTATCCGCCCTTTGCCTTGCTGCTGGATGTCGCCTTTATTGTCGTCAGCGTCAAACAGGCCACCGAGGCGCATGGGCAGGGCGACACGGATCGTGCGCTGGGCCACTGGCTGATGGTCTCCTGGGGCCTATTGTTCGCTGCCTTGGGGGGCGGGACCCTTGCTCCGCTACTGGGGCGGGCGGCCAGAAGCCTGAAGCTTGTCGTGAAGCCTATGTCACTGTCCGAGCAGCGCTTGAGGAGCGTGACCCCGCTGGTTGCCAAAGAGACCGGGCCGGTGATCCAGCCCATACGTTTCAAGCCGAAACAGGCGGTCGGCAAAGCGCCTGAGAATCTGGAGCAGGTCACCGGGGAGAGCATCTTCCGGGGCACCTATCGCAGCCCGTCCAGCGCATCGCAGCCCCACACTGCTTATTACATCCGCAGTAAAGGCAAGTACTACCAAGTGAAGGAGGACCCTTACTTCGGCGGTTTGTGCCTGGTGGATGCCAGTCGCCCCGGTGCCTTGTACAACCTGCCCATCCGCAGGGCGGGAACGGGCAAGTGGGTACACAACGAGGTCGGCTTGAAAGGGGGCAATGATCAGATGCTTGTCCTCGGACGGGTGAATGATCTGCGGCAGGCGTTTCCCGGTCATGTCTTCCCGGACGTATCAAGGGGCGCGTTGCAGGGCGAGGCCGTGGTGGCGAGGTTCAGCGAGGCAGCGGCGGATAACTATCTGTTCTCCCTGAACGCGCAGACCTGCGTGATCGCGTCGTTGTATAACCCGACCACCAAGGCCGGGGCCGTTATCCATTTCGATCACAATATCCGCACACTGATCGAGCGCAGCCTGCGGGACGTGACGCGGCACCTGGGCGCAAACGCAAAGGATATTCGTACGACCCTGGTGGGTGGCGACTGGCTGACGGGGGCTGACATTGGCGGGCGGGTCAGGTCGGCGATGCGGCGCCAGGGGCTGCGACCCACCTGGGATCATTGGTCGTACTCGTCCTGCTTCGGCAATACCTATGGTGTTTCACTGGATCTGCGCAGTGGTGTCACGACGGTATTCAAGACATCAGCCAGTCAGGTCGAACGCTACTACATACCAGTGCTGGCGCGGGCGAAGCAGGGTTCTGATCCGGTGTCGGTGCGGGCTCGTGGGTTCATGGCGCGCGTGCGCAGCGAACCGCTGGTAGCCAATGCCAGTGGTGCCGTTCTCACCCCGCAGGGGCGGCCAGCGACTGCGGCGCAGATCGAAGCCCACGCGTTCCCTACGGTGGCGCTGAGCTGATCCATTTGGCCGTCATCTTGAAGAGCAGGCAAAAAAAGACCCCGGCCAATGGACCGGGGTCTTTTTACATCACTTGAAACATCAGTGCTGGTTGCCCAGCTTGTGTTCCAGGTAATGGATGTTGACGCCGCCTTTGCAGAAGCCTTCGTCACGGACCAGATCGCGGTGCAACGGGATGTTGGTCTTGATCCCGTCAACAACGATTTCGTCCAGTGCATTGCGCATGCGCGCCAGGGCTTCGTCACGGGTCGCCCCGTAGGTGATCAGCTTGCCGATCAACGAATCGTAGTTCGGCGGAACCGCGTAACCGCTGTACAGGTGCGAATCGACGCGAACGCCATTGCCGCCCGGGGCATGGAAATGCTTGACCGTGCCTGGGCTTGGCATGAAGGTTTTCGGGTCTTCGGCGTTGATCCGGCATTCCAGCGAATGGCCGCGGATGACCACGTCTTCCTGGGTGAACGACAGCTTGTTGCCAGCGGCGATGCTGAGCATCTCCTTGACGATGTCGATACCGGTGACCATTTCCGAAACCGGGTGCTCCACCTGAACACGGGTGTTCATTTCGATGAAGTAGAAGCTACCGTTCTCGTACAGGAACTCAAAGGTACCGGCGCCACGGTAGCCGATGTCGATGCAGGCCTTGACGCAGCGTGCCAGGACTTCCTGGCGAGCCTTCTCGTCGATGCCCGGTGCCGGCGCTTCTTCGAGAACCTTCTGGTGACGACGTTGCAGCGAGCAATCGCGGTCGCCCAGATGGATGGCCTGGCCCTGGCCGTCGGACAGCACCTGGACTTCGACGTGACGCGGGTTGGTCAGGAACTTTTCCAGGTAGACCATCGGGTTGCCGAACGCCGCGCCCGCTTCGGAGCGGGTCAGTTTCGCCGAGGAAATCAGGTCTTCTTCCTTGTGTACCACGCGCATGCCGCGACCACCGCCGCCGCCAGCGGCCTTGATGATCACCGGATAACCGACTTCACGACCGATGCGCAAAGCGGTTTCTTCGTCTTCAGGCAGCGGGCCGTCAGAACCCGGAACGGTAGGTACACCGGCGGCAATCATGGCGTGCTTGGCCGAAACCTTGTCGCCCATCAGGCGGATGGTGTCGGCTTTCGGGCCAATGAAGGCAAAACCGGAGTTTTCGACCTGTTCGGCGAAGTCGGCGTTTTCCGCCAGGAAACCGTAGCCCGGGTGAATGGCGGTGGCGCCGGTCACTTCAGCAGCGGCGATGATCGCCGGGATGTGCAGGTAAGAGTGCGCAGCCGACGCCGGACCGATGCAGACGGATTCGTCTGCCAGGCCCAGGTGCATCAGTTCTTTGTCGGCCTTGGAGTAAACGGCGACGGTCTTGATGCCCATCTCTTTGCAGGCGCGCAGAATCCGCAGGGCAATTTCACCGCGGTTGGCGATCAGGACTTTTTCCAACTTCGCAGGTTTCAACATCGAAGGCTCTCCGCGGTTCAAACGATGGTGAACAGCGGTTGGTCGTACTCAACCGGCTGGCCGTCTTCGACGAGGATGGACTCGATCACACCGCTGGTTTCAGCTTCGATGTGGTTCATCATCTTCATGGCTTCGACGATGCACAGGGTGTCGCCTTTCTTCACGGTCTGGCCGACTTCAACGAAGGACGGCGAGGACGGCGAGGACTTGCGATAGAACGTGCCCACCATTGGCGAGCGGGCGACGGTGCCGTTGAGCGTTGGTGCGGCAGGTGCTGCTGGAGCAGCGGCGGCAACTGGCGCTGCTGCAGGAGCAGGTGCAGCGGCCGGAGCGTGCATCGGCGCCGGTGCGTAGAACTGCTGGGCTGGGGTCTTGCTGTGACGGCTGATGCGTACGGACTCTTCGCCTTCCTTGATCTCGAGCTCGTCGATGCCGGACTCTTCCAGCAATTCGATCAGTTTCTTAACTTTACGGATATCCATGAATCATCAACTCCCAAGGGTCGGTCAGGGGCGTATAGCTTGTTGTTCAAGCTGTTCCAGGGCAGCCTCCAAGGCCAGGCGGTAGCCGCTGGCGCCAAGGCCGCAGATCACTCCCACCGCTACATCGGAGAAGTAAGAGTGATGGCGGAAAGGTTCGCGTTTGTGCACGTTAGACAAATGCACTTCGATGAATGGGATGCTCACCGCCAGCAGCGCGTCACGTAATGCGACACTTGTGTGCGTAAAAGCTGCGGGATTGATCAAAATGAAGTCCACGCCTTCGCCACGCGCGGCATGGATGCGGTCGATCAATTCATATTCGGCGTTGCTTTGCAGGTAGAGCAAATGATGGCCGGCGGTGCGGGCCCGCTGTTCCAGGTCCTGGTTGATCTGGGCCAGGGTCACGGCCCCGTAGACGCCCGGTTCGCGGGTGCCCAGCAGGTTCAGGTTGGGTCCGTGCAGGACCAATAGGGTCGCCATCTGCTGTTCCTTGTTATCTGTGAGCAGGTGTCAGAACCCGGCGACTATGCCGCAAAGCCTTTATGACTGTCCAGTTCTCTGCAATAGCCAGCACGATGACCGATGTTTACGCGAAATTTGTGACCGTGCTCTTGGATTCGGTCACCCATGGCTGCGAGCCTGCACTGTGCCCTGTGTGCGAGCTTGCTCGCGATGACGGTGACACATTCAACATCATCGCAAGCAGATCCGCCGCAATCGCGAGCAAGCTCGCTCCCACAGGGAAGGTGTGGTGACCGCCGGATTGTGGGCAGACGAGATCCAGTGTGGGAGCGAGCCTGCTCGCGATGAAGGCGGCACATTCAACATAGCCGCAAGCTGACCCACCGCTATCGCGAGCAGGCTCGCTCCCACAATGGATCTGTGGTGCTTAAACCCTGAACGCTTGCACCGCCGTGTGCAGCCGTCCGCCAAGCACCAACAGGTTGTCGCCCTGTTCCCGTCCCTGTCCGATGCGTAGCAGGTTATCCCCACCCAATTGGTGAATCCGCTCACTGTGATCGCGGATTTCGCTGACGGCGCCGCTTTGTTGGGCGGTGACATCGGCGATGCGCACAGCGGTGTCGGCGATGGTCTGGATGGCTTCGACGATTTTATCCAGCGCGCCGTCGGCGGCCTGGGCCTGGCTGGCGGTGGCTTCGGCGTGTTCGACCTGGGCGCGCATGCCGTCCACCGACTGGCGTGCGGCCAGTTGCAGGCGGGCGATCAGCGTCTGGATTTCGGCGGTGGCCCCTGCGGTGCGTTGGGCCAGGGAGCGGACCTCCTCGGCCACTACCGCAAAACCCCGGCCCATCTCTCCGGCGCGGGCGGCTTCGATGGCTGCGTTGAGGGCGAGCAAGTTGGTCTGGTCGGCAATCGAGCGAATCACCGTCAGCACACCGCCGATGGTGGCCGATTCCTCGGCCAGTTGTTCGATCATTTGTGCGTTGCCCTGCACCTCGCCCACCAGCGCATGCAGGCCGGTGAGGCTCAGGCCGATGACTTTCTGGCCTTGTCCCACCGCTTGCCCGGCGCTGCGGCTGGCGTCGGCGGCCTGGCTGGCATCGCCGGCCACCTGCTGGATCGTCGCTTCCAGCTCACTGAGGGAGTCACGGATCAGCGCCGTATCACCGGCCTGATCCTCGGCGCCGCTGTGCAGCTCACCACTCAGCTCCGCCAGGGCTCGGCTGCTGCCGGCGACCTGTTCGGCGTTCAGGCGAATGGTGCCTACCAGATCCACCAGATAAGCCCGCAGGCGATTGAGCGACGCTTCGATGTCTTGCAGTTCGCGGTTGCTGGCGCCCACTCGGATGTCACGGCTGAAGTCCCCTTCGGCCCAGGTCGACAGGGCTGGCGCCAAGTGCGTCAAGGTCCGGGCCAGGCGTCGCTGCAAGGTGTCGATGAGCAGGGCGATCAGCAGGATCAAGCCAATCATCACGCCCTGGATCAAGCGGACCTCGCCCTGGATCTGTCCATGTTGGGCGCGAACGGCGGGTTCCATCGCATCGATCGCCTGTTGCACGTCAGCGGTTTTCAGGTGCGTAGCGTTGCTCAGCTCAGTGCGTTTCTGGATCAGTTCGCGGGTCCGTCCCAGCTCCGCAGGGTAGCGCCCGAGCAGGCTGTTGAGTTCGCGCTTGAGGGCGATGCCCGCGTCTTCGGCGGCGGTTTTTTCCTCGGTTTGCAAACCCATCAGCGCGGCGAAGTCATCACTGCCGGACTCGCTGCTGGTCGTTACGCCGAGCAGCGGCAGGCTGTCCAGGCGCTGGGCTTCCCCGCGGATACTGGCCAGTTCTCGCTCGACATCGGCGGCCAATTCGCTGCGGCCACTGCTGACCAGTTTGTCCCGGGTGAGGGACAACCGACCCAGGTGCTGCGAAGCGGCGAACAACGGTGGCAGATAGGCAGGGGCGCCATTGGCGTATTGGGCGAGTTGGTCGAGGCTGGCACTCAGTTCACGTTCGGCCTGCAACAGCAAGGCCTGCGGATCGCCAGCCAGTTTGCCGGCAGCCAGCAGATCAGTCTTGCTGAAGCCGTCGAGGTTCGACAGGCTCGGGCGCAGGGTCTTGGCCAGTTCCGGCGGGAATCGATCCAGCTCTTTTTGCAGGGTTTCCAAAGCCTGGGTGGCGGCGCTCAGGCGCAGGGCGTCGCCGCTGGCCAGATAGTCTTCAATGTTGCGCGCCACTTCGCCCTGGAACTGTCGCGACAGGCCCAAGTAGCGCTCCATCAGCAGATAGGGACGCTCCAGGGCGATCTGCGACCACCACAGCGTGGCGCCGAGGCCAAGGCAAACGGCAACTAAAAGAAGGGTATTGAGATTGGTCAGCAGCTTCAGGCGCATCAAGTGTCTACCGGGGGCAGAATCGTAAGTGCCTGAAGTTATTGCGTTTGGGTTACAGGTTTATGACCGAGTCGGTGGATTCCGATGAAAAGGTGGCACTTTGCTTTGATTGCCGGGCGCTCTGCACACGATTGCGTCCGGCGTGTTTGGCCCGGTACAGCGCTTCGTCCGCCTGGCTGGCCATCATCAGGCTGTCGCAGTCATCGCTCATCTCCACCACGCCGGCGCTGAAGGTGCACCACAGATCATGAGGCTGCGCCGGGTAGTGAATCTCGGCAAAGCGTTGACGGATTTCATCCAGCACCTTGTAGGCCGCGTCGATGTCGGTGTCGGGCATGACAATGGCGAACTCTTCGCCGCCGTAGCGGCCGATGAAGTCGGTCTTGCGCAGGCGCTGCTTGAGAAACAGCGCGAGGCTTTTGATCACCCGGTCGCCCATGGGGTGACCATGGCTGTCATTGACCCGCTTGAAATGGTCGATGTCGAGCATGGCGAAGCTCAGGGGCTTGCCTTCGCGGCGGGCGCGGAAGCTGCAATCTTCGAGCAGCTGCAGGATATGGGTGTGGTTGTAGAGCCCGGTGAGGCTGTCGCGCACCATCCGCGCCTTGAGGTTGCGGGCCCGGGCAGCGCGGTTGCGCACCGTGGTGATCAGGTGCCGGGGCTTGATCGGTTTGGTCAGGAAGTCATCGCCGCCTTCGCTCATGGCGTCGAGCTGTTTGTCCAGGTCATCCTCGGCGGACAGGTAAATGATCGGCACACTGACATAACGGTCATTGTGGCGGATGACCTTCGCCAGTTCCGTGCCGGTGCAGGCCGGCATGTACATGTCGAGGATGATCAGATCGGGCTGGAAGTCCGCCAGCTCGGCCATGGCCTGGATCGGCTCGATCAGCGTGCGGGTGATGATGCCAGCGCTGTTGAGCAGGCGCTCGGTGTGCAAGGCCTGGGCACGGGAGTCATCGATGATCAGCACTTTGTAGGGTTCGTACTGGGCGACGCAGGTCAGCACTTCGATCTTTTCCAGCAGGCTCGAGGCTTCGAGGGTGCCGGTGAGGAACTCCTGGCCGCCAGCGCGCACGGCCGCCAGGCGTGTCGGGGTGTCGGTTTCCAGCAGGCTGAAGAACAGCAGCGGCAACGGCTGCTCCAGGCCTTCCTGGGCTTCGGCTGCCAGCTTCAAACCGACGCCGGGGCCGCTGAAGTCCACGTCCATGACAATCGCCGCGGGCAGGCGCTCGACCATCGAGGCGCGAAACGCTGCGACACTGTCCAGGGCCAGGGCGCTGAGGCCGAAGAACTCCAACTGTTTGGCCAGCCGCTCGGCGCGGTCATGGTCCTGCAGCATCACGTAGATGGGCTTGCGCAGCGGTGGCAGGAAGGTCTGTTCGAGTTGGTCGCCATGGCGCAGGCCGGTGCGGGACAGACGCTGCATCAGGCGATTGATTTCGGTGATCAGGTGACTGCTCAGGCGCCCGCGATTGGCGTCCACCGCTTGCAGCGACTGGCTGATGCCCTCGGCAAGCTGGGAGTGCTCCGGCTGTTCGAAGCGTTCGGCAAAGCGCAGCAGGCGCAGATTGGCTTCGCTAAGCTCGGACAGATCGGTGCTTGACCATTCCGTGCGTTGCAGGCGCTGCCAAATCTCCAGGATCTGACGAGCCTGATGAATTACCCGCTGGGCAAAGTGGTGCTTGAGGCGCTCACGGCTGGGGTCTTCTGGCTCGGTCATATCCTGACTACTAGTTAGGGTGCATGCTGAGGTCGACTGGTGGCTCTATGCTAGCACCTCTTTCCCTAAGCCATATATGTCATACGTCAATATTATGTCTGGGCGCGAGATTCAGTTTGTGACCGGTCAGTTCCGTAGGCCGATGGCCACGCTTCCTTTATAGTGGCGGATCGATTGCCCTGTCGTGGCCGGCATGATTTGCGCCGCATTATCGCGTTTCAAATCAGGCACGATGGCGTAGGGTTGTGGTCGAACCGTGAACTCAAGTGATTGAAGGGACATCGCCATGCTGGACTGGAAAAACCGCGCGGGCAGCGCGCCTGAACGTGCCGCCGAACCGAAATCGGCCTCCCGCAGCTACCTGGGTGGGCTGTTTTTCAGCCGGGCACTGGCCACGCTGGTCGGCCTGTACCTGCTGGTGACCATTGCCGTCGGCTGGTACTGGAGCCAGGAACCCGCGCTGTTCCCCGTGCAGCAGAATGCCCAGGCGGCAGCCGAGAAGGACGGCCGGCAAATGGTGGTGGGCTATACCACCGTCGAGACCCTCAAGACTGTGGCCGGGACATTGTTGACCAAGCCCGGCGGTTACATTTCCAATGATCGCTTCCCGCCAGGCCTGTGGATGGACAACATGCCAAGCTGGGAATATGGCGTGCTGGTGCAGGTCCGCGACCTGAGCCGCGCCTTGCGCAAGGACTTCGCCCGCTCCCAGTCCCAGTCCGCCGAAGATGCCGACCTGGCCAAGGCCGAGCCGCGCTTCAACTTCGACAACCGCAGCTGGGTATTGCCTTCCAGTGAGTCGGAATACCAGGAAGGCATCAATTCCCTGAGCCGCTATCAGGCGCGCCTGTCCGACCCGGCCCAGAAAAGCGCGCTGTTCTACGCCCGCGCCGATAACCTGAACAACTGGCTGGGCGATGTCGGCACTCGCCTGGGTTCGCTGTCCCAGCGCCTGTCGGCCAGTGTCGGCCGGGTCAAGCTCAACACCTCGCTGAAAACCGAAGTCCCGGCGCCAGGCCAGGTGCCACAGGTGGATGAAGAGGTGGTCGAGACACCATGGATGCAAATCGATAACGTCTTCTATGAGGCACGGGGCCAAGCCTGGGCTTTGTCGCACCTGCTGCGCGCCATCGAAGTGGACTTCGCCGATGTGCTGGCGAAAAAGAACGCCACGGTCAGCGTGCGTCAGATCATTCGTGAGCTGGAGGCCTCCCAGGAGCCCGTCTGGAGCCCGATGATTCTCAATGGCAGCGGCTTCGGTGTATTGGCTAACCACTCGCTGGTAATGGCCAACTACATCTCCCGCGCTAACGCGGCGGTGATCGATTTGCGGCAATTGCTGAACCAAGGTTGATTCATGAGCGAAAGTCCCCGGGAGGTCGCTCACCGAGTGGCCTCGGATGCCGAGCTGATCGCTTGGGTCGATGAGCACGACAATCTGCTCGGCAGCCTGGTACGTTCCGATCTGCGTGAGCGTGGCCTGATCGGACGCGGCACCTACATCATGCTGTTCAACTCGGCCGGTGAACTGTGTGTGCATCGGCGTACCCTGAGCAAGGCGATCTACCCGGGGTTCTGGGACGTGGCGGCGGGCGGCATGGTGCAGGCGGATGAGACCTACGCCGAATCCGCCGCCCGTGAGTTGGCCGAAGAGTTGGGTGTGAGCGGTGTCGAACTGACGGCCCACGACCATTTTTATTTCGAAGACCCCGGCAGTCGCCTGTGGTGCTCGGCCTTCTCGGCGGTGTGGGACGGGCCGCTGGTCCTGCAACCCGAGGAGGTCCTCGAGGCGCGCTTTTTGCCCATCGAACAGGTGCTCGATGAAATCCAGCGCAAGCCTTACTGCCCGGACTCTCTGGCGGCGCTTGAGCGCTATTTGCGCAGCCATGGCGATGGCGTCGCAAAGAAGCTATAAATTGGCGCCGATAGGCCCTTAGCAAGTCGGCTTTTTGCCGTTACACTGCGCGACTTTTCAAGCTGAACCGGCGTCTGCGGTCCAGTAGCGCTGCCCCTGCCTGAGTGGGGCTTCGCGGTCGAGGTACTTTCTCCCCTCGATCAGTCTTTGTCCTCCCAAGAGGATTGCCGGTGGCCAAAAAAGCCGCATCCTTCGCCGCCCTGGGCGGCCTGGTATTTTCTACCGACGCCGGTCGTCATTGCCCTGATTGCCGTCAACCGGTGGATGCCTGCATCTGCAAACAGACTGCCATCCCCGAAGGGGACGGAATCGCTCGTGTGCGCCGTGAAAGCAAAGGCCGCGGCGGCAAGACGGTGACCACGATCACCGGCGTGCCGTTGGCCGAAGATGCGCTCAAGGAACTGGCTACCACGTTGAAAAAACGCTGTGGCACCGGTGGTGCGTTGAAAGACGGCATCATCGAGATCCAGGGCGATCACGTCGAGCTGTTGCTGGCGGAACTGACCAAACACGGCTTCAAGGCCAAAAAATCCGGCGGCTAGCAGCCTCTGTGAAAACCACCCTCGGCTTGATCCGAACCCCGCGTTCGAGGTCGCCCACATGGTTTTCACAGAGCCTGTTCTGAACGGGTTTCTAAACTCAGCGCTGCGAGCAGGGTCTACCCTGCTGACAGACAATTCGTCATTTTCACTCTTTAGACTGCGCCAGCCTCCGACCGGATGGCGCTTTTTGACTTCTTTATAGGGGACTTCGATGTCCGTACGACGCACACGCAAAGACGATGGCAGCCAATGGACAGTTGCGGACAGCCGCAGTGTTTACGGGATTCGCCATTGGGGGGCCGGGTATTTCGCGATCAATGACGCCGGTCGCGTCGAAGTTCGTCCGAACGGACCCGACAGTTCGCCCATCGACCTGTTCGAACAAGTCGACCAGTTGCGTCAGAGTGGCCTGTCGTTGCCCTTGCTGGTGCGCTTTCCCGACATCCTGCAAGACCGTGTGCGCCAGCTCACCGGTGCGTTCGACAGCAACATCGCGCGTCTGGAATACCAGAGCCAGTACACCGCGCTCTATCCGATCAAGGTTAACCAGCAGGAAGCGGTGATCGAAAACATTATCGCCACCCAGAACGTCTCCATCGGCCTGGAAGCCGGTTCCAAGCCCGAGCTGTTGGCCGTGCTGGCCCTGGCGCCGAAGGGCGGCACCATCGTCTGCAACGGCTACAAGGACCGCGAGTTCATCCGCCTGGCGCTGATGGGCCAGAAGCTGGGTCACAACGTGTTCATCGTGATCGAGAAAGAGTCCGAAGTGGGCCTGGTGATCGAAGAAGCCGCCGCTCTGAAGGTCAAGCCACAGGTCGGCCTGCGGGTGCGCCTGTCGTCCCTGGCGTCGAGCAAGTGGGCCGACACCGGTGGCGAGAAGTCCAAGTTCGGTTTGTCTGCCGCGCAGCTGCTGTCGGTGGTCGAGCGCTTCCGCGCCGCCGGCCTGGACCAAGGCATCCGCCTGCTGCACTTCCACATGGGCTCGCAGATCGCCAACCTGGCGGACTACCAGCACGGCTTCAAGGAAGCGATCCGTTACTACGGCGAACTGCGTAACCTCGGTCTGCCGGTGGATCACATTGACGTCGGCGGTGGCCTGGGCGTGGACTACGACGGCACGCATTCGCGCAATGCCAGCTCGATCAACTACGACATGGACGATTACGCCGGTGTCGTGGTCGGTATGCTCAAGGAGTTCTGCGATGCCCAGAGCCTACCGCATCCGCACATCTTCTCTGAAAGCGGCCGCTCGCTGACCGCCCACCACGCCATGTTGGTCGTGCAGGTGACCGACGTCGAGAAACACCACGACGACGTGCCGGTGATCGACAACAAGCAGGAACTGCCGGAAACCGTGCAATGGCTGGTTGACCTGCTGGGCCCGACCGATATCGAAATGGTCACCGAGACCTACTGGCGCGCCACTCACTACATGAGCGACGTGGCCACCCAGTACGCCGATGGCAAGCTGACCCTGGCGGAAAAAGCCCTGGCCGAGCAGTGCTACTTCGCCGTGTGCCGGCGCCTGCACAATTCGTTGAAGGCCCGCCAGCGTTCCCATCGCCAGGTGCTCGATGAACTCAACGACAAGCTCGCCGACAAGTACATCTGCAACTTCTCGGTGTTCCAGAGCCTGCCGGATACCTGGGCCATCGGCCAGGTGCTGCCGATCCTGCCGTTGCATCGCCTGGACGAAGAGCCGCTGCGCCGTGCCGTGCTGCAAGACCTGACCTGTGACTCCGACGGCAAGATCAAGCAGTACGTCGACGAGCAGAGCATCGAGACCAGCCTGCCGGTCCATTCCCTCAATCCCGGTGAAGACTATCTGTTGGGCATCTTCCTGGTGGGGGCCTACCAGGAAATCCTCGGCGACATGCACAACCTGTTCGGTGACACCGATTCGGTGAACATCTACCAGAACGCCGACGGCAGCGTGTACCACGCCGGTATCGAGACCCACGACACCATCGAAGACATGCTGCGCTACGTGCACCTGTCGCCGGAGGAGTTGATGACTCACTACCGCGACAAGTGCGCCAGCGCCCGCATCAGCGCCGCCGAGCGTACCCAGTTCCTGGATGCGTTGCGCCTGGGGTTGACCCGTTCGTCCTATCTGTCTTCTTGATGAGGTAATGCCCGCTCAGAGTCGGGCACATACCCTGTGGCGAGGGAGCTTGCTCCCGCTGGGCTGCGTAGCAGCCCCTCTTTGTGAGCGCTTCGCACTCAAGCGGGAGCAAGCTCCCTCGCCACGGGACCGCGTCTGCTTCACCCCTTCGGCTGATTAACACCGCCCTTCAGGGCTGTCAGAAACTACACCGCATGCCGTGGGTTTTTTCGGACAGTCCTGGAGGGTGTTTTTGTTTATGCCTCCGTTATTTCCGTACCTTGGTGCATTTAACCGGCGACGTCCTTATTTCGTGTAGTCCCTTTCCTAACTTGTACTTGGGCTCTCTACTCGGCCATGGCTCTCAGCGAGAATCCCCGGCCGCCCCTCCTGTAGAGAAACGCCGATGTCCGATCCAGCCAGCGAGCAAGCCTTTCGTCTGGAGATAGCCGGTCTGCCCGAACCCTTTGTCGTCGTGGCCTTCACGGGTAGCGAAGCCATCAGCGAGCCCTTCATCTATGAGGTGGAACTGTTGAACAGCGACGCGACACTGGACTTGGCGGGCCTGCTGTACCGCAGCGTCTGGTTGAGTTTCGGGGCCTCGGGCCGGGGTGTTCATGGGCAGCTTCATGAGCTGGTCCAGCACCGTCATGGTGTCGGCTGTCGCGTGCGCATCGGGCCGAGGCTGGCTTGCCTGGCGCAGCGCTTCAGTCAACGGGTGTTCAGTGCCCGCTCGGTGCCACAGATTATTCGCCAGGTGCTCAAGGCCCATGGCATCAGCGGGCGCAGCCTTTGCCTGGACTTGAACGGTGATTATCCGCTACGGGATTTCTGTACCCAGTACCGGGAGTCGGACCTGCAGTTTCTTCAGCGCGTGTGCGCCGAGGCGGGCATTCATTTCCATTTCGAACACGCCCGGGACGGGCATTGCCTGGTGTTCGCGGACAATGCGGGCAGTTTCCCCCCTGCTGGCGAGGCAATTTATGAGGGCGACAGGCAGGCCACTGCGGTGCGGACCTTCAGCGTGCAGACCGATGTGTTGGGGGAGCAGATTGCCCAGGGCCGCAGCCATCTGATGCACTTGCATTCTGGTCGGGTGTTATCACTGACGGCCCATCCTTTTGAAGGCTGGAATCAGCGCTGGTTGTTGACGAAGGTCGAACATCGCGGACAAGCGGGCGGGTATGACAATCATTTCAAGGCCATCCCCTGGGGCGTTCCGTTCATGGCGTCCCGGGTTCCCGCCAAGCCGCGCATGGTGAGCCGGCAGCGCGGTTGGGTGGTGGCGGTGGATGAACCGGCGGTGCAGAGAGCGGGGCGCGTGGCGGTGCAGTTCGACTGGGTTTATCAGGGGGAAGGGGCCAGCCCCAGTCATTGTTGGTTGCCATTGGCGCCGGAGCTGGCCGTTGTTGGGGCGGGTGGCTTGCGTGACGGTACCGAGGTGTTGGTGAGTTTTATCGAGGGTGACCCGGATCGGCCGTTGATCAGCGCGTTCCTCGACGGGCCTGCATCCTCGGATTTGCTGGATGAGTCCTGCGCAAGCGTGACCGCCCAGGACGAACGCTGTCCATCCGCACCCGACCCGGTCCTAGTGTCTGCGATCCTGAATGCCGAGCCGCTGGTGTTGTTGTGCCTGCTACCCGGCGGTGGGAGCTTCAGTCCCTGTGCTCAGCCGGTGTGCACCTGCCGCCTGCTCACGCGGCTCGGCTCGGACGTTGCTCCATGAGCGCTGCCGCCCGGTCTGGGCCATCGTCGCATTGGCTGCTGCTCGACGTACCGGGCGCACCCGAGGCGACGCGGCTTGTGCAAGAGCAATTCACCGAGGTCCGGCGTTTTGTCTTGTTCGAGGGTACCGAGTTGCACGGGCTTCGGGAGCACAGTCCGCTGCTGATGGACCTGCGGCAATCGCCAGCGCTGGCCAGCCTCTGTCACCTGGATGCGCGTTCCTGGCCGGGGTTGCTAGTGGTAAGCCCGGCGCCAGCCGCGCAACTGCTGGAGCATCTGCGTCGCATGCTCACGGTGACGCTGGGCCTGCATCACAAAGCCTTGTTGAGCTACTACAACCCGCACACCGCCAGCTATTTCTTCGACGGCTGCGACCCTCAGGAACTCAGTTGCTGGCTGGGCCCAATCAGCCTGTTGCGCTGGTTCGGTGGCACTTGGGCCGACCGGGCGATCGGCAGCCAGGGTTGGCAACAACTGTCCAACCCGGGACTGTCGGTGGCGGCGCTGGAGAAAGAGCACAGTCTCAGCGACCGGCAACAGCGCCAGTTGCAGCGCTGTTTGCTTGAGCAGCATGCCTGGCAATGGTCTCGTTCCACCGGGCGGGATTACCGCTTGCTCTGGGGAGATTTGCAGCAGGGGCTGGCGCTGGGGTTTACCGAGCGAGCGGTGCTCGACGACTGGTTGTGGTTACGCCTGCAGCACCCCAACGCCCAGCCAGTGCCGAGGCTGATGGGCGGTTCGCAGCGTGAGCGGCTCGATCATCTGCGCAAGCTGTGGCAAGAAAACCCGGATTGAAAGGCTATTGGACGCGGGCGGCGAGCCAGCCGTCGCGCCGCTGCAAATGCCAGGCGATAGCGCCCAGGGTCAGGCTGCGCAAGGCCATGAACAGCAGGAAAGTGATCCACAACCCGTGGTTACCCAACCCTTGGAGCGCCCAGGCGATCGGCAACGTCAACAACAGGGTCAGCAGCATGCCGTTGCGCATTTCTCGGGCGCGGGTGGCGCCGATGAACAGGCCATCGAGCAGATAGCTCCAGACCGCAATCAGCGGCAGGGTCGCCAGGTAAGGCAGGTAGCGATCAGCGGTGTCGCGCACCTCGGGAATGTTGGTTTGCATCGCGATGAACAGGTGCCCGGCGAGCAGAAACAGCAGGGCAAAGCCGACGCTTGCGATCAGTGACCAACCACCGGCCACCACCAGCGAGCGACGCAGGGCCAGGCGGTTGCGGGCGCCGATGGCGTGACCACACAGCGCTTCGACGGCATGGGCCAAGCCATCCAGGGCGTGGGCGGTCAGCAGCAGGCCATTGAGCAGCAGGGCATTGGCGGCCACGGTCGCATCCCCCAGACGCGCGCCTTGCACCGTGATCAGGAAAAACACTGCTTGCAGCACCAGGCTGCGGATGAAGATGTCGCGGTTCACCGCCAGCAGCGGACGCCAACTCTGCCACACGCCCAGGGCGGCCCAGGCAATCTGCCCCGGCCAGGCGCGCAGCGTGTGGCGAGCCAAGGCCAGACCGACCAGCGCACCCGTCCACTCGGCGATCACCGACGCCCGGGCCGAACCGGTCACGCCCCAATCCAGGCCGATCACGAACCACAGGTTGAGGGCGATGTTGACCAGGTTGGTCACCAGCAGGATCGCCAACGGCGCCCGGGCATTCTGGGCACCGAGGAACCAGCCCACCAGCGCGTAACTGGCCAGTGCCGCCGGCAGGCCGAAGAGCCGGGTGTGAAAGAAATCCTGGGTCAACTGGTTGAGCTCGGCGGACGGCTGCATGAAGTGCAAAGCCACGCCACTCAACGGCACACCGACGGCACCCAGCACCACCGCCAAGCCCATCGCCAGCAGCAGGCCTTGCACCAACACCTGCCGCAGCGCCGCTCCATCCCCACGCCCTGCGGCCTGGGCAGCGAACCCGGTGGAGCCCATGCGCAAAAAACCCATGGCCCACGCCAACACCGTATACAAACTCGCCCCGACCGCCACCGCGCCCAACTGATGGGCATGGGGCAAATGGCCGATGACGGTGCTGTCCACCAACGCCACCAGCGGCACGGAAATGTTCGACAGAATCATCGGCGCAGCCAACGCCCAGACCCTGCGATGGGTGAGACGGTCGCGCCAGTCGGTGATCAGGTGGGACATGCGGGCTCCTTGATGGAGCGCGATTGTAGCGGGTTCCTGAATTGATCGTGCCCGGCGCGGAAGGGAACACACAATTCTCCAAAGTGACTTCGGAGTCATTGTGGCGAGGGAGCTTGCTCCCGCTCGGCTGCGAAGCAGTCGTAAAGCCGGCTGGCGCGGTGTGCCTGAAAGACCGCGTCAGCTCATTTGGGGCGGCTTCGCCACCCAGCGGGAGCAAGCTCCCTCGCCACAGGGTTTTGTGTTGTGGCGGCTAGCGCGGGTCGACGTTATCCAGCGCTCGGTTCGCCAGTAGGCCGCTCAGTTCGATCAATTGCTGGATACCCAGGGCCACGTGCCGCCTGGCACCGTCCAGCTCGAACGCCAGGTCGCTGACCATGGCATTGGCCGAAGCCAGGGTTTCGCTGAGGTTGGCGAGTAGGCATTCGGTGTCGACACCGTTGACGACGGCGAAGATCTGGCTGGGATCCGCCTCGGATTTGGACGGTTTGGGCTTGAGGTAGTAATCGAGAGCGCGTTCGGTGGCTTTGTCGAAGGCTTTTGAATCGAGGGGTTTGCCGGGGGATGGCTGATCGTTGGACGGTGGGTTGGGGGTTACTTTGAACATGGTGAATCTCCGTGATTGGTTGAGCCACCACGACCTATCGCTAAACAAGTAAAGGTGGCGGCTGTACGCGGGTTAGCGATCCGGGTCACAGAAACCCCGGGTAGACCAGAAGGTCTCCCGCGCACAGCCACCATTACGCAAATTGCAGACGTATAAGATCGGCAATCGAGACTGGGGATTGTTGCGTCTGTGTTGAGTCGGATCGCTAAACCCGATCGCTGATTTGTCAGCGACCGAGAAACGATAAAGCCCGACCCCAAGGCGCACAAGCCGGCGGATTCTGGCGTAGTTGTAGGCAACGGCGCAAGGCGACGTAGCTTGGTCCTACGCCGAAGCGAATGGGATAAACGCGGTGCTGTTGTGGCGAGGGAGCTTGCTCCCGCTCGGCTGCGAAGCAGTCGTAAAACCGGCTGGCGCGGTGTGCCTGAAAGACCGCGTCAGCTCATTTGGGGCGGCTTCGCCACCCAGCGGGAGCAAGCTCCCTCGCCACGGGTGTGTGTTCGGCGCGGTTTCTTCGGGGCTAGTGAATAATCCAACTCAACACCCACAACCCCAGCACCAACCAGATAATGCCCATGACGATCGACGCCCGCATGAAGGCGCGGATTGCCGAGTACAGCAACATCAGCCCGAGGATCAGCGCGAGAATGCTGATGATCGAGGCGTCCATGCCCAGGGTGCGCGACAGGCCATCGACGAAGTTGCCGCCGGCATTGGCCAGGGTGTTGAACAGGCCGCTGAGCAGGTCGACGATGAAACGGATTACCGAACCAAGCGCCTGGCCGAGCCATTCGAAAAAGCTTTCTACCTGCATATGTGCATCCTGATGGGAGGGAATCTACGTTGAGCCGGTGGCTCCTGATTGTAGGAGCTGTGGCGACTGAGATCGTTCGATTATGGAGCAAACCGCCGCTTCGTACCGAGACTCTTGCCTTCCCCCGTCATCCCCCGGAAGCTATGGGCATTCAGGAGAGCCCGATGAACCTTGTTGAACTGACCGAACGCCTGCATGCCATTCGTGACCGTAACGACTGGCGGCAATTTCACAGCCCAAAAAACCTCGCCATGGCCGCCAGCGTGGAGATGGCTGAACTGGTGGAGATTTTCCAGTGGCTGACCGAGGACCAGTCGCGCCAGCTGCCAGCGGACAAACTCGCTCACGCCGGGCAGGAGGTCGGTGACATCGTGTTGTACCTGCTGCTGATGTGCAGCGAGCTGGGGCTGGACATGGACGCCGTGGTGCGCAGCAAACTGGCGGACAGCGAGCGGCGGTTCGGCCAATGAGTGACCGTCATTTCGATCAGCTCGCCACCCGGTTTGCCGAGAAAATCTACGGTGGGGCCAAGGGCGCGATCCGCCTGGCGGTGCTTCAGGCCGATCTGCTGGAAACCTTGCCGCAGCGGCCATTACGGGTGCTGGACATCGGCGCCGGCCTGGGTCACATGTCGTTGTGGCTGGCCGAACGCGGTCACCAGGTGACCTTGGCCGAGCCAGCCGAGCCCATGCTCGAAGGCGCACGCCAACGTTTTGCCGATGCGGGCCAGCGCGCCACGTTCATCCAGGCGCCGTGGCAGGACCTGCTCGGCCAGCTCACGGAGCCTTACGACCTGGTGCTGTGTCATGCGGTGCTGGAGTGGCTGGCCGAGCCCCACGCGATCCTGCCGGTGCTGCATCAACTCACGGTCCCCGGTGGCTGGTTGTCCCTGGCGTTCTACAACCGCGACGCGCTGGTTTACCGCAACCTGCTCAAGGGGCATTTCCGTAAGTTGCGCAAAAATGACATGGCCGGTGAAAAACAGAGCCTGACGCCGCAACAGCCCCTTGATCCGCGGGAATTGGCGGCGCAACTTGACGGCTTGTGGCAGGTCGAAAGCCAGAGTGGCGTGCGGGTTTTCCATGACTACATGCCGGTGGAGTTCCAGGCTCGCGTGGAGCTTGCACAGTTGCTGGAAATGGAACTGGCCCACCGTCGTCATCCGGCGTTTGCCGGGTTGGGACGTTATCTGCACTGGATCTGCCGTCCAGTGTGAGCGGAGAGCGAAATGAAAGGTCGTTCAGGGGTGTTGATGCTGTGCCTGGGACTGGCGGCTTGCCAGGGCAGCAACCCGTATGTCGCCACTTCCAATCCGCTGCCGCCGGCACCGCCCGAAGCTGCCACGGTGTTCGATCGCAGCGCTTACCCCGCACCGTCCCGTGACTACGGGCGCTATCGCAGTTGGGCCTGGCTCAATGGGCAACTGCCACCGGGCACTGCCTGGGCGGACTCGGCCCAGGTGGCCGAGGCGGTGAGCAATGCCCTGGACCAGCGAGGCCTGCGCCCGCTGCATGACAACCGGCCGGCCGACCTGTTCGTCAGCGCCGATTTACGCCTGGAGACCCGCGTGCGTCAGGTTCGCGATGACTACGATACGGGTTACTACGGCGGTTATAACCGTTATGACCGTTACGGGCCTGGCTATGGGGCGTATCACACGGTGCCGATGGTGCGCACGTATCAGGAGCAGGTCGTGGTGGTGCGGGTAAATCTATTCGATGCGCGCAATGGTCAGCCGGTGTGGAGCGCCAGTGCCGAGACCGGCCAGCGTGGCAGCCAGAGCGAGCGCACCGACGCCATTCGCGAAGCGGTGGAAAAAGCCATGTCGGCTTATCCGCCAAGTTGATTACGCAACGGAGAAAAACCATGTTTCGCCGTCTTGCTCTACTGGCCTTTGCCCTGCTGCTCAGCGCCTGCGCCTCCAATCAGGTCAACCACGACTTCGACCCCAACCGTGATTTCGCGGCGTATCGCAGCTGGAGCTGGAAAGAACCTGCGCTGCAATATCGCCCCGATGACCCCCGAATCAAGAGCGACCTGACGGAACAGCGGATTCGCCAGGCCGTTGCCGATCAACTCGACCAACGCGGCTTGCGCCAGGCGTCGGCTGGCGGGCGCGGCGACGTGCAGGTCCAGGCCTATTTGATCGTCGAGGATCGTCAACAACAGGTCACGACTAATTACGGTGGCGGTTGGGGCGGCCCTTGGAACGGTTATTGGGGCGGTCCGATGTACAACGAAACCCGTAACATCAGCTACAAAGTCGCCACGGTGCAGATCGACCTGCTCGATGGCAAGGACGGGAAGCTGGTGTGGCGTGGCAGTGATGAGCGAATGCTCAGCAATTCGCCGAATCCAACTGACCGCAGCCTTGCGCTGCGTGAGACGGTGGGGCGGATCTTGTCCAACTACCCGCCGCGCTAGCCAAGCCCGCGGCGGATTGACGGTGGACACAGAATCTGTGAACACCCGAGAACCAATGTGGGAGCGAGCCTGCTCGCGATGACGGCAATACATCCGACATCAATGCAAGCTGACCCACCGCTTTCGCGAGCAGGCTCGCTCCCACAGGGGATTGGCGGTGGACACTGAATCTGTGAACGCCCGAGAACAAATGTGGGAGCGAGCCTGCTCGCGATGACGGCAATACATCCGACATCAATGCAAGCTGACCCACCGCTTTCGCGAGCAAGCTCGCTCCCACAGAGGATTGGCGGTGGACACAGAATCTGTGAACGCCCGAGAACCAATGTGGGAGCTTGCTCGCGATGACGGCGGTACATCCGACATCAATGCAAGCTGACCCACTGCTTTCGCGAGCAGGCTCGCTCCCACAGGGGATTGGCGGTGGACACAGAATCTGTGAACGCCCGAGAACCAATGTGGGAGCGAGCTTGCCCGCGATGACGGCGGTACATCCGACATCAATGCAAGCTGACCCACCGCTTTCGCGAGCAGGCTCGCTCCCACAGGGGGATTGGCGGTGGACACTGAATCTGTGAACACCCGAGAACCAATGTGGGAGCGAGCTTGCTCGCGATGACGGCAATACATCCGACATCAATGCAAGCTGACCCACCGCTTTCGCGAGCAGGCTCGCTCCCACAGGGGGATTGGCGGTGGACACTGAATCTGTGAACACCCGAGAACAAATGTGGGAGCGAGCTTGCTCGCGATGACGGCAATACATCCGACATCAATGCAAGCTGACCCACCGCTTTCGCGAGCAAGCTCGCTCCCACAGGGGATTGGCGGTGGACACTGAATCTGTGAACACCCGAGAACAAAATGTGGGAGCGAGCCTGCTCGCGATGACGGCGGTACATCCGACATCAATGCAAGCTGACCCACCGCTTTCGCGAGCAAGCTCGCTCCCACAGAGGATTGGCGGTGGACACAGAATCTGTGAACGCCCGAGAACAAATGTGGGAGCGAGCCTGCTCGCGATGACGGCAATACATCCGACATCAATGCAAGCTGACCCACCGCTTTCGCGAGCAGGCTCGCTCCCTCTGGGATAAACCCTGTCATCGCTCAGGCCACCGGCCCCCAGCTCCCCACCATATGCTCCAGTTCCCCAGCCCCCATCAATCGCAAATCCCCACTGGACCCCGCCGCGCTGGCCAGCAGGGTCACCTCACTGGGCAAGCGCACTGGCTTCTTGAAGGTCACCTCGATCTCGAGGTTGGCATCGGGCAGGTGCTCGTCCAATGCCGCCAGGGTTCTGGCCTTGTTCCACAGGCCGTGGGCGATGGCGGTGGGGAAGCCGAACAAACGGGCGCTGATGCCGCTCAGGTGAATCGGGTTGTAGTCGCCGGACACCTTGGCGTACTGCCGGCCAATGTCGGCGGGTGCCGGCCAGTGCGCCACCTCCATCAATGGCGGACTGGTTTCCGGCCGGTCTTCCACCAGCGCGCCATCAATCTGGACGCCTCTGCACAGCATCTGGCTCTCGGCCTCCCACAATGGCCCCAACTGATCATCGAGGCGGGTCACGAGATTGAACACCGCACCCTTGGGGTGGGCTTGCAGGTTCTCGACATTGACGCTGGCCCGCACCTGGCTGACCCCGCCCATGGGCCGCAGCACGCGGATACGGTTGCTCAAGTGGATCAGCCCCAGCAGCGGGAACGGAAAATCCCGGGCGGTGAGCAATTGCATTTGCAGGGCGAACGCCAGTACGTGGGGGTAGGTCGGCGGCAGCAGCCCGTTTTCAGCGAAACCGCAAACCTTGCGATAGGCCGCCAGGCGTTGCTGATCGACCTGTATCACCTGGCGCAACCCGTCCTCTGGCAAGGTCTTGCCGGTGACCTTGCGGCGTGTCGCCGCTTTCGCGTAGAGCCCGGACATACTCGGCGCGGCGCTTACCTCGTGCCATTGGATCGTCATGGTCATGCTCCCAAAAGGCTTTGCCCACACACCCGCAGCGCCTGTCCGGTCACCGCACCGGTGCCCGGCTGCGCAAGCCATGCCACGGCTTCGGCGACGTCCTGGGGCAGGCCGCCCTGGCCCAGGGAACTCATGCGCCGCCCGGCTTCGCGCAGGGCGAAGGGGATGTCGGCTGTCATGCGAGTCTCAATGAAACCCGGCGCCACCGCGTTAATGCTGATACCCCGTGGCTGCAGCGTCGGCGCCCAGGCCTGGGCCAGGCCGATCAACCCGGCCTTGCTCGCGGCGTAGTTGGTCTGCCCGCGGTTGCCGGCAATGCCACTGATGGACGCCAGCAGAATCACCCGGCCATTGTCCCGCAGGGTGCCGCTGTCCAGCAGGGCTTTGGTCAGCACTTGTGGCGCGTTGAGGTTGACCGCCAGCACGGCGTCCCAGAATTCCGGGGTCATGTTGGCAAGGGTCTTGTCCCGGGTGATGCCGGCGTTGTGCACCACGATGTCGATGCCATCGGGCAGGTGCTCGATCAACTGTGCGGCGGCGTCTTCGGCGCAGATGTCCAGGGTGACGCTGCGTCCACTCAAGCGTGCCGCCAAGGCGTCGAGATCGGCCTTGGCCTGGGGGACGTCCAGCAGGATCACGTCGGCACCGTCACGGGCCAGGGTTTCGGCGATGGAGGCGCCGATGCCGCGGGCGGCGCCGGTGACCAGCGCCTTGAGCCCCGTAAGCGGGCGGGTCCAATCCTGAACCTGGGTGTCGCAGGTATTGAGGCGAATCACCTGCCCGGAAACGAAGGCGCTCTTGGGCGAGAGGAAAAACCGTAATGCGCCTTCCAGCTGCGTTTCGGCGCCGTCGCCGACATACAGCAGTTGCAGCGTCCCGCCATGGCGCAACTCTTTGGCCAGGGAACGGCTGAAACCCTCCAGCGCCCGCTGGGCACTGGCGGCAAAAGGCTCGTCGAGGCTTTCCGGCGCGCGGCCAAGGATGACGACATGGGCGTTGTGGTCGAGGTTCTTCATCAGTGGCTGGAAAAATTCCCGCAACTGCTTGAGCAGATCGGCCTGCACCAAATGGCTGGCGTCGTACACCACGGCTTTGATTTTCGGACCGTGGCCGGGAATCCACTCAGTGGCCAGGGTCGGTTCGCCGCCGTAGACGAAAATGGCGTCGGTCAGACGCTTGGCGAACGTGCCAATCTGTTCGGTCAGCGGCCCACCGCCCAGCAGCAACGCCCCCTCGATTGGCCGCAGCCGCCCGGCCTGCCAGCGTTCCAGGCGTACCGGCGATGGAAGGCCCAGGGCCCCGACCAGACGCAGGCCAATGGCCGAATTGGCGAAGTCGATATAACGGTCAGACATGGAACACACTCCGGCTGATGGGGTTCCAAGTGTGGACCATGATTGGCAATCAGTCGTTCGATCGGCGAGATAAAGCCTAAGCTTGAGCGGGAGCGGAGTTCCCGCAGGACCTTTGGCGCATCCGGATACACAGGGAGTTCTTCATGACACAGCTACGCCGCGTCGCGATTATCGGCGGTAACCGCATCCCCTTCGCCCGTTCCAACGGGCCCTATGCCACCGCCAGCAACCAGGCGATGCTGACGGCTGCCCTTGAAGGGCTGATCGAGCGCTACAACCTGCATGGCCTGCACATCGGCGAGATGGCTGCCGGTGCGGTGCTCAAGCACTCCCGGGAGATGAACCTGACACGCGAATGCGTGCTTGGCTCGCGGCTGTCGCCAACCACGCCGGCCTACGACGTGCAACAGGCCTGCGGCACGGGGCTGGAGACCGTGTTGCTGGTCGCCAACAAGATCGCCCTGGGCCAGATCGACAGCGGCATTGCCGGCGGAGTTGATACCACCTCGGACGCGCCGATTGCGGTCAATGAAGGGCTGCGCAGGATTCTGCTGCAAGCCAACCGCGCCAAGACCACCGCCGATAAGATCAAGACGTTCCTGCAACTGCGTCCCCAGCACTTGATGCCCGAGCTGCCACGCATCAATGAGCCGCGCACCGGCCTGAACATGGGCCAGCATTGTGAGTTGATGGCGCAGACCTGGCAGATCCCCCGGGAAGAGCAGGATCAGTTGGCCCTGGAAAGTCATCAGAAAATGGCGGCGTCCTACGCCGAAGGTTGGCAGAACGATTTGATGACGCCGTTTCTCGGCCTGACCCGGGACAACAACCTGCGCCCGGACCTGACCCTGGAAAAACTCGCGTCCCTCAAACCGGCCTTCGAAAAAAGCGCCAAGGGCACCATGACGGCCGGCAACTCCACACCACTGACCGATGGCGCTTCGTTGGTGTTGCTGGGCAGCGAAGAGTGGGCCAAGGCCCGTGGCCTGCCGATCCTGGCGTACCTGCGCGACGGTGAAACGGCGGCGGTGGACTTCGTCAATGGCGCCGAGGGGTTGCTGATGGCGCCGGTCTACGCCGTGCCGCGACTGCTGGCGCGCAACGGCCTGACCTTGCAGGACTTCGATTACTACGAGATCCATGAAGCGTTCGCCGCCCAGGTGCTGTGCACGCTGAAAGCCTGGGAAGACCCTGACTACTGCAGGACCCGCCTGGGGCTGGACGCGCCGCTGGGCACCATCGACCGCAGCCGGTTGAACGTGAAGGGCAGTTCCCTGGCCGCCGGCCACCCGTTTGCGGCCACGGGCGGGCGCATTGTCGCCAACCTGGCCAAGTTGCTGGATGCTGCGGGACGAGGCCGGGGGCTGATCTCGATCTGTGCGGCCGCCGGCCAAGGCGTGACGGTGATTATCGAGCGTTGAGGACCGCCTCTTTCTGTTGAGTGGCCAGCGCTCGATGGTGGCTGGAGTAACGCTCGGCCAGGATCGAGCAGACGATCAACTGCAGAGGGTGATAAATCATGATGGGTAGCAGAATCAGGCCCAGGCCGGGGTGATTGCCAAAAATCAACGCGGCCATCGGCACCCCGGCGGCGAGGGATTTCTTGCTGGCGCAGAACACCGCAGCGACCTCGTCGGCGCTGCTGAATTGCAGGGCCCGAGCCGTGCGGGTGGTTGCCCACAGGATGACCGCCAGCAGCACGGCACTGCCAATCGCCGCGCTGAGCAGCACGCCGTGGCCTTGCTGCTGCCAGATCCCGGACACCATCGAGTTGCAGAACGCCGCGTAGACCAGCAGCAGGATCACCAGTTTGTCGATGATGCTGGTGTAGCGCTTGTACCGGCCGAAAAAGCCCGCCAGCCAGCGCCGCAGAAACTGCCCCAATACCAGCGGCAGCAGCAACATCAGGCACAGGTCGAGCAAGGTTGACCCCAGGTCGATGCCCCCGGCGCCGCTGCCGACTACGAAACTGACCAGCAAGGGGGTCAGGACAACCCCCAGCACACTGGACAGGCTCGCGTTCAGAATCGCCGCCGGCACGTTGCCGCCGGCGCTGCCGGTGAGGGCCACCGAGGAGGAAATAGTCGAGGGCAGGGCGCACAGGTAAAAGAACCCCAGCATCAGCAACGACGGTACATGGCTGCCCAGTAGCCAGTTGCTGAGCAACCAGAGCAACGGAAACACGCCGAAGGTGAAGCCCTGCACCATTATGTGCAGCCGAGTGTTTTTCAGACCGTGGCGAATCTGCTCACCGGACAGGTTGACCCCGTGCAGGAAGAACACCACGAAGATGCCGATATTGACGACCCACTCGGCGTGCATGGCGCCGCCGCTGGCGCCAAAGGTCGGAAAGAAATACGCCAGCAATGTGGCGAGCAACATGCCGCAGAGGAACCAGTCGGTCACTATGCGTTTGAGGTGGCGGAAGATGTGCATAGGGCACCGCAAGTTGTAAGAAAAGTCGACTTAGCCTAACGTCGGTCCATACAACCGTCTTGCGACATAAGGCCAATCAATGCCGACTAACGGACATCAGCAGCTGGAAAGACGCATTCCCGACCTCACGCAATTGCCCAGGCCGTTGTATGCCCGTGTCGAAAGCCTGAGCGCCGGATCCTGGACGCAAGCCCATCGCCATGACTGGGTGCAATTTTCCTACGCCATCAGCGGCGTTCTCGGCGTGCACACCGCCGAGGGCAGCTTCTTCGCCCCGCCCCAACGGGGCATCTGGATCCCGGCCGACCTGGAGCACCAGGTGGTGACCTCCACTCGGGCGGAAATGCGCAGCCTTTATGTCCATCGCCAGGCTTGCCCCTGGGCGGATGAGCGCTGCCGGGTGTTGGAAGTCACGCCGCTGGCGCGGGAGTTGATCAAGGTGTTCTGTCAGCTGCCGGCCGAATACCCGCAGGACGAGACCTGGGAGGAGCGTTTGGTGCGGGTGCTGCTGGACCAGTTGGCGACCCTGCCGGAAGTGGGCTTCTCCCTGCCGCTGCCGCGACACGCGCGTCTGCTGACGCTGTGCAACGAACTGATCGTACAGCCCGATCAGAACGTCAGCCTGCAAGTTTGGGCTGAACGCCTGGGCACCTCGGAAAAAACTCTGATGCGCCTGTTCCAGCGCGAGACCGGCCTGAGTTTTCGCGCCTGGCGCCAGCGCGTGCGCTTGCTGTCGTCCCTGGGGTCGCTGGAGAAGGGCGACAGTGTGACCAGCGCGGCGCTGTCCTGTGGGTATGATTCAACGTCTGCTTTCATCGCGGCGTTCAAGGGGCTGTTTGGGCATACGCCAGGGGAGCTGTTTAAATCCTGAGCCTGGTCTGTGGACAGTGCTGTCAGCTCTTGTCGCAAATACCTTCGCATTCAGTTGCCAACGCCATACCCGCTCTCGGCTATGATTCGGCGCGGTCGATTTAATCCGGCACATTGTGTGCATCGTAAGGTTCATAGGTCGGCACCCCCTCCCCGTGGAGGAAAGATTGCCGTATAACGACTGTCATTCGCGTGTTCGGTAATAAAGGACCCACAATAAAAGCTGATGAAGACTCCAAAACGCATTGAACCCCTGATCGAGGACGGTCTGGTCGACGAGGTGCTGCGCCCACTTATGAGTGGTAAAGAAGCAGCTGTTTATGTGGTGCGCTGCGGCAACGAGCTACGTTGCGCCAAGGTCTACAAGGAGGCGAATAAGCGAAGTTTTCGTCAGGCGGCCGAATACCAGGAAGGCCGCAAGGTCCGTAACAGCCGCCAGGCCCGGGCCATGGCCAAGGGCTCGAAGTTCGGGCGCAAGGAAACCGAAGACGCCTGGCAGAACGCCGAAGTGGCGGCGCTGTTCCGGCTGGCAAGCGCGGGTGTGCGTGTGCCCAAACCGTACGACTTCCTTGAAGGTGTGCTGCTGATGGAGTTGGTGGCCGACGAGTACGGCGATGCCGCGCCGCGCCTGAACGACGTGACGCTGGAGCCGGATCAGGCCCGTGAGTATCACGCGTTCCTTATTTCCCAGATCGTGCTGATGCTGTGTACTGGTCTGGTGCACGGTGACCTGTCGGAGTTCAACGTACTGCTTACGCCGACAGGGCCGGTGATCATCGATCTGCCGCAAGCGGTGGATGCGGCGGGTAACAACCATGCCTTCAGCATGCTGGAGCGGGATGTGGGCAACATGGCCTCCTACTTCGGCCGGTTTGCGCCGGAGCTCAGGCGTACCAAGTACGCGAAGGAGATGTGGGCGCTGTATGAAGCGGGCACCTTGCATCCGGCCAGCGTGCTGACGGGTGAGTTCGACGAGCCGGAAGAAGCGGCGGATGTCGGGGGGATCATGCGTGAGATCGAGGCTGCTCGCTTGGATGAGGAGCGTCGTCAGGCTGTACGGGCTGCTGACGATGCTCCTCCTGGTAAAGCTGAGGAGCCGCCTCCGCCTTGGATGCAATGATTGGTTGATCAGAAACCCGGCCAAGGCCGGGTTTTTTGTGGCTGCCAAGAAACTCAGCCCCTGCGCAAATCCCTTGTGGGAGCGAGCCTGCTCGCGATAGCGGTGGGTCAGCTTGCATCACTATTGAACATGCCGACGCCATCGCGAGCAGGCTCGCTCCCACAGGGGTTGGGTGCTTCATGGCATTGGTGTCCACACAGAGGGAGGTGTTCTTGGGACTGTCAGGGGGGCGCTGCCTCCTGGCAACACCCCGAAGCCAATTCCTTGAGAATCGGACAATCCGGACGATGATCACCATGACAGTGCTCCACCAGATCCTGAAGGGTGTCACGCAGTTCGGCCAATTCGCGGATTTTCTGGTTCAGCTCATCGATGTGTTGCCGAGCCAGAGCCTTGACGTCAGCGCTAGCCCGTTGGCGATCCTGCCAGAGGGTCAGCAGTTTGCCGACCTCTTCCAGTGAAAACCCAAGGTCCCGGGAGCGCTTGATAAAGGCCAGCGTATGCAGGTCCTCGGCGCCATAGATCCGGTAGCCGCTGTCGGTGCGGTGGGCTGCCTTGAGCAGGCCGATGGACTCGTAATAGCGAATCATCTTCGCGCTCAGGCCGCTCTGGTGGGCCGCTTGGCCGATGTTCATCGCTTGTCCTCCAACCGCTTGGGTGTCCAGAATTTCAACAGTAACGCATTACTCACCACGCTGACGCTCGACAGCGCCATGGCCGCGCCGGCCAGCACCGGGTTGAGGAAGCCGAACGCCGCCAGCGGAATGCCAATCAGGTTATAGACGAATGCCCAAAACAGATTCTGGCGGATCTTGGCGTAGGTCTTGCGGCTGATGTCGAGGGCCGCCGGCACCAACCGTGGATCGCCACGCATGAGGGTGATCCCGGCGGCGTGCATCGCCACGTCGGTGCCGCCGCCCATGGCGATGCCGATGTCGGCGGCGGCCAGGGCCGGGGCGTCGTTGATGCCGTCGCCGACCATCGCCACCACCGAATGCGTTTTCAACTGCTGGACGATGGCGGACTTATCCGCGGGCAGCACTTCGGCATGGACCTGGGTGATTCCCAGCGCCTCGGCCACCACCCGGGCGCTGCCCCGGTTGTCGCCCGTGAGCAAGTGACTGGCGATGTGGCGCTCATTCAAAGCCTGTACGGCAGCGAGGGCGCCGGGCTTGAGGGTGTCACCGAAGGCGAACAGGCCCAACACCCGAGGCGTCGCGTCTTGATCGATCAGCCAGGACAGGGTCCGGCCTTCGATTTCCCACGCCTGTGCCGACTCGGCCAGCGAGCCGGGGCTCAGGCCGAGTTCGTCCAACAGACGCCGATTACCCAGGGCCAGGCGGCGACCGTCGAGGCTGCCGGCAATGCCGCGTCCGGCCAGGGATTGGCTGTCGCTGACATCCGGAACGTCCAGGCCGCGCTCGGCGCAGGCGTCCAGCACCGCTTTGGCGAGGGGATGTTCGCTGCCACGTTGCAGCGCGCCGGCCATTTTCAGCAGCGTGTCTTCGTCACCCGTGAGGGCGGTCATGTGGGCGATGCGCGGTGTGCCGGAGGTC
The DNA here is from genome assembly GCF_030064125.1 of Pseudomonas sp. G2-4. Taxonomy (NCBI): domain Bacteria; kingdom Pseudomonadati; phylum Pseudomonadota; class Gammaproteobacteria; order Pseudomonadales; family Pseudomonadaceae; genus Pseudomonas; species Pseudomonas sp. G2-4. The sequence goes on along the minus strand of NZ_CP125957.1, from coordinate 5,915,420 downwards.
AGGGTGCCGGTTTTGTCGAACACTACCGTATCGACTTCATGGGCGCGCTCCAGGGCCTCGGCGTCCTTGATCAAAATCCCGTGGCGCGCGGCCACGCCGGTGCCGGCCATGATCGCCGTGGGTGTCGCCAGGCCCAGGGCGCATGGGCAGGCAATCACCAGCACGGCGACGGCGTTGATCAGTGCGGTTTCCAGTGGCGCACCGTACAGCCACCAGCCGACCAGCGTTGCGAGGGCCAGCACCAGTACCACCGGCACGAAGACCTGGCTGACTTTATCCACCAGTTTCTGAATCGGTGCCTTGGCTGCCTGGGCGTCTTCCACCAGGCGGATGATGCGCGCCAGGACGGTTTCGGTGCCCAAGGCTTGCGTGCGCACCAGCAGTCGGCCCTCGCCATTGATGGCGCCGCCGGTGACCTTGTCGCCGGGTTGTTTGGGCACCGGCAGGCTTTCGCCGCTGATCAGCGCCTCGTCGGCGTGGCTCTGGCCCTCAAGCACCTCACCGTCCACCGGGAAGCGTTCGCCGGGCTTGACCAGCACCAGGTCATTCAAACGCAGGGCGCTGATGGCGACGTCCCGTTCCTGGCCTTCGACCACCTGGATCGCCCGCTCCGGCCGCAAGGCTTCGAGGGCACGGATGGAGCTGGCTGTCTGCCGTTTGGCGCGGCTTTCCAGGTACTTGCCCAGCAGGACCAGGGCAATCACCACGGCTGAAGCTTCGAAATACAGGTGCGGCATGCTGCCGTGATGGGCGCTGGCCCACTGATACACGCTCAAGCCGTAGCCGGCGCTGGTGCCCAGGGCCACCAGCAGGTCCATATTCCCGGCGCCGGCACGCACGGCCTTGAAGGCGGCGACATAAAAGCGCGCGCCGAAGATGAATTGCACCGGTGTCGCCAGGGCGAACTGCACCCAGGCCGGCAACATCCAGTACACGCCGAATGGCTGCAACAGCATCGGCAACACCAAGGGCGTGGCCAGCAAAATTGCCAGCACCAGTGCCAGGCGTTCACGGTTCAGACGGCTGGTTTGTCCGTCATGGGGCTGCTCGGCTCGCCAGACATTGGCGTCATAGCCGGCACGCTTGACCGCATCGATCAAAATCTGCGGATCGACCTGGCCGAGCAATTCGAGGTGGGCTCGCTCGTTGGCGAGGTTGACGCTGACGCTGTTCACACCGGCGACTTTGCTCAGGGCGCGTTCGACCCGGCCGACGCAGGATGCGCAGGTCATGCCTTCGATGCTCAACTCCAGGGTTTGAGCGGGAACGCTGTAGCCGGCCTGTTCGACGGCCTGCATCAAGGCGGGCAGGCTGCCCTCGGGCGCCTGGACCCGCGCCTGTTCGGTCGCCAGGTTGACGCTGACGGCGCTAGCGCCGGCAACTTTGTTCAAAGCCCGCTCGACCCGCCCGGCGCAGCTGGCGCAGGTCATGCCGGCAATCGGCAGATCGAAAGTGGTGGGTTCGGACATCGCTCAAGCTCCCTGTAGTGAATGACCACAGGATCAACCTTGCCATGCTGGCAAGGTCAAGCGCCAATCCAAAAGGCTTGCACGGGCTCACCTTTAATGGGGTGAGGTCAGTAACCGAGCGCAGCTTGCTTGAGGTACATGCCTTGTTGATTCATGGCAATGCGGAACTTCAGGATATCTCCGGCGCCGAGGGTAATTTCCTGTGAGCCCGGCGCGAGCATGCCCGGGTTGCACCCCGGCGCTTGGCCCGGCAGCAGCTTCAAGCGCAGGGAGACCGTGCCCGCCGGCAAGTTGAAAGAGGTGCTCTGCTCCTGGAACAACCGAGCCGAGAGCTGATCCTGGATGTAAATGCCGATTTCGCAGGAAGTCGCCACTTCCAGGCGCTCGCGGGAAATGATCAGCACGCCGTAATCTTCGCCGGCGGCCGATGCCTGGGGACTCATCGCTGAAAAACCGAGCATGCAAAACAGGCTGAACGCTGACCAGCGCATGGCTGAACCTCCGGTGTGAAATCCTTGATGTGTGCAGCTTGGCTGAGCGCGGTGCCGATTGCCAGCCCGGCAGTTTGCGCCAGAACTTGACCTTGCCATGATGGCAAGCTTGAAGCTATCGGCAACCTCATCCAAAGGAGTCAGCTCATGCAAACTTTCAATGTCCAGGGAATGTCCTGCGGTCACTGCGTCAAGGCGATTACCCAGGCTGTCCAGGCCAAGGATCCAGCGGCCGAAGTGCAAGTCGACCTGGGCGCCAAGACCGTTCAGGTCCAGAGCGCGTTGCCGGTTGATGCCGTGCTGGAGGCCATCAAGGAAGAGGGGTATGAAGTCAGTCCGAGGTGAAGGTTTTTAATCGTTAGCGACCTATCGGAATGTTCAAGGGCGCCCGGCAAGGTTAAACTGTCGGGCTGCCGACTGACGCCTGAGATGGACGCCCGATGAACCTTCGTACCATTCTGATTCTTGGCGCCTTGAGCGCTTTCGGTCCCTTGGCGATCGACTTTTACTTGCCAGCCTTTCCGGCGATGGCAACCGCCTTCGGTACCGACGAGAACCACATCCAGTTGACCCTGGCGGCGTATTTTCTCGGGTTGTCCATTGGGCAACTGGCCTATGGGCCGGTGGCGGATCGCTTCGGGCGACGCATTCCGTTGCTGGTCGGCGTCGGCTTGTTCACCTTGGCGTCCCTGGCCTGTGCCTACGCGCCGAACCTCGAATGGCTGATTGGCGCACGCTTCGTCCAGGCCCTGGGTGGATGCGCCGGGATGGTGATTTCCCGGGCGGTGGTCAGCGATAAATGCGACGCGGTGGGCTCGGCCAAGGTGTTCTCGCAGTTGATGCTGGTGATGGGGTTGGCGCCGATTCTCGCGCCGATGCTCGGCGGATTGTTGGTGAACGTGTACGGCTGGCAATCGATCTTCATTGCGCTGACCCTGTTCAGCGCATTGGCGTCCACGGCCGTGGCCTTGTGGCTGCCGGAAAGCTTGCCGGATCATGTGCCTCGGCAACCGTTGTCAGGTGCGCTGCGCCAATACGGTCGTCTATTGACCGACTCGGTCTACCTCGGTCATGCGCTGACGGGGGGCATCGCTATCGCCGGGATGTTTGCCTACATCGCCGGTTCACCTTTCGTATTCATCAAACTCTACGGTGTGCCGGCCGAGCACTTCGGCTGGCTGTTCGGTACCAACGCCGCAGGCTTCATTCTGGTGGCGCAGGTCAATGCCCGGTTGTTAGCCAAACGTGGCCCGGCCTTTCTGCTGAGCCGCGCGGTGTGGATCTACCTGGCTGCCGGTTTGAGTCTGCTGGCCATCAGCGCCTTGCGGCCGGAGCATTTGTGGCCGCTGCTGATTCCGCTGTTTATCTGCATTGCCAGCCTGGGTTGCATCCTGCCCAACGCATCGGCCTGCGCGATGAACGGGCAGGGCGCCCGGGCCGGCAGTGCTTCGGCGATGCTGGGATGCTTGCAGTTTTCCGTGGCCGCCGGGGCCGCCTCGTTGGTGGCGGCGCTGCATGACGGCACCGCCGTACCGATGGCGCTGGTCATCAGCCTTTGTGGACTCTTGGTGGTGGGGGCAGCGATGCTGACCCGCCGCCTGCAAAATGCCCGGGCGCTGGCCGAGGCCAGTCGCCAGGGCTGAGTCAGCCGGCCGCGCGCTGCTGCTGTTCGGGGAAATGATGGGGCGCGTGAAGTCGCGCTTGCAGGGTGGCGGTAAAGGCCTGGGCTTCGGCCTCGGTGCGGAAAGTCACGACGTGCTGGTCGAGGCGCACCTGCCATTGGGATTTTGCCACTTCTTTTATCAGGATCTTCATTGCTGACCTCCTTACGAAAAGATTACGTTGCAAAGGCCTCGAGTGTAGACCGGATTGCGATCGCAATTGTGACAACGGTCAACTCTCGGACTGACGGTGCAATCCCTGGTTGATACAACACTTGTTGTGGCGAGGGAGCTTGCTCCCGCTGGGCTGCGCAGCAGCCCCAAAACAGGGCCGCTGCGCGCCCCAGCGAGAGCAAGCTCCCTCGCCACAGTGGGTTAACAAACCAAGGGTTTTGGCTGCCACAAAATAGTCAGAAGCCTTCAAGCACAATCTTGCCCTTGGACTTGCCGCTTTCCAGCAAACCATGAGCCCGACGCAAGTTCTCGGCATTGATGGTGCCGAAGTGCTCGCCAACCGTCGTCTTCAGCGTGCCGGCGTCGACCAGCGCGGCCACGCGGTTGAGCAGTTTGTGCTGTTCAATCATGTCGGCCGTTTCGAACAGCGAGCGGGTGTACATGAATTCCCAATGCAGCGACAGGCTCTTGCGCTTGAGCGTGGTCACGTCCAACGCCTTGGGATCGTCGATCAGCGCCAGTTTGCCCTGGGGCGCCAGGGCTTCGACCAACTGATCCAGGTGCTGGTCGGTCTGGGTCAGGCTGGCGACGTGGGTCACCTGAGGCTGGCCTGCTTCTTTCAATACTTCGCTCAATGGGCGGCTGTGGTCGATCACCAAGTCGGCGCCCAGCCCGCGCACCCAATCCTGTGTCTGCGCACGGGAAGCGGTGCCAATGACTTTTAGCCCGGTGAGCTGGCTGGCCAGTTGCGTCAGGATCGACCCCACGCCGCCCGCGGCACCGACGATCAACAAGCTCTGGCCTTGGTCGCTTTGGTCTTCCTGGATGTGCAACCGCTCGAACAGCAGCTCCCACGCGGTAATGGCCGTCAACGGCAGTGCCGCCGCTTCGGCAAAACCGAGGGTCTTGGGCATGTGGCCGACGATGCGCTCGTCCACCACATGCAACTCGCTGTTTCCGCCGGCACGAGCGATGGAGCCGGCGTAGAACACCTTGTCCCCGGCCTTGAACAGCGTGACTTCAGGGCCCACTGCTTTGACCACGCCAGCCACGTCCCAGCCCAGCACTTTGGCGGCGCCGTCTTCGGGCTGTACGTTCTGGCGGACCTTGGTGTCCACCGGGTTGACCGAGATGGCCCTGACCTGCACCAGCAAGTCCCGTGGGCCGGCGACGGGCTCTGGCAGCTCGATGTCTTGCAGCGATTGCGGGTCGGTGATGGGCAGCGAATGGTAGTAGGCGATGGCTTTCATGAAGCGGCTCCGTGAGGTGAGTTTCGATGGAGCCAATGTTTAGGTATTTATCGGCGAGATAAAAGCGGCTAAAACAACAGGGTCTTTCAATAATTTTTTGATAATGGGGCCGTCATGCTTCGATTCGATGACTTGCAGTTGTTTGTCCGGGCGGCGGATCTGGGCAGTCTTTCTGCCGCGGCCAGGGTGATGGATCTGTCGGCGGCGGTGGCCAGTGCCGCGTTGAAGCGGATCGAACATCAGCTGGGCGCGCGCCTGTTGGCTCGCTCCACGCGCAGTTTGCGCCTGACGGCAGAGGGCGAAGGGTTCCTCGAATATGCCCGCGCTGCGCTGGGCAGTCTCGAGGAAGGGCGACGGTTGTTGACCAGCGGCCAGGATCAGGTCAGCGGGGTGTTGCAGTTGTCCGCCCCCTCGGACCTGGGGCGCAACCTGCTGCTGCCCTGGCTGGATGCCTTCCAGCGCGAGCATCCCGGGCTCACTGTGCGGCTGCTGCTGGGCGATCGCATTGCCGACTTGTTCAAGCAGCCGGTGGACATCGCGCTGCGTTATGGCGAACCGGAAGATTCGAGCCTGGTGGCCTTGCCTGTCGCGCCGGATAACTACCGGGTGCTGTGCGCGTCGCCGGAATACCTGGCGCGTCATGGTGAGCCCCATCAATTGGAGCAACTGGCCCAGCACAACTGCCTGCTGTACATGCTCGGCACCCGGGTTCATGACCGTTGGTGTTTTCATGACGGTAAACGGGAAGTGAGCCTCACCGTCAGTGGTGACCGCTTCAGTGACGACGCCGATGTGGTTCGACGCTGGGCGGTGGCAGGCGCCGGCGTCGCTTATAAATCATGGCTGGATGTCTCCACCGATGTGCTGGCCGGGCGTCTGAAAATTCTTTTGCCGCACCTGCAATGTGAACGCGCACCGCTCAATCTGCTGTGTGCTCACCGGGCGCAATTGAGCAAACCCATCAACCTTTTGCGGGAGATGCTCCAGGCCCGTTGCGGTCAGTTGACGGCTCAATTCCCGCTCTCGACAGGGGGCGGACATTAGTCGCGCGCAAATAGAGACTTTTCCCTCACGAACAATCGCCTCCAAAGGTTTCCGGAGGACAGGAAACCTTGATCACCGCGCTTATACTAGCGGCCGCCTGAATCGGCGCCGCATCGAACGAGGTGCTGCGCGATTTACAGCGGTCGGGCCGCTTTGGGTGGCCCCATAGCTGGTCAATATGCGCCAGAGCAGTAGACGAATGATTCAACAGGGAGTGAATACATGGAACATGCACCTTGCATCAGCCAGATCGCGACGCTGCTGGCCGACCCCAAGCGCAGCGCAATGATGTGGGCCTTGATGGACGGCACGGCCCGGCAGGCTGAAGAGTTGGCGTTACTGGCCGGGCTGTCGCCGTCCTCGGCCAGTGCTCATCTGGGACGCCTGTCCGCCGGAGGCCTGTTGAAAGTCGAAGCCCGGGGCCGCAAGCGGTTTTTCCGCCTGGCGGCGCCCGAGATCGGTGCCGCCGTCGAGGCGTTGGCCAGCGCGACCCTGGTCAGCACGCCACGACAGATTCCGGACGTCTTCAAACGTGGCGTCCTGCCAACCAAGGCGCCGACAGCACCCGCCTCATTGATGCGCGCCAGGCTCTGTGATGACCACCTGGGCGGCACGGTGGCCGCTGATCTGTATCAACGAATGTTGGATGACGGGTGGATCGAACAGTGCGACCAGCGGGTGATCGTTACCCATAAAGGCGCTAACCAGTTGGCCGAGCACGGTTTGTTCATCCAGGCACTGGCCCATCGCAACGCGCGCATTGCCTGCGCCTGTCCGGACTGGAGCGAGCGCCGTCCACACATGGGCGGGGCATTGGGGGCGGCGTTGTTGCAGCTGTTCATGCAATCCGGCTGGCTGAGCCTGCCCAACGACTCGCGGGCCTTGCAAGTGACGGTGCTCGGCCAGCAGGAAATCCATCGGTTCGCCAGGCAGGAGTCTTTGGAGATGGCCTAGTCGCTCAGGGTTTTCGGTAGGTCGTATTCAGCAATAGCCACCTGCAAGGTTCGCGCACACTCGACCCGGAAACTATCGGATTGGGGGATGCGGCATGGACACTCAGGGTTACAGTGCGGCGGAACGCCTGGAGCGGCTGCCCATCAGCGGCTATCACCGGGTCATTTTCATCATCATTGCCTTGGCGTTTTTCTTCGACTCCATGGACCTGGCGATGATGACGTTCCTGCTGGGATCGATCAAAACCGAGTTCGGCCTGAGCACGGCACAAGCCGGTTTGCTCGCCAGCTCCAGCTTCTTCGGCATGGTGGTGGGCGCGTCGTTGTCGGGCATGCTGGCTGATCGCTTCGGGCGAAAACCAGTGTTCCAGTGGAGCATCGTGTTGTGGGGCATCGCCAGTTACTTGTGCTCCACCGCCCAGGACGTCGAGACGTTGACGCTGTTTCGTATCCTGTTGGGTATTGGCATGGGCATGGAGTTTCCAATAGCCCAGTCGATGCTCTCGGAGATGATCCCGGCCAAGCGTCGGGGGCGATACATTGCGCTGATGGACGGCTTCTGGCCGCTGGGGTTCGTGGCGGCGGGCGTACTCTCGTATTTCCTGCTGCCGGTGATTGGCTGGCGCGACATCTTTTTGGTGTTGGCGGTGCCGGCGGTGTTTGTCCTGGTGATTCGCTTCTTTATCCCTGAGTCGCCGCGCTGGCTGGAACAGGCTGGGCGAGGTGACGAAGCGGATGCCGTGCTCACGCGAATCGAAGACAAGGTCCGTGCCTCGCTGGGGCGTCGGGACCTGCCGGAGCCGATCCGCCTGCCGAGGGTGGCGAGTACGCCGGGGAGTTTCTTTTCGGCCTTGGCGCAGATCTGGTCGCCGCTTTATCGCCAGCGCACGATGATGATCTGGAGCGTCTGGTTCTTTGCCTTGCTCGGGTTCTATGGCCTGACGTCCTGGCTCAGCGCCTTGTTGCAACAGTCGGGGTTCGCCGTGACTCAGTCGGTGTATTACACCGTGCTGATTTCCTTGGGTGGAATTCCCGGGTTCCTGATGGCGGCTTGGCTGGTGGAGCGTTGGGGGCGCAAGCCGGTGTGCATCGTCACGCTGCTGGGCGGCGGAGTGATGGCGTTCCTTTATGGTCAGAGCGCGGTGTTTGGCGGCAACGTCAGCCTGCTGGTCGGCAGCGGGTTGCTGATGCAGTTCTTCCTGTTCGGCATGTGGGCGGTGCTCTACACCTACACGCCGGAGCTGTACCCCACCTCGGCCCGGGCCACCGGCTCGGGCTTTGCCTCGGCGGTCGGGCGCGTCGGTTCGCTGCTCGGGCCCCTGGTGACTGGGCTGGTATTCCCCATTACCGGGCAAGGCGGTGTATTTGCCCTGGGCGCGCTGTGCTTCGCCGTAGCGGCGGGCGTGGTGTGGTTGTTCGGGATGGAAACCCGGGGCAAGACGCTGGAGGAGTTGAGCGAGGGGACGGTGGCCGATTAAACACGGTTTCCTGTGGGAGCGAGCTTGCTCGCGATAGCGGTGTATCTGTCGACATCAATGTTGAATGTCATTCCGTCATCGCGAGCAAGCTCGCTCCCACAGGGTTGGTTGTGAGGCCTAAGGTTTTACCAACCGCGCATCCAAACTGTTTTGCGCCAGACGCTGGGCCTGATCCTGGGTCATGCCCAGGTGCGTGTACAGCGCGTGGAAGTTTTCGGTGACATAGCCGCCGAAGTACGCCGGGTCGTCGGAGTTCACCGTCACCTTCACACCGCGCTCGAGCATGTCGAGGATGTTGTGCTGCGACATGTCGTCGAACACGCACAGCTTGGTGTTGGACAGCGGACACACCGTCAACGGAATCTGCTCGTCGATGATCCGCTGCATCAGTCGCTCATCTTCGATGGCCCGCACGCCATGGTCGATGCGCTGGATCTTCAGCAGGTCCAGGGCTTCCCAGATGTACTCGGGTGGACCTTCTTCGCCGGCGTGGGCGACGGTCAGGAAGCCTTCGTTGCGCGCACGGTCGAATACCCGCTGGAACTTGCTCGGCGGATGACCCATCTCCGAACTGTCCAGGCCCACGGCCACGAAGGCATCGCGGAACGGCAGCGCCTGGTCGAGGGTTTTCTCGGCCTGTTCTTCACTCAGGTGGCGCAGGAAACTCAGGATCAGACCACTGGTGATACCCAGTTGCTGCTCACCGTCCTTGAGGGCGGCGGCGATGCCGTTGAGCACCACTTCGAACGGGACGCCACGGTCGGTGTGGGTCTGCGGATCGAAGAACGGCTCGGTATGGATCACGTTCTGCGCCTTGCAACGCAACAGGTAGGCCCAGGTCAGGTCGTAGAAATCCTGGGAGGTGCGCAGTACATCGGCGCCTTGGTAATACAGATCGAGGAACTCCTGCAGATTGTTGAAGGCGTAAGCCTTGCGCAGGGTGTCCACGTCGCTCCATGGCAGGGCGATCTTGTTGCGTTCGGCCAGGGCGAACAGCAGCTCCGGCTCCAGCGAGCCCTCCAGGTGCAGGTGCAGTTCAGCCTTGGGCAGGGCGTTCAGCCAGTCGTACATGGTCTTTTCTCATCAGCGAATCAATGGCGGCATTCTACAGGGGCCGGCCGCAATGTCTGGTAAAACCTGACCGGCTGATCGACTACAGCGCTTGCGGTTCCCGCCGGTAAGCATAGGTGTCGGCGAAGCGCGACAGCAGGAATTCGGCGCAGGTGGTGGTCGGGTACTTCGGCGGGTGCAGGTCATCCTGGCAACCGGGCAGGCACTGGATCAGCGTGTCGGGGTGCGGCTCGGCAAAGAACGGCATCGAATAACGGTCCACCCCCAGCGGACTGATCACCCGGTGCGGCGTGGAAAGGTAACGGTCGTTGCTCCAGCGCGCCATCATGTCGCCGAGGTTGACCACGAACGTGCCTTCCATGGGCGGCGCGTCGATCCATTGCCCATTGACGTTACGCACTTGCAGGCCGCCGGCGGCGTCCTGGTAGAGCAGGGTGATGCAACCGTAGTCGGTATGGGCGCCGGCACCTTGTTGCTCGGCGCTACTGGCGGTCTGGCGTGGCGGGTAGTGGATCAAACGCAGCACGCTGACCGGGTCATTGAAGCGCGTGTCGAAGAAGTCTCGCTCGATGCCAAGGGCCAACGTCATGGCCCGTAGCAGTGTTTGGGCAAGGGCCTGCATGTCGCGGTAATGCTGCTCCATCAAGCTTTGCCAGCCTGGCAGGTTCGGGTGCCGGTTGGGGCCGCGCAGCGGTTTTTCCGCGAGTACTTCAGGGTGATCGGCCGGCAAGTGCAGGCCCATGTCGAAGGTTTCCTTCAGGTCGCTGGGCTTGGTCGGGTCCAGTTGTTCGGTGGCGACGGCGCCGTAGCCGCGGTGGTGGCGGGTCTGGGTGATGTCGATCTTGAGTTTCTCTTCGACGGGCAGGGCGAAGAAGCGTTGGGCGTGGTCCAGGACTTCGGCGATACGCGCGGCGCTGATGGGATGACCTTTGATATAGAAAAAGCCCCACTGGCGGCAGGCCTGGTCGATCTGCCCGGCGACGGATTGCCAGGCGTTGGAGTCGTCTGTGTAGAGCGGGCTGATGTCGATGATGGGAAGGCTGTTCATGCGGCTTTCCTGGCTTGAAATAGGAGCCCCATGTGGGAGCGAGCTTGCTCGCGATCGCGGTGGGTCAGCCAATACAGATATTGAATGTCAATCCGCAATCGCGAGCAAGCTCGCTCCCACAATAGGTTTTGGGTTGGGTATGGGGACTATTTGGGAATCTCAGCCTTCATGCCTTCGACGTAATAATTCATCGACGCCAGTTCCGCGTTGGTGGCGCTCGCGCCTGCCGGGATTTTCTCGACGCCGGCCTGGTCCTTGATCGGCCCGGTGAACGGATGAAACGCGCCGCTCTCGATGTCGGCAATGATCTGCTCGGCTTCGCCCTTGACCGCTGCTGGCACCAGGTCGCTGATCGGCAGTTTCACCGTGCCTTCCTTCAGGCCGCCCCAGTAATCCTGGGATTTCCAGTTGTGGTCGAGCACGCTTTGGGTGGCCTGGATGTAATGCGGGCCCCAGTCATTGACGATGGAGGTCAGCACGGCCTTGGGGCCGAAGTGGGCCATGTCCGAAGCGTAGCCGACCGCATAGACGCCGCGTCGCTCGGCGGTCTGGATCGGCGCGGGGCTGTCGGTGTGCTGGAACACCACATCCACGCCCTGGTCGATCAGTGCGTTGGCGGCGTCGGCTTCCTTGCCCGGGTCGAACCAGGAGTTGACCCACACCACCTTGATCTCGGTGCCCGGATTGTATTTGTTCAGGGCCAGTTGGATGGCGTTGATATCGCGGATGACTTCCGGGATCGGAAAGGACGCGACGTAGCCGACCTTCTTGGTCTTGGTCATCTTGGCCGCGAGGAAACCGCCTACGTAGCGACCCTCGTAAGTGCGAGCCAGGTAGGTGCCCAGGTTCTTGTCCTGTTTGTAACCGGTAGCGTGCTCGAAGATCACCTTGGGAAATTGCTTGGCGACTTTTAGTGTCGGGTTCATGTAGCCAAAGGAGGTGGTGAAGATCAGGTCGTAGTTGTCCTTGGCCATGTTGCGGATCACCCGCTCGGCGTCCGCTCCTTCAGGAACGTTTTCCACGTAGTTGGTGGTGATCCGGTCGCCGAATTTCGCCGCCAATTCCTTGCGCCCTTGTTCGTGCTGATAGGTCCAGCCGTGGTCGCCGATCGGGCCGATATAGACGAAGCCGACCTTCAGCGGATCAGCGGCGCTGGCATTCAAGCCGGCGCCCAGGCCGACGACGGTGGCGACGGCGCAAAGCAACTTCTTCAAGGGGCGTTTGTGCATGAACTCGAACTCCATTTTGTTGTGAGGTTGGCTGTGCAGCACCAATGCAAAATGCTGACCAACAGGACAACAAAATCTGCGATCTTTTCGGGGCAGCCATCGCGAGCAAGCTCGCTCCCACAAAGGCCATGCACAACTGTGGGAGCGAGCTTGCTCGCGATGAGGCCCCTGAGATCGATTAAGGTGCGCCTGCCACCCACTCGCCGCTGTCTGGTGCATCACACCGAACGAAACGTTCGCCACCTCCTACAGTCTGTAGCTCATGACCCTATCCTCGCTGACAGGCCCGCGATGCTCACTTTGATCAAGCAAGAAAAACTGCTGTTGCTGGCGCTGATCGCCGCGCTCGTTGCCTACCCGTTGGAACACTGGCTATTAGGCAATGGGCAACTGGTGGCATTAATCAGCGGCTTGGTGCTGATCGGTTTTATTGTCGCGGCCTCCATGCGCGTGGCCCATCACGCTGAACTGCTCGCGGAAAAAGTCGGTGATCCTTACGGCACCATGATCCTGACCTTGTCGGCGGTGCTGGTAGAAGTGGTGATCCTGGCGATCATGATGAGCAACGAAGCGTCGCCGACCCTGGTGCGGGACACGATCTACTCGGCGGTGATTTTCCAGACAAGCCTGATTCAGTATCAAATTCACTGATCTATATCTGCTGTTTCTAAGAGGATTCAATCTGAGGTCTTTGACTAGGTGCGTGCTTGCGAGAGGCATGGTGGATCTAGCAACGAGATCTTATGTGGGGCGGAGAGGATCGGATAATGAACCTGTTTATAGCTTAGCCAAGTGAACAGGTCTGTCAATTTTAGGGGTGATTACCATGAACACATTTTCTTTCCGTGCAGATTGCTTGGCAGACGTACTGGACCTGCTCGGTTCCAGCAGGATGGGAGCATTGGTACGAGTCACCATAATCCCCGATGGGACGTTTCCGGACGTTGAAGTTGAGCTAGAATCCGGCATGACCCAAAAACAGCTCCTGAGCCTTATGGGTGGCATGGAGGACGGCCACGTAATGAGTGAGACCCTGCGCATGTGCAACTTGCGCTCAAACCCAATGGAGCGATGCTTGGACAGAACGTGAGCGGTAGGGGGCGTGCGTTTGGGTGACGATAATAGTGTCGGCAGAGTAAGCAATGGATCATCTTTCGATCCAGATTGATCTGGACTGGATATCCTGAGCGGGCGATGTTGAAGCCGTCAGTCAGCCAGGAAACTCCTATTAGACGGGAGATTATGGTTTGATTTTTTTGCAAAGAAATCGAGGTGAATCGCTGAAAAAGGTGACCTAATCTGGTGAAATACGCTCATGACAGGAAGCGTACCATTGAGCCTCGGGTGAGGCAGACGCCGTGCGCTGACGTCTAGATGCCGGGGAAATGAGGGCGCGCTTGCCTCCTCAGATAGATGTGGTCGTTCTCGAAGGAATACATACATTATTGCAGGGCATCGGGATCTGCTGGCGACGAGGGGCAATGATAGTCTTAGCGAGAAAAAGGGGGAGTGGTAGGATGGCGCGCTGGCGTTTCCCGGTCGAATAATCGTAGAAAAATCGACCAGAAAACGCCCAGCGGTTGTCCTCCCGCATCGAGCGATTTGAAAGCCTATTATTTCATCTGCGAATTTTCAATTGTTGTGAAAGACCAAAACATCTTGGCACTCGCAAACTAAAAAAAGATCCAAGTCCGGAGCGCCAAATGTTAGATCCCCGTCAATTGGACACAAATCAACCAAGTTCTACCGCTCAAGAAGATTGGTGCTCCCAAGAAAGTCGATCTCTTAAAATTGATTCCCCTGCCGAACAAAAAATCAACACCTCACAAGTTGTAATGGCAGAAGCTCTTGATGCGGTGCTGACGCCGGTGAGAGATAAAGTTTACCTTCCACAGACAAGGTACTACGGTAGTAAGCGTAGGTTGACTGAGTGGCTGCTGGATGAATTTAAGAAATATGATTTTAAGACGGCGATAGACGTGTTTGGTGGAACGTCTACGGTGTCTCTCGTCTTAAAGCATCTTAATAAGAAAGTAACATACAACGACATATTGGAGTCGAACCGCACTATAGCCTTGGCTCTTCTTTCTAATAAGCCTTGTTCGATAACAAATAAAGAATTTGACAGGTTCATTGGCAGTGTAGTGCCAGAGCGCGGTTTTATATCGAAAAATTATGAAGGTATTTATTATACTGATAGCGAAAATCAGTGGCTTGATGGCGCAATAAGAGGCTTGTCAGGAATTGAGGACCCCATCAAGAAGTCCGAGATATTATATTGCTTAATGCAAGCTTGTTTGCAAAAGAGACCGTTCAATCTGTTTCATCGGAAAAATTTATATATAAGAGAGAATAACAATAAAGACACAAAATTCGGAAATTGGGCTACTTGGGAGAAGCCTTTCCCCGTTTTGATGAGTCGAGCGCTCGGTGAGATTCAAAAAACACGATGGGTGTCTGAGTTTTCCCCCGTAATTTTGCCCTGCACAGACGCAATTGAAATTCCGAATATTTACGACTTTGTTTATTTAGATCCGCCTTATGTGCCACAGAAAAAACAAGATATTTCTTATATGGATAGATACCATTTTCTTGAAGGTATTTGCCAGCCGAAGCATTGGGATGAGCGGATTGACCGATCAAAAAAGAATTTCCCCATCCCTAGCCCGGAAGTTATGTTGAAGTGGAATACTAAGAGTTGTTTTAAAGATAGTCTCTTTGAGTTAGTAGAGAAGCACAATAAGTCTATTGTTTGTCTGTCCTATGTGCATGATGCATTTCCGAGCATTCAGGAGATAAGTGATTTCTTCTCGTCACAGTTCAAGAAGACAACTTTGCTTGAGCACGACATGCCGCATGCGTTAAGTAAGAAACCTAAAAAGGAAGTCATCATCATAGGGATTCCGAGATGAAAATGCTAAATCTCAACTTTGTCGTTCGTGCGCCGCGTGCTTACTTTGCATTGCTCATACTTGCCACTATAATTTCGGGTGTAGTGTTGTATAACACCAATGAAAAAGCAGATGGGCGATTTATTGGGGTGTTAAGCGGTTTAATCTCAGGTTTGGTGATAGCTTCACTTCAATTTCTCACCCAGTATTTAGAGCAAAGAACCCTATCTGAATACAAAAGACACGGTCTAATCGAGTTCTTAGCTAACAGAAAAGATGCTGAGTATTATCGAGAGCTAATAAAAGGCACCAGTGTTGGTGATCAAATTATAGTAGTTGGAGTTACTTGTAATCGGCTGTTAGATGATTTTGCGAACTCCGATGTGGAAAAGTCCCAAGATCTTTTAGAGGCACTGGCGCGAGGCGTTGAAGTAAAGCTTTTGCTTCCGAAGATATCATATTTGGAAGAGCCAAATTTATCTGACTTTAAAAACAAGACATTACAAAAAGCAGAAAGAATAACGAAGGGCTATCCAGAGAAGTTTAAGATTTACTACTACGACTTCGAGCCGTCGCATAGCATTTTTCTCGCGGGTTCTCGCTGTTTGGTAGGGCCAATTTTTAAGAATATTAGCAGCAAAGAGACGCCAACAATTGCCTTTGATAAGGATGGTTTATTTATCAAGCCATACTTAAATTATATCAATGAAACATTGAAAAACGCGTCAGAAAAATATGATTAGATCAATCAGGATATCTGCTCCGGCGCGGCTTCATGTTAACTTATTTGATATGAGTGATCAGGGCTATAGGCAAAATGGAGGAGTTGGGTTTTGTATAACTGATTTCGATACTATCATGGAGTTCGCGATTAGCCCCGAGTTTGGGGTGATTGATAGGCGATCTGATGGGTTGACGAAATTTGAAGCAGAGTCCTTGATAGGGTTTTTGCAGGAACTCTATACAGTCAATAATTACTCACATAAAATAACTATCAAGTTTTTGTCTGGCCCTCCGCCTCATAGTGGGTTTGGTACAGGAACTGCGTCAAAGTTGGCGTGCGCCGAGGCTGCAAGCATTTTCAACGAAAATAAAAGTAGCCAGGCACAGTTAATTTCTGCTTCTGGGCGAGGCGGCACTTCAGGGGTAGGGATAAACACCTATTTTCACGGAGGGCTAAGCGTCGACTTTGGGGTGAAAGCAACAGGTGTTCGACTCGCTCCATCTTCCGCTAGAAGAAACCCTCCAACCCAGCCAGTTCAGTTGTTGAATATCAAGTTGCCTGACGACTGGCGCTTTGGCGTAATTATCCCTCCTAACGCAAATAAAATATCTGCGAAAGACGAAATCGAGTTTTTCAATAAAACATGTCCTATTCCATTGTCCTCAGTTCATGAGTCAATCTATCATGCCGTTTCGGGAATGGCCTGTGCGGCATTAGAAGCCGATTATCTGACCTTTTGCGCGTCCATCAATGCAATCCAAAAAACGCAATGGAAAAAAGCAGAGTGGGCAGCACAAGCAAATACGCTAGAAACGATCAAAGGTTACTTGCAAGGTGTCGGAGCAAAATGTGTTGGCTTGTCTAGTCTTGGACCGGCGATATACTTTGGCACAACCAATTTTGAAGAATTAAGAAATAAGCTTAAACTTTCGCAAGATCATATCTTGGCAGAGTGTTCGCCGAATAATTTTGGAAGGGAAATAGAAATTGATTAAGTTGGTATTTCTATCATCCAATCTTACAAAAATTGCGCACTTCGAGTATTTGTTGCGTGAGCAGCCAATTATGCTACTCCCACCACCAAATTATGGTAAGCCATATTATGAACCCCGCATCGAAGATAGGGCAAGGCTACTTGAAGAAAGCATACAAAGTGCGAATTTAAAGTTAGCTAAAGGTTCAGGTGGTAGTGAGCAAGAACTTCAGGATGGAATTTTTGGTAACGATGAGGCTGAAGATACGGCCCTTTTAGCACGATACGCCTCTATGCATCAGCATAGGCTTTTTTTTATTGAAGATACGTCCATCGCTATTGAGGCATTAAGCACTGATGGGGAGTTTCCGGGAGTAAACGTTAAGTACTGGATGAGAGAAACATCCTTCGCACAGCTAGATGGGCTGTTAAAGGAGCTTGGTAATAATAGAAAAGTAACCGTTCGCTCAGACATTGTTCTATATTTACCTCCAAATTTGCGCACTACCCCGGCGGAGACCTACAAAATATTCGTAGGTAAAACTGAAGGCCGTGTCGTAGAGAAAGAAATAGAATTCGAAACAAACTCATTATATCCATGGTTAGATAATAAAACCTTTAATAAATGGTTTGTTCCAAAAGGGGCAAGAAAGCCCATAAGCTTATTGCCCATAAATTCTGCAATTAAACACGACTTTAGAAATCTAGCGCTGCAAGAACTCATAGGTTTTTTAAAGTCAAAAGACCTTATTGATAATAAAAAACTTCAAGAAAAGCCACTACAGGGAGAATTGTTTCCCAGAAGAAATTATATTATTTGCGGTGCGACCTGTGCGGGTAAGACAATCCTTGCATCTGCACTGACGAGGCTTCACGCATATAGGCATATTGAGGCCAGCGATTTCATGAGATGTGCCTTGTACACAAGGCACGGTTACGCAAGTGATATGAAAACACAAGATTTTGCTAAGAGTGCGCTAAACAAAGATCCTGGAATAGTAGCTCGACAGATTTCTGAATATGTTAAAAGCACGCCAAAAACTGGCATTATTATAACGGGCTTTCGCTCGCCTAAAGAAATAAAAATACTACAGGAAGAACTTTCTGGAATA
This sequence comes from Pseudomonas sp. G2-4, assembly GCF_030064125.1. Taxonomy (NCBI): domain Bacteria; kingdom Pseudomonadati; phylum Pseudomonadota; class Gammaproteobacteria; order Pseudomonadales; family Pseudomonadaceae; genus Pseudomonas; species Pseudomonas sp. G2-4. The sequence continues at coordinate 5,897,852 of NZ_CP125957.1, read as the reverse complement.
GATTTGGAAACGTTATTCATTGAAAGCAGTCTTGAGACAAGATATCAGAGAAATATAAAAAGAAAAAGGTCTGATGCGCCAATGACTTTTACAGAGTTTGAAAGTAAAAATGAAATTCAAAACTCCATGGGCTTGTCCGAAATATTAATTACAGCTAAAACTATTTCGAATGAAAACTCTTTGATTAGCTTTATAAGGTCTACTGTTAGCTCTCTAACGAACGAAGCCCAGCTTATATCTTTTAATTGTGATGTGTCGGAGATTACTGGCTTTCTGCCGCTCGAACAAGCGATTCTCGTTTCAATGCTTATAGATCATAAGAAAGGAGTGCTGCCTCTGACAACAACACAGATCGCTAAAAACATACAGGTCAACATACCGAAGCTAAGGCAAAAAGGTGACAAGAGTTTACCTGTTGATAAAAATAACGTGAGTAGATTTTTTAATCAGCGTTTTAGTCCGCATTTTGAAGCTCATGTAAAAAATGAAAAAATAAAATTTAGCCTGTCACACACAGGTATTAGCGCCGCGATTTCGCTAATTAGGAAAATTATAAGCGATAACTCTTGAGCTAGAGTTAGATGTTCAAGCCAGTAATTATCGACGGAGGGTGTGAGTTATGAGCATCCCTCAGCTCCGAACATTACTTCAATCATCATAGCTGTACATCTTGAAACGAACACCTAGGCGCTTGCTTAATATTTGGCACGCAGCTCTATAGGCGGCCTCGTTCTGATATCGACTTTGTGAGCGTGGCAGTCCAGGAATGTTAAGATGTGCATGACTATCTAGTGTGTCTGCAATCCCGCTTCGGATCATATGCTGCACAACTGGATGCGTTGTCTCAGAGGTCTCGGCCCATGCGTCGCCACATGGCATCCTTACAGGGGCACCGTGGATCAAAGAAAAATCAAGCGATGCTGCTGTACCTTGGATGGTTGCCTCAGCAATGGCCTTGGAAATTGCTACGTCAATTTTGCGATCAAATACATTTAAGGCGTTTACTGCTTTCACTATTGCAGTGGGATAAAGTTGCTCTATAACTTCAATACTAAGTGAGCGAGTTGCCGTAGCACGCAGCTCATCAGTTATGATGATATTCGTCTCCAAAAGCTTTTGCTCATCGAATAATGTCGAGAAGCTATTCATGCCGGAGTGATAAAGCCCCGTCATCAGTTGTTGAATGGCTAGCGCGCTGTCACGATTGTCGACGATGATATACATCTTTGATATGTGGCAGTTTTCTTCCGTAGGCCCGAGCAATCGAATGGCTGGTAGTCGTAGCTGATAAAACGGCATCCAAATTCGGTTGTAGAGTTTGATTGGGTAGTCTATTTCAGTAGAGGTTGGTTGCCAGTAAAGTGTCTGGCTTCGATAAGTATTTTCCGATGGGGCTGGTCGAGTTCGACGGGCGGCAAATGAGCAGACCTCAGATTCGATAAATTCAGTAACCGAATCTGTATCAAAGTCGAAGAGGTTATCGGGTACTAGCCTAGTTTCGTCATTGCTGGTAACTGTGTGAAGGCTCTCTCGCGCTCCGGCGGTTATTAGTTCGGACTTCATTATCGCAATTGCACAACGCTGGTGAATCGACTCCTCTCGCCAGTCGCCCTGGATCGTGGGGTAGATACCCCCCGTGGAAAAGTGCAAAGCAGCGTTATGGTCGGAGCCTATGAAATCTCCATGTATGAGAGGGTAAAGTGGAGATAGTCCGCCGAATTTTATGATTGAATGTAAGGCTAAAAGAGAGTCACCTTCGAAGTCCAAATGCAGCCTTTCCTCTGCCAGTTGATAGTACCATTCAGGAGCGGACTCACAGTCTGAATGGACGATCAGAGGGTGGAAGTGGTGCAACATCCATTTGGAGGCACTCATTTCTCATCTCGAATAGCAGCATCGAAATAGATATCTAGGCTCGAAACGGAGTGATGCCCCGAAAATCGTTCCATCAAGTCTTTGAGCCTTTTGTGTTTCATTATTGTCGCTATGATTTTTTCGGCCTGATTGGAGAATTCGATGGGGGTCTTAGACGCCGAATCGCTATCGGCATTGTTTTTGTTGAGTTGCGCCGCGTTGTGTCGATCATGAGGGTTCATTTTGAAAGCTCGCTGTCTTTGAAATGTAAGTCTCAGGAAAGTCCAAAGAGTGGATGGCGTCAAGAAGGCGTTGGCTTCATTCGTAGGCTGTAATTGTTACTGTTATCGGGTTTGGTTGGCGATTTTTGTCATTGTGTGGATCGTCTCAATCGTTAACTTGTTGAATGTTAAGTAATGGTGCGTCTGATTTGTCAATTTTTATAAAAATATATATGTTTGTGTAGTAAACAATAGGCGGAGTGGCGTTTTGTTTTTATGATATTAAATCCCGATTTTCCGATAAGCGGAATAATGCTTGGCGTATAGAACTTCTATAGTCTTTCGGGGGCGACGACTTATTCCTACACAAACGGCGCCCAGGAGTTACAACAGTTTGGTCTGGAGTATCTCGCCGGTAGGATTAACACGAGCGGCGCATCGCAGTGGGCCAGGCAGGGTTCAGGGTTCATACGCGCTCGGTCACATTCGATGATGGGCTGCTATAAGGGTATGGACTACAAACGGTGAAGGTGCAGAAGATATGGCTCTCATTGATGACGTTGACGGCTTGCAATCGATCTACATCAATCGTGCCACTGGAAACGGGAACGACGACGATGAGCGGGATTATCCTCTTTACCGGCAGAGCGTTCTTGATGACCCTCGTGTGGCCTCACTGGTCCCGGCGTGGGTGCGTCGTCACAGGAACTTGGACCAATTTTGGGGGTTCATCCAGCCGAAATTTGAAAAGTATGCCGAGCGTAGAAAATTCATTTGGGATGAGTTCAGGGCACTCGTTGACTTCGCTGAATCAAATGAGGGCCACCCCTCTGATATCGCAGTCTCAGAGGCGCTGGACCGCATTGACGCTGAGCACGTTCGGATCGCTTGGACAAAAGCGCTTGAAAGGCGCTCAACTGATCCCGAGGGAGCTATCACCATGGCTCGTAGTCTCCTGGAATCGGTATGCAAACACATTCTTGACGAAGCCGGAACGAGCGGCCATGAGACGACTCCTGACTTGAACAAGCTCTACAAGCAAACAGCTACTCTTCTAAACCTGACGAAGGCTCAACATGAAGAGGTTGTGTTCAAGCAAATCCTTGGAGGGTGCACAGCCGTTATCGAGGGCTTAGGGGCGCTTCGGAATCGTTTGAGCGATGCCCATGGCAAAGGAAAGGGCGGGGTGAAGGCCGCCCCCCGTCATGCAGAGCTGGCAGTGAATCTGGCGGGTTCGACTGCGCTTTTCCTGCTTGCCACATGGGAGGCGAAAAAAGGGGATTGAGTGTGGCATCGCGCAATAAGGAAACGGATCAAGTTCTGTGCAAATGGGTGCTCAAGCCAACGCAGCAGCGACATATCAACGGGGCCGGGCAGTGTCTTGAACTAAGGGGGAATTCAACTAGCCTTTCTCGCACAGCACATCCAAGGAGGAAATTTATGCCAGATAATTTTGAAGCCAACATACACATAGCTGACGCTCTCACCCTGCTACTGCACAACCAGCATGCTCTTGCTGCGGCCATTGAAGAAGTGACTGGGTGGCTTGCCAAGAATGGGGTGGGGGATGTCGCCGTTAACGCGATTGCTGCCCTGAACACATTGGATACGAATGCCAAAGGCATTACGGACGCCATAATGCGGCTACGGCGGTCGTAGTCTTCGTCCAACGTCCAACGTCCAACGTCCAACGTCCAACGTGAAGCGCGTCCCGGAGGTAGTTGGGAAAAGGGTAAAAACGGGGCTAGACCGAATAAGGGCAGCGGCGGCCTAATCCCATCTCTTTATTTTCAGCTGTTCTTAAGAACGGTTGCATGTATGTCATAAATGTTCGGGGGTTCCCATCGTCGCAGCCGCGCAATGACACAACACAATCATAAAGGAAGCGAGCACATGTCGAAGAAACGAAAAGGTGTCCCCGAGATACCCCGTGACGACTATGTGTATGGACACACAACCGACATTGTGTCGCAGCTCACAGTGAAGTTTGATCCAAAAGGCGGCGTGACCATAGCCGAGATTGACCCCGACTCCATTCACCGCAAGCTGTCGCACCCTAAGACCAAGGGTGACAAGATTATTCTCTCAACTCCTACTAATGACTTCAGCTTGCACGGAACGTATACGCAAGAATTGCAGACTCGCTTCGACTACCTCGCAGCGGTGGACACGAACACAATCGCGAATGATCAAGGACCGACGCGATTCGATGGGTACGTAGTGAGCGCAGCTACTGTCAGTGTTATCGCTGAGCCGTTGCAATCCCTACACGAGAAATCGATCTTCCAACCGCTGGTTACTTATCTGATCCTAGACCCGGACTTTGTTGCTTCGCACGAACCATTGGGCTGGCACTTGGCTTTGACTCGGCACATGGACACCCCCCACCTACGTTCAAGCCGCCTAGGTGTCGTCGTAGATCATGATTTGAGGGCGCATCCTGCGATCAATGCTCGCGAGCTTCCCTACTATCGCGACCATCTACTACCCAGCCATGCTGCCCTCATCTACGCCTCGGCAGATAAGAGAGATACGATTGGGAATCTCATGATCCATTATTGCGACAACATTGCTCGGCAAATTCTGGAGCAGTTCAGAAGGCATGGAATAGCAGTAGCGCTAAAACAGGAAAGCTTTCGAGTTGGTTCGGCAGTGTGTCTCGCCATTCCGCACCCGGAACAGAAAGCACCCGCTTAGCTTTGTCTACCCGTCATGCTTAGCCTCTTGACGCTTCGACGCTTCGCCCCCCGAGGTATCACTCAATCAACTAGGCGATTCGTATAGAATGCGACGAGCGAAGTCCGTTGGCGGGCGCTCCTCTTGCAGCCCGACTGGCAGCGACGATATTCCACCAATTAGTACTGGTCTACCTGCAAAGTCACACGAGACCTCTATATGAAAGACAATCTGACCGAACAAGAAATGCGCCAGGCGCTTTTCGGCACGGAGGCCAAAGATTTAGCCTCAGTAGAAGACAAACCACGTATTACGTCAGATCAGCAGCACGTTTCGAAAGCACGACGTGCTTCGAATTCCCGCTCGCCAAAGTTAAAAGTTACGTTGCGCGTCACGTCGGAATTTGAGGGCAAAGCTGAGATGCTCGTCTATGAGGCAAGCACTCTGAGCCGCATCGTTGCTGAGCAAGAAGCGAAGGCAGAAGCGAAGAAACGCAAATTCAAGTACTTCGAACTGATAAAAATTGAATCGGTATGAGAGTTTTTTCGCGTCCTCTGTAATCACCCATGAAAGAGCTTCAATGCTGCTACCCTGTACCTGGTTAGGGCCGGGTGCTAGATTAAAAAGGCTTTGGCAGAAACCCGAAAACTGTCTGATCGCGCAAGAATACGAATTGGAATTTTCCCGTCGAGTTACAGTCATTTAAGTAGTGGCGATGATGAATGGCTTAGAGGGATCTGAGGATTACAGATCATCTGCCTGAAACACCGTAAATCGTTGTGCGAAAGAAACGTGACCTATCATTACAATTCGGCGTTAGGAGCGATAAATGTCCAAGCTTGCAGAATATCGTCAATTAGAAAAACACCTGGCGGAACAACTTCAAGCGCTTGAAGCACTGAAGGGTGATGCAGGGTTGAAAAAGGAGATTGAATTCGAGACCAAGCTTCGTGACTTGCTTGCGAAGTATGGCTTCAGTCTCAAAGACGTCGTTAACCTTTGGACCCAAAAAGCGGACGTCGCGGTTCTGGGCCCGCTACTGACGCGCCGAAAGCTGGGTCTCGACGAGCGCGAGAGGTGAAAATTTATGAACATCCTAAAACGGGTGAGCGCGTTGAAACAAAAGGTGGCAACCACAAAATTTTGAAGCAGTGGAAATCTGAGCATGGATCTGCGACCGTCGAGTCGTGGCTCAAGAAGTAAAGAACGTGAGAGCAATCGAAGGCCCTGAGGGGCCTTTTTGCTTGTCCGAAATCGACCTAAATAGATGCGGTGGCTGCCTGATCCTCGATTCTATGTTCGAACGTTCAGGACGATTAGGTGGTTAGGCAAGCAACGGGTTATTACCGCGAGCGGGATTTATAGGGAATTATAGAGCGATTATATAGAGGTCTTGGCGACGGAATTTTCACGATACTGGCCGGTTAGCTCTACCACCGCATCATGCGACTGTTCAGGATAAAGAAGAGTTAATAAGCTGTCCGTGGAAGCGCAGCAGATCCTGCTGCGCTTCCGTACGTTTAGCTTCGGCCAGAGCTTTAGCTTCAGAAAACACTCCTAGGAAGCGGCTCTCGTCGAATCGCCCTCAAGTAGGCTGTAGGCATACGTCTCCAGCCGGTCTGCTTCGAAAAAGAGGGCAGCGTTACTAGCCAGTTCATCATCGCCCCGCGATACCACCGGCGGAAATGGACGATTGGCCTACTGTGGGAGCTGCAACTAGCTAACGAGAAGGTGCGATCATCAGCACCAATCAAGGTTGATCCTCGAACTCTATATCCTTGTAAGGTATACCTTCTTTATCTAGCCGATCTTCGACTTGCCGTCTGATGAATGTCCATGTGTCATCGCCTTGGTCGGCGCATGTGGTGATATCAATACAAAGAGCCGTAACCCTCAGATCTATTTGCTCATCTCCATTTTCGTCGTAGTAGGAAATCTCCTCTACAGACCTGTATTCCCTTCCGTCATACTGAGTGCGAACGAGAAAAGTTGTTGTCATGGTGTGCCCTAGCTGTCGAGTGACTGGAAGCAACATAGGGCTGAAGGAAAGTCATTTCAAGCTGCCTTACAGATGGGCGAGCTGATTTTGCTATGGAGCGTTTGGGGATCGTTGGCGGTGTGGCGAATGTATTTCACTTACGTATTGTCCATTCAGCCCGCTTAACGTTGGTTTCTCCGCAATTACTGTCTCGGCTTTAGCCGCATTGGGGGCAGTGATACTGCATCGAAGACGTTACAGCTGTCCGCAGCCATCCCTCGATGGACCTCTCAACTAGCACGTAGGTATGCAGTCTTGAGCGCCCCCTGCTGGATTTTTTCGGAAAGTGATTGAGGTAGGGATTATTCAAGTTTATTGAGATAAGCCATCAACCGCTCCTTTCCAGACTCGCTAAGCCGAAAGTAGCGCTCAAGCAGTTCCGCTTCATCATGATGGTAGGCGTAGAAGTACGCGGCGGGGAGGTCCAGCTCGACTGCGACTCGTTCTATCAACTCAGGGGCAGGAACGCGTTTGCCAAGCTCATAGCGATTCATACGCGCGCTCGCCGAAGCAGGCTCAAGGCCGATTCGTATCCCCAACTCTTCTTGAGATAGCCCAGCACTTAGTCGTGCGTGTTTGAGCCGTATGCATAGCGTACTGGTGGTCATGAGGTCATCTAGTAAATCAGTGACCTCATGGTGCAATTTGCTGCTGGTCGAAATACTACCGATTTGGTAGCTTTGGCCGGCGATGGCAAATCAGTGGCTCAGGTGCACTCGATGGCCGTCATCCATGGAAACTCATAGGGTTCGGCTAGAACATGACCCGGGGAAGATGAAGGTTCGCCGCCAGACTGTTGAACATCCTTTCGGAACGCTCAAGTACTGGATGGGAAGTACCCACTTCCTGACCAAATCCCTGCCGAGGGTGAGCACTGAGATGAGCCTTCATGTGCTCGCCTACAACCTCAAACGAATGATGAGCATCTTCGGCATCGCAGGACTGCTTGAGGCGATCAGGGCGTAAACCAAGCCGCTTGGCCGTTCGTGAGCGACTGTTTGGGTCGCTGACGCGGCCCAAACGGCAATACGAACGCCTATGCAACTGATCAAGGAAATTCGCGCTTCCGTCCGCTGATTCCACTGGCACCATCGCGACTTTCAGTTTGCGACGTATTTAGTGCGTTTTCACACAGCCTGGACCCATAGCTGCCGGTGGCCGCAGGCAAGAATTGAATTGGCCAGAATCAGACGAAGTGCATGCCTACGGAACTCGGGGCGATTTTGCCTGAAATTCGGGCTCCTCGACTCGTGACGATTGAGGATAGCCAACAAATTTGACAATGACGATTCCTAAGCTACTTTCATTGCCATTGCCTAATATCAAGGAAGATAAAATGACCGTTGCACTGATTAACGGAAGGCCGATTAGCTTTACAGACACTCTTGATGGCGATGTAGCGATAGTACTTTCCCATGGTCTATTCATGGACCAAAGCATGTTCGATGCTCAGGTTTGCGTATTACGTAAGCACTATCGAATCATCACGTGGGACCAACGAGGGCATGGACAGGATGCCTCCGTCACTGAGCCTTTCAGCCTCTGGGATAGTGCAGACGACCTCTCTGCTCTGCTGGTCCACCTCAATATAGATAAGGCCGTTTTATTGGGTATTTCGCAAGGTGGCTACGTTAGTCTGCGGGCCGCACTGCGTTACCCCGAAAAGGTTCAAGCATTGGTTTTGATCGCTACACACGCGGGCGTGGAAGAAGAAAACCAGAAAGTTGTATATTCACAGCTTCTTAGTGCATGGCTTGAAAACTCCTTGACTGATGAAATTGCACAAAGTGTGTCGGTACTTATCTTGGGTACGGATAAAAAACTGGCTGAACCTTGGATCAAAAAATGGCAAACGATTGATAACAGCACGTTATGTTTAAATTTTAACGCATTGGCAGATCGCGATGATCTTGCTCCTGCGTTGAGCAAGTTGCAGATGCCGGCACTCGTCATATGGGGCAATGAAGACGGTGCGATCAGTATTGAGCAGGTCAGGCAGCTAGAGGCAGGAATTACTTATTGCCAATTTATGGAGATTGATGGTGCCGCGCATTCGGTCAATATGACCCACGCCGAAATAGTCAATACAAAAATTAAGAAGTTTTTAGCTGAAGCGCTTTCGTGAGTTAATGATTTCATTAAACTACGGAGTTCTATGTTTTTATTAAAATAAAAAAGGAGCGCAAAATGGAAGTTCCGCAGGATTTCAAGCCGTTATTTAGAAGCAGCCCTTTTCTGGATCTTCTAGGTCCCTTCTATTATCGGGAAAATACTGAAGGTTTTACGATTGGCATTCGAGTACAGGAGAAACACGCCAATGCGCGTGGACTCGCCCACGGAGGCCTATTCATGGCGCTGGCCGATGTCGCCCTAGGTTACAGCGCAGCTTTCTCGAAAGACCCACCTCTCAAACTCGTGACGACTACACTCACAACTGATTTTGCCGGTTCCGCCAAGATAGGCGATTGGTTGGAAGCCGTGGTGGATATTCAAAAAACCGGAAGCCGATTGGTTTTTGCTAACAGTTATATTAGCGCTGGAGATGAGCGAGTGGTCCGAGCCAGCGCTTCTTTTCTTGTAGTTAGCTGACGCGAGGACTGCGATTATTATCCAACACAATAATAAGCGCCAAGTTTAGCGAACTTAACGATATGTCACGGAGTGATTGACGATGGACAGTGCTGCGCGCTCACCCGAAGTAGATCAATTTTCCCAAGATAAAGCCGGACGTAAAGATCTGAAACGCAAAGCGATAAGTAGTCCGTACTTTCATCGACTTCAGCGTAAACATTTCCTGCTGTTTGATATTCTTCCTATGTTTGGCGTTGTTCTTGCGGGCTTGTTGGCATTTTACATCCCTGTGAGCGCTTTAGATATTGGTTTGTTCATTGCCTTTTGGGCACTGACTGGGATCGGCGTCAGCGTGGGCTATCATCGATACTTTACTCACCGCTCGTTTAAGGCCAAGCCAACAGTTGGTGTTGTCTTAACGATACTGGGTTCCATGGCCGGGCAGGGGGCCCTACTGTCATGGGTGGCCATGCATAGGCGTCACCACGAGTTGAGTGATCAACCAGGCGACCCGCACTCACCCAATCTGCATGGCTCCGGATTAGCAGGCCTCATCAAGGGGCTGGCGCACTCACACTTCATGTGGATGAAGGAGCACGATTACCCCAACGTTGCCTATTACTCGCCAGATTTGATTCGAGATCCACTCATCGCCAAAACGGCGCGTCATTACTACACGTGGGTCTTTCTTGGCCTGCTAGCGCCGGCGTTACTGGGCGGACTCCTTAGCCAATCTTTATGGGGCGCGTTGAGCGGCTTCCTTTGGGGAGGGGCTATCCGCATGTTCGTCGTGGGTCACATCATTTGGTCCATCAACTCCTTACTTCATCGGTTCGGTACTCGACCTTATCAATCCAAAGATTTCAGCCGCAATGGTGGTTTATTTGGCTTAGTCACCTTCGGGGAGTCATGGCACAACAATCACCATGCATTCCCCGAGTCTCCTTCATTTGGGTTGCAATGGTCAGTATTCGATCCTGGTTACTGGTTTATCCGTGGCTTGTGCTTGATGGGGGTGGCGTGGGATTTACGAGTCCCCACATTGCAACGAAGAACCAGCCGTAAAAAAAGAAACGTACAACCTCTCTAATAAGGAAAATTCAATCATGACTGCATATGAATCTGTCTCGATAGAAAAAGACACCGTAGTCCAATGGTGTAAGGACCAGATAGGCGAGCTTCTCAATGCTCCCGGAATCAGCATCGATGAAAATAAAGATTTCGGTGAGTTGGGGCTGGACTCTTCCTTGGCAGTATCTTTGTTGATCGAAATCGAACAAAAATATGGCGTGGAAATCTCAGCAGAAGAGTTGTTCGATAATCCCAGTATCAAGGCCGTGACTGGTTTGATCATGGGTGGGGACAGGAAGTCGGAAAAATGAACGCTTTAACAACCGAGCATCGACTGGAAGAAGAGTCGAAAGCGATACGCCATCATTATGATGTGGGTAACGACTTTTATGAGTTGTGGCTGGATCCAACACTTTCCTACTCTTGCGCTGTATGGGCCGGTAGTGAAACCTTGGAGAGTGCACAATTAAACAAAATAGCGTATCACCTTGAGGCCATTGATGCGGGCAATTTACAATCGGTGCTTGATATTGGCTGCGGGTGGGGGGGCGTGCTTGATGCGCTGGAGAATATGCCAAATATCAAGCGCGCCGTCGGACTGACGCTGAGTGATCAGCAAGCGGTTTATATACAAAGGCAGTTATATTCGAAGGTGGCTATAGAGGTAAAAAACTGGCAGGAGTTCGTCCCTGCAACACCATTTGATGGAATTATTTCCATTGGAGCCTTTGAGCACTTCGCTTCTCCTTCAGATAGTATTGAAGAGAAAATAGCAATCTACCGGAGGTTCTTCACTTCCTGCCGAGACTGGTTGAAACCCGAGGGGCGGCTTTCGTTACAAACAATTGCTTATGGTTCCATGTCCAGAGAACAAGCAAGCACTTTTTTCAATGAGGAAATATTTCCCAATGCCGACCTGCCCACGTTGGCAGAATTAGCTCAAGCGGCGGAGGGAATCTTCGAAATTCAACGTGTCGACAATGGCCGGCTGGATTATGCGAGAACGTGTGAAGAGTGGTATCGCCGGTTGTCAGCCAATAAGGCAGTTGCTGCGGAACGTGTCGGCGATGCAGTCGTTACCCGTTATCTACGCTACTTGAAGATGTCGGCTTACGGTTTTCAGTTCGGAAAAATTCAGTTGTTGAGACTCCAACTTCAAGCTATCCGATAATCAATCTGATGGAAGGAACCTCACGATGTCTGATGGTGCTCAGGATCACACGTTGATACCCGGTAAATTAATGAATTTACCCCGCTTCAACCCTTTTTCCGCTGAATTTCGTGAGACACCGTACGGTGTTTACCGCCAGTTACGTGAGCTGAACCCTCTGCACAAAGTGTTGGGTATGTGGGTCGTCACCCGACATGCTGATGTCATGAGTGTTCTGCGTGATCGTAGCTGCAATGCAAGCATTATTCCGAAACTGGTTGATAATCAGGCCGCTAAGTTTGGTCGCGATAACGCACCGTTTCAGCGGCTGGCCTACAAATCAATCGTATTCACCGAGAATCCCGACCATCATCGTTTGAGAAAATTGATGAACATCGCGTTTTCGCAGTCGGCGATAGATCAGTTGCAAAGCTCTATAGAAGACACTATCCAAGACTTGCTGCGGGACGCCTATCAGCAAGGAGGTATGGACATCATATCCGGCCTAGCCCAACCCACGCCGCTGCGAGTCATGTGCGAATGGATCGGGCTACCTGCCGAAATGCACTCGACTATCGATGCTTGGACCCATGCCATCCGCTTTCTATTAGAGCCTGGATTGATGGTCAAGGACGATTTTGAAAAAGTCAGTAATGTTCTTGATGAATATATGGAGTATCTCTCCAGTGTCATTGCCGAGCGTAAGAATAATCCAAGGCAAGACTTGATCAGTCAACTACTTGATCTGCAAATCGATGGTGATCGCTTGACTCATGAGGAGCTGATCTTCGTCTGCATCATGTGCTTTGTTGCCGGAAACGAAACCACCAAAAGCCTGATTGGCAACGGCATAAATGCGTTGCTGGAGCATCCAGAGCAATACCGCTTACTCCAGCAGCGACCGCAGCTAATCCCCTGTTGTGTACAAGAAGTTTTGCGTTTCGAGACTCCTCTTCAACATACCAAACGCTTCGCGACAAAAGAGTTGATCCTGGATGGGCACGTTATTAAAGCAGGGGATCAGATTCTACTGTGTTTGGGTTCGGCCAATAGGGATGAGCGCGTTTTTCCTGCTGCTGATCGCTTTGATATTGAGCGTAAGACGAAGGGGCATTTAGCATTCGGCTACGGTATGCACGGTTGCTTAGGTGCATTGTTAGCCGAGCGCCAGATGCAGGCGGTACTTTCCAGATTGTTGGAAGGGCCTCGCTTGGTACGCCGTCACAGCAAACCGACTTGGCAGGCAGGCAGTTTCATCGTTCGAAGCTTATCGTCTCTCGATGTTCAGTTTGTCTGACTCTACCGGGATAAGGTGAAATGCACACACAAAACATCTCCCTGATCTGTTTTCCTCACGCAGGTGGCAGTAACGCGACTTATAACGGGTGGGGATCCCGTCTCTCGGAAACCATTCGAAGAATCAAACTAGAATGTTTCGACGGGCCTGCCAAACGAGACACGTTTACCGATGTCGACAGCTTATCTGCTCATGTCGCTGAACAGCTCAGTCATGAGAGCCAGCCACTCGCGTTGTACGGTCATAGCATGGGTGCAGTATTGGCTTATGAAGTCGCCCGCAAGCTTTCAATTCGCAATACTGTTCAAGTGATGCATTTATTTGTCTCGGGTAGACGCGCACCACAGTTGGCAGCACGTCTGGCGCCGATCCATGACCTATCGGACCAAGCGTTTCTGAATGAATTGATGGCTTATGGCGGTGTTCCGGACGCAATCGGTACCAACAGCCGACTGTTCAATACACTTATACCGATCATCCGGAGTGATTTGGCTCTGGTAGAAACTTATCAATGCCATCCCATGCACACGTTGAAATGTCCTATCAGCGCCATCTATGCCACCCATGATCCTGTGGTTGAAACTGACGAACTAATGGCGTGGCAGGAGAGAACGACCGGGGCCTTCAGTTTCCATGAGTTGAGCGGCAACCACTTTTTCCACACTTCACGGCCGCAAGGGCTGATCGACATAATTCATCATTCCCTGAGCGCAAAAAGCAACAGGAGGGTTGAATGCAAAAATTTCGTTTGATGACCGACTGCCTAGACAGCCATAGCGAGCTTTACCCGGAAAAACCTGCCTATATTTTTCTTAGTGAAAAATTGTTGACGGAAAAAGAGCTGACCTTTGCACAGTTGAGAATTGAGGCGAGGCAGTTTGCCGGCCGTCTATTAGAGACAACTCAGCGTGGTGATAGAGCGTTATTAATATTCCCTGCGGGATTAGATTTCATCATCGCTTTTTTTGGCTGCCTGTACGCAGGAGTGGTCGCTGTACCCCTCTGCCCACCCAATAAAAAACGCTCACAACGCACGCTACAAGGCATAATCGACGACTGCTCCCCACGTCTGATTATTACACTCAAGGCACTAAGCAGTTCTCTTCAGGATCAAGATCATCGAGAGTCGTTGTCATGGCTTGAGATGGACGACTTGGGGACGCGTCAACAGTCTAGGTTTTTCCCCGACTCCTTGGCAGTCGATGCTGAGGACTTGGCGTTTATTCAGTATACGTCGGGTTCCACATCCACCCCTAAAGGCGTCATGGTGACGCATGCAAATATTGTTGCAAATCAGGCAATGATTCGCGATGCGTTCAGTCATGACGAATCGTCTACAGTCGTAGGGTGGGTTCCGCATTATCACGACCAGGGTCTCATCGGTAACATTTTTCAACCGATGTTTGTCGGCGCAACCAGCGTTCTGATGTCGCCAGTAACATTCATGCGCTGGCCATTGCGCTGGCTTCAAGCAATATCTATTTATCAAGCACATACCAGCGGTGGACCAAATTTTGCTTTTGGTGCCTGTGTGAAAGCCCTTGAGCGAGACCCGGATATCGAACTGGATCTTGGCACTTGGCAAGTCGCATTCAATGGGGCCGAGCCAATTCGTAACGATACAATGCGTGAGTTCCAGGCTGCTTTCCAGCGATTCGGTTTCAGCAGAGAGGCTGTTTATCCCTGTTATGGCTTGGCCGAATGCACGTTACAAGCGTCAGGAGGAGTCAAGGGAACAGGCCCGAGTACACTGAACGTTGACAGGCAGGCGCTACGTGATGGAAGAATTCTGCCGACGGATACGGCATCCTGCCAAACATTAGTGGGTTCGGGTAAAGCGTTGCGGGGAACACGTATAGAAATTGTTGATCCGCTAACCCGAAAAGTCCGCGCACCGTTCGAAATTGGAGAGATCTGGATAGCGGGTCCTCACATTGCACGGGGTTACTGGAACCAGGAGCTACTCACCGCAGGAACCTTCGCAAATCATTTATCAGGGGACATTCAACCGCCTTATTTACGTACCGGAGACCTTGGATTTGTTCACCAAGGAGAGTTATATGTAACGGGCAGAATAAAGGATATGGTCATTATTCGCGGTAAGAATTATTACCCGCATGATATTGAGCACAATGTTTCGAAAGCTCACCATAGCCTAGAGAATTCGGCGTGCGCGGTGTTTTCACTCTTAGACGCGGAAGACAAACTGATTATCGTTCAAGAAGTGCGAAGAGAATGGAGAAAGAAAATCGAGCGGGACGAAATTATCTCGATCATTCGACAGGCAGTGGTTTTAAACAACGAGATTACTCCCCACGACATTGTTTTATTAATGCCTGGAAAACTACTGAAAACCAGTAGTGGAAAAATCATGCGCAATGCAATACGCACTCAATACATTGATAAAAAACTTGAGCGATGGCTTGGTTAGTTTCGTTCACAAATGCAGACTATAAGGATAAATACCATGGAAGATTTCACTGCAAGCAATCCCGACTTTGACAAGCACGTTCAAGGAGCGGTACTCAGTATGCCAGCGGCAAAATTACTGGGATTTCATTATAACTACCTGAAGCCAGGTCATTGTGAAATTGAACAACCAGCGCGCAAAGAACTCACCCAGCATAACGGCTACTTTCAAGGTGGTATCATCGGAGCGTTGGCTGACTTTGCCGGAGGTTCCGCCGCCGGAACCTTGCTGCCACCTGGCTGGATAAATATGACTACAGATTTCACTGTCAAACTAATTTCCCCGGCGGATGGTGAAATGCTACTAGCCAGGGGACGTGTCATCAATGCATCGAAAAACACTACGGTTGCCGCTGCCGATTTGTTTGCCGTGAAACAAGGCAAGGAAACCCTTTGCGCCACCGCTCTGGTGACTATGCGAAATATTCCTCTCAAAGCATGAAGGTAATGATCTGACCGCTAATTAGATAGCGGCGGACACACCTGAAAATTCTGATGCCGACGGTGCTCCCATGGGCATTGTCGGTGATCTTCCGTAAAGCGCTGGCAGCACCTTCGAGAACCAGTAAATCTCATTCCAAACACCGTTTTCATTTTGAAGCCTGACCATCAAATCAGATTTCTGTCGATCTATTTAAAGCTAGTACCCAGCCTTCTTTTTGCACTCCTTGATAGTGAGTCGACCCTGAATCTGTAGATACGACCGAATGTCTGCTTCTCGCCGAGGCTGTGTAAAAAATTTTTTCAGCGCGATTGGAGCCCAGTGTTGGACTGAAATCAAGTTTCTACGCAAAATCTAGATCGGCTGAGCAGCCGATAATTTTCAGATTTCGGTAAGCGTTCGGCAATGTCATCTAGTCAGCTACTTAGACTTTGAGAGGGTGTCCGACTATGCGGACACCATCTCTAGCTAACTAGGTGTCTGAGCTTATCGATATTTCGGGTGCGTGGCTGACTGGAAAGTTTACCGAACGGGCAATGAAGCATTTCTCATGAGCCATTTTGTGCAGCGTCTGAGCTTTTGCGATCTCAGACCCCGATGCCAGAATCACTTTCGGCCTCAAAACAACTGAGGTGAACTGACCAGCGCCGTCGCTCTCCTCGACCATTGTTCCTTGAGCATTGTCCTCGTAGGCCACCACAACGATCCCGGCCTCAGCACAAAGGCCAAGGTACCAAAGCTTGTGGCACGCAGATAAGGATGCCAAGAGCAATTCCTCGGGGTTCCAGCGTGTTGGGTCTCCTCGAAAACTGGGATCGGACGACCCCTCAATTGGTATTTTGCCTTTAGCTGCGATTACGTGCGCCCGGCTGTAACCCCGATAAGATGACGTTCCTGTTCCGTTGTGGCCGGCCCAAGTTACCTGGACTTCGTACTCGTGCGTTTTATCTACCATTGATCCCTCCTAGGAAAGTTTTCGAAAAGTCCGTTAAAAAGCGGACTTATTGAGCAGGCACCCATCGATGAGGTAGCAGCTCCATAATCTCACTGGCCCGCTGCGTCGGCAGGCGATTGAGGACGTCCTTTAAATAAGCATACGGATCATGCCCGTTGAGTCGCGCCGACTGGATCAGGCTCATGATCGCCGCCGCCCGTTTGCCGCTGCGTAGTGACCCTGCAAAGAGCCAGTTTTTGCGCCCGAGTGCCCACGGCCGGATCTGGTTCTCGGCCCAGTTATTGTCAATGGGTACGGCTCTGTCATCAAGGTAGCGCGACAGCGCCTTCCAGCGTTTTAGGCTGTAATCCAGTGCTCTGCTGATCGCCGAACCATCGTGCACTAGATCACGCTGGGCGATCATCCAGGCATGCAGCGTAGCTCAGTAGCGCCTTGGGGCGATTGCTGCTTTTCTAAAAGCTACCAATTTGGTAGCTTTGCCGGGTATTTCAAACCAGCGACTCACCAGCGCTCACGTAGGCGTCTTTCTGAAAACCCGATAGGGAGACGGTTCAAGTCTTGGGCCAAAATTTGCTATTGCGCCGGTTGCTCGCCGTCCCCATACCTGCCGATGTGCAGTGATAGCAGGGTGTGGCCGTGAAAGTGAGTCGCCTAAAGCAATGGGTTATCTGGAGATCAGTATGTTCGAAACTCACGAGCAAGCACGTGCGCAAAATCCTTTCTTCGTGCTTGAGGAAGGCGCACGCCGATGGAAGTACATATCGCAAACGTCCAATGACGAGTGGTTTTTTGTCACATATGAAACAGCGGGCGAGGAGGGGTCTTCGCAGCAGCAGTTCATGATTTCGAAAGTACAATTCCTCTTGGATTTGGCCTCAAGGGACACGTCTGGACAGTTCATTCGTGAGGTTCAGCTCGTATCCCCGCCTTGGCTGAACCAACAGGGCAAATGGCTGATGGAGCCAATTCGGGAGATTCAGGAAGTGGACGAGAGGGTCTGCTACGAGCTGATGGACGGACAGGTTTATCCATCAAAATTGCTAGGTCGGACCCGCGTCCCGTTGTGGTCAAAGCGGGCAATGGGCAATGAATAATTTAATCGAAAGCATTCTTGCAGCTCAGTACCGCTCTCTGCTTTTTCCGAAAGGCATCTGCGGAGATGCAATCTTCGGTTTTGAATGCAATGACGGTTGGGGTGATCTGATCCAAGCAACTTTGTGGCTTGTTCAGCGACGTGCCCCGTTGAGCGCGCTCGACGTGGAGGTCACGCAGGTGAAAGAAAAGTTCGGTCAGCTCAGGATCTACCATCGCGGAGGTGACGAGAGCATCGGTGCCGCTTTCGAGATCGCGGAGGTGGTATCAGGTAGTGTTTGTGAGATGTGCGGGATGCCAGGTGGGGTTATAAGTGTTGATGGTTGGCTTCAGGCTCGCTGTAGCCAACATTCAGCGGCGGGAAAAATAGCTAGGGCTAAAAACGTTAAGAATAACGACAATTACATCGCAAGCTATGTAGAAGCCGTAGACGCGATTTTGTCGTTTTTCGGAGAAGGTGCAGTGCTTTGGGTACAGCAAGAACGCGCCGCTTTTGCTGGCCGGCGACCGTGCGAGTTGCTGGCGACGGAGGAGGGGTGCCAGGCGATTTACCTGATGCTCAAACGGCTTGAATATGGGGTTGGCGTTTGACTTCACAACTGGTTCGCGCGACTTGTGTGGTGATGGCTAGCCACCCGAACCTAGAGAATCATTTGCGCGGTGAATTGAAATGGGAATTCAGTCAAGGGCTGGTGGATTTACGCCACGTTAGGAGCCTCGTATCGTCGCCTCGATTGATATCGTTAAGCGTCCGTGCTTTCAGCCATCCCGCACTAGCCGAAGCTGGGGACACGTTTTTGGATTCGCGCACGCGGTTAGCGGATTACCCTCAAAAGACCATGGCCATATCCCTCACCAACTATTTACTCCTAGTGAGCGCGCTAGAGATTGTCGATGAATACGATCCGAATGATCGCTCGGTAATGAAGCTTCAAGTCTGGCCATTCGAGCCAAGAGATCTGAATGAGTTTGCTATAGCGGTGGCGGTGGCGTTGAGTTACACGCCTGCGGAGCTGTTGGCCGAGTCGAGGATTTCACTCGCAATAAATGAATTGGTCGGTAAATGGGGATTCTTTACCGATGAGTTCTGAGCCGATCGATTGAAGGATATCGTCTGGCCACAGAGCAGCTCGCGAGTCCGACGGATCGGGCGAATCGTATGCCGAGCGCTACACTGGCCTTGCATTCCTACTGAACTAAAATTCTTTTCCAACCGGTGCCATTTTTTCCCAGGCTTCGTCTCGGCTGCACTCGGGTGTCTCCGATATCAGGATCTCAAGGGAAAGCTTCTTACGCTTCCCTGGAGAGCAAGAACGAACCCCTGACGGTGATTCCATAGCTTGTTCTACTCTCGGCTCTTCTGGGTTGCTCGCTGGTTTTTTTCGTGTCATCTGAGCCTCCAGGCTTTGCTCGTACGAGTTTAGTCTCCGCTGGTTGGGAAGGGCATCAGGGAGATGGATGGCAGGGTTTGAGTGGCCCCGATTCTCGATTCCTCCATTAGAGCTTCGGATGCAGCCTTCCTAAATCTGCTTCACGCTTAGCGGCCATCGAAAGCAGTCCAATGTGATGTGGTTCCAAGCAACCCATTGAGATCACCTGCTAAAGTCCATAGGTGAGATTTCCATTCAGCTGACCCTGGGGACGCAAGTCATGATTTCCACACTTGAGCTTCGCCACATTATTGAATGTGGCTTCCAACCGCTCTCCTGCACCTGCTCGGTCAATCCGGATGGCTCATTGATGATCAAGGTATTTGATCCGACATCGGGCCGCGTTGATCTGTTAGTCACAGGGGTGGTGACCAGTCAATTGACCCCCAGCCGAGCCATTGCAAATTTGATTGCTGAACTTCGTTCTGAAATGGAGGCACGCAACGCAGCGAGCGCAGCGGTGTGCGCGAAATAGCCGTCATACTAGTCACCCTGTACGGTCGGAGCAGCGTTTTCCGGCGACATAATTGGTGACCTCACGGTGCCAACACTGGCATGTCTAGAAATTCAGGCGGTACCAAAGCGCCCGCACAGATAAACCTCATTTTCATCTGGAGACGGCTCCAAACCTCGCTTTCCCAAGGCGACTCCTTGAGCAAATCACAATACTCGCGGAGTGATATTTCGAGCGCAGCGAGGAATCGTGTGGCATCAACAACCAGGTTTTCGGCATCAAACAGTTGAGAAGTATCTCTTCGAATTCTCCACCCACCGGTTGTTTCGCCTTGGTGAATGACTCCGCAACGAACATGCTTGTAGAAAAGTCTGCCGTGTTCTCGCAGGGATGAAAAATGATCAACACGGTCGAAGAAGCGGCTGAAAGCAACTCCGCTGAGACCCGACTTTGCGGAGCCAGTCCAGAAGGCCTCTAGCGTTTCGATCATCAGGCACGCACATGCCATCATCGCGAAGCCGTGCTTATGCTCCTTAGACTCGAAGGGCTTGAGATAGCGCTCCTGAAATCGTTGGTACACAAAATCAGCAATGCTTTCCTTGTCCTTTGCCCGTTTGAAAGCTCGGTAATCGGCGACGGTGACTTTGCTTGAAAGCGAAACATCTTGGGGGGCGCGCTTATCCATCATGAATAGATCCGAGGAGAGTTTGTGGCTTTAGCGTGGGCCAGGAGCCCTGAAGCTGAAGACTTACAGGGCGATGTTTTGAAGGCCTGAGTCGTGTCGACACGGGGCTTAGCATCTCATTACCCACTGGTTTAAATCAGATCTGACTCAGCACACGGGCTCGGGCTTTCGTCCATAGGGTGGGAATAGGAACGAATAATAATGATACTGCTTTCAAAAATAGTGGCAACTTCTTCCCGAACGGAGTGATCGGCTCGCTCGCAATGTGCATCGTGAATAGATAGCGATACACTCGACGTCTACTCAGAGGTAATAGTCCAGCTTGCTCCAAAATAGAAGGTCCAATTTGACCTACCATACCAGTAACCATAATCCATAGAAGTATGAGTTCGGCGAGCAAGACGGTCGAAATTAGAATGTTGGCCACAATCGTTTTCCAGTCTTGCAGCGCTTCGAAAAATGAGTCGATATTGCTTCCGAGTGTCACTACCGTGGCAAAAATTGCGGCAATAGCAGTCAACAACCCTATGAATCTCGCGGGGTCGGGAAGTCTTAGGAATGCAGCGAAGCGCGGCCCCATCGTGTCGTCGCTAGCCAAGTTCCGGATTTCCTCGCGCTCCTCCCACAGGAGCCTAATCTCCCGTGCTTTGTCTAAGAGCTTTTCTGGCGTGCATTCATAGCGAGCGCACAGCCACTGTTGCTTTAAGTGCAAGCGTTCGGTAAGCGAGGTGGTAGGGCCTGCTCCGAGGCGCGTTGCGCGCACCTGTGATGATACTTCCCCCATGTGAATCGCGCATATCATCGTGATTATCAATATCGGGAGTAGAGCAGGGATGAAATCAGTAAGCATTACATTAGGAACAGTTACCAAGGCCCATAGAAGAGCTATCAAGACCGTTCCCGTCCAAATCAAACAAACCTTTGCATCTCGCCTCTGCCAAGCAGCTCTGAGCGGAACACGCTCAAATAGCTGAAAGTGTTCATCAATATCCATCTCAAGCTGCTTGATATTCATTACCATTGATCTCTGGATTAATCTTGCCTTGGGAAATAGAAGTCCAAGCTAAGATCCGGATCATTTGCGCATACCTCTAAAGCAAAGTCTTTAAGAGTTTTCATGGATTTTTTCACGTAATGATCGCGGGGGTGAGGGTCTATGAAGGTTTCGATGTTAGAAGATGTGATTTCTTGAGTTTTTGGATGTACTAAATCATTCCTTAGCTGGAATGTTTCAAGTACGCCTTTCGCCAATAGGTCGCTTGGAAGTTCTCCGAACACTGTGAGGAATATTTTTTCAAGTTTCTTAGCAATAGGTAATCTTTCAATTTCTGCTTTGTAATATGGTTCACCCAACCTCCTCACGCCATAAAAATTGAGAAAGCCTTCTATTGCTAGACATGCGTAGAGGTGAGTCGACGTAGCTGCACGATATGAAGCTTGGTGCAAATCAGAGGTTAGGTGAAAGACGAGGCTCTCACAGGTGTCCCCCTTTTTTTGGTACCGTTTTTCGGCTTTGGTAAGTCTCTTGGTCAGGGTGGCGTAGTCGCTATAGTAGTGCCATGCATTCTGATGGTGTGACATGTACGCGCTATTCCATGCGCCGCTATCGGCCATGCTGTAAATTTCCATTTTTCCCATGTCATCTTGCTCAAAAAATATTTAAGGAGTGCATAATTTATTAGTTTTTAATTTATTTCAATCTGTGGCTAGAATTTTTTTGAAGATGTGAGCGACTAGTTTCTAGTCATTTTCAGATGTTGGTAGATCGAAGCCTGATGAAAATTGAAGCGGAGTTTTTTGCAGTCAGTGGCGATATCCCCACGGTGCAGTGAATAATCGCGTGATCGGACTTGCTGCGATGGTATGCGTCTGGGCGAATTGACTAGCCCCCTGCATTCGCTAGCAAATCGTCTATCAACCTGCCGATCAGAACGTCCGGCCGCCACCGATGTCTAGGGAGTGGTGCCCAAGGAGTTGACTGATGGCGAGCAGTTTTTTTGCATTATTTGACGACATAGCAACGCTGCTGGACGACATCTCCGTGATGAGCAAGGTGGCGGCAAAGAAGACGGCGAGCGTCCTTACCGATGACCTGGCGGTGAATGCGGAGAAGGTGGTTGAACTCAAGGCTGATCGCGAACTGCCGGTCGTGTGGGCCGTTCTCAAGGGTTCGCTTGTTAACAAGGCTATCCTGGTTCCCCTGGCGCTTGGACTGAACTACATCTCTCCAGTGATCGTGCACGGGCTTCTGGTCATCGGCGGCATATACCTCTGCTATGAGGGCATCGAATCTTTGATTGAGAAGCTCACTCCCAAAGGCAAAGGGGATGGTGCGCGCAAGGTGAAGGTGCTCAGCGATGAAGAGGCGAAGAGGTATGAAGCCAAGAAGATCAAAGGCGCTATCACTACGGATTTTGTATTGAGCGCTGAAATCGTAGTCATCACGCTGAATGTTGTATCTGAAGCGCCTTTCCTTCAGCAAGTCGCTACGCTGAGCCTGATCGCCCTGTTGGTCACGTTTGGCGTTTACGGCCTGGTCGCCGGCATTGTGCGGATCGATGACCTGGGGTTGCGCATGAAGAAAGTCACCACCCATGGCGCCTTCGCGCAAGCGGTACGGAGCGTAGGGGGAGGGCTTATTGCTGTCGCGCCCAAGCTGATGAAATTGCTGTCATGGATAGGAACAATAGCGATGTTCTTCGTAGGCGGATCGTTCATCGCACAAGCCATGTCAGAGGTACCAAGCTGGTTGATTCCTGCAACCCTGAAACCTCACCTGCAAGGATATCTCCCCGAAGCGGGCATTGGAGTGATTGCCGGCGTCATTGTTGTAACACTTGTGCGCTTGGCACAAAGTCTACGAAAGGAGTCGCGAGCCTAAGATTTATGTTGAAGCGCGATTGTCTTGAGTGCTTCAACATCTGCTTGCATCTCCTCAAACCGTTTCAACATATGATCTGCGAACTCATGGTCCACTTGGTTCGACAACATAGCTTTGCGAACTTCATAACGCATAGAGGTGAGATCTTCCAGCTTCTCATCCAATTGTTTGAGATGTTGTATCGCCTCCCCATAGGTGTCGAATTTTGTGCTGAATTTGTATGCATTTTTAAAATATGTATAAAGTGATTCTGGGCTTCCATGCCCGGTTTTTGCTGCAACAATGGCACAGATACTATGGCGAATACCTTCGTTCCAGATAGCAGCGACGTTGGGGTTTTTTGTCGTGTGTTGCATCTCTAGAAGAATTTCAATGGTGATAAATCTATGCCTGAACATCGATAGGCATAATTTGACATTGCCTAATCCGGTTGCAACAACTAGCCGGGAAAAATCCCGTGTGAGTGAATCCTCATCAAGCGGGTCTCCATCTTCGGTGAGTAGTATTGACTGAGTTGCACTAGGGTGTAACTGTTTCTCACCAAAAATGGCTAAAAAATCATTTCGTGCTTTCAGATACTTTTCGAATCTATTAGCTTCAGCGATTGAGATCGGGAATTTTCTTAGTGGGAGTTCATTGTCTCTAGTTTTACCAGTTGGAAGGTATATGGCAAGTTCGTTAATAGGGTTGGTGTTCTTATCTATTGGGATATTGCAAAGCTCTATTGGTCGAAGTCCGCTAATTTTAAACATGTGGATAGAAAACATTCGACGTTCATACATATATACCTTTTTTAACTGCTTTGGACTCGCTGTGTCGATTTGCTTGTCGGGAGGAGGCTCTGGCAAAGATCCATAGCACTTCACAAAGATTGTATCTCTGAGTTGGCTAATATACTCATCTGGAATTGGAATCTTGTCCCCTTTTGGCGCGACCGCTGATGGCATGCTGGCGTGCGTATACGTAGTGCGCCCAGTCTTGGGGTTTCGACCTATGGTGACGTGTATCTGTGCACCGGATGACTCGTCCCCAATAAACGTTGGATCGACATTTAGTATGACATTTGCTTGAATCCAGCGTAAAAAACGAAATATGGTTTGTAGTATAGCAATAGTCTGATTGTTGTTTCTGCGGTTGCCACTTATCCCGTTCTTAAAAGATGTCTCTTTTTCGAGATAAGTAACCAGCTTGCTGATGTCCTCATCGTGCAAATTTAAAAGCTCTATGCGATATTTGTAACAGTGCCTTAGTAGGAATGATAAGTGTGAGGCGTAAGTACGACAGGTTTTAGTTCTGTCGTGGTTTCCTTTCTTCCTGCTTTGTTGTCGCAGCCACTCATTTGCCAATGCGCATGGAGCACCATTTGGCCACGTGAGATGGTAGAGACGACTATGCGTACGGTAGTTCACGAAGGCGGGATCGCGATAACCAACTGTTGATGGAATTTTCACGCCTTCGGTTTCACGAAAAAGTTGCATTAGGATTTACCTCCGTCGATTATCTTGAGACTCGTAGATTCCTCATATCGAACAGGGTTGGCAAATGTCGTCATCTGTAGCGCCTTTGATTGACTAAGCGCTTGTACTAGTCTTTTTCTAGACAGATCTGGTAAGTTCGGATCCGACTCTGCGATGGCTCTGATTTCACGAAACAAGGAGAAGTAGGCCGTTTCATAGCGATGCATATGTCTCGACATTTCCTCCAAGAGTTGATCTGTGTTGACTGTCTCACAATCTGTTTGATAGTCTACAGTTGATCTATAAGCATCTTCCCGAAGCCGTAATATATGATCCCAGGCAGCGCCTTGTCCAAGTAAGTGGATTGGAAGACTAATCGTCGAGCAATATTTTTTTAAGCTGTTGTAGGAAATTGGTTTGAATTTTCCTGGAATTTCTAAAGTACAGAATGCTTTCGTGTTCTCCAGCAGTTTTATTTGCTCTTGGGTCGCAGTAATTTCTCTGTTTTTTACCTGATATAACCATTCAAAGCGCTCAACAACCTGAGAGCTAGTTAGCTTTTTCATCAGCTTTGTTTCCAACTATAATTGCAATTTCGATGTCCATGTCCTGAACGTCCTTGGCTTGTAAGCCAACCATGTAGTGCTGAATACTGAATTCTCCTGCTGCTAACATTCTCTTGACCGTATCGTGATAGTCATCCGCCGAGACGCCGGAAAGGCTCTTGACGTTATGGATTTCACAGACCTTTTTATATAGAGTCGCTGTGCCTGGATTTATTCCTTCATCCAGACGGTTAGCTCCAAATTCTATCAAGCGGGACGCAACAGATTCCGCCTCATAACCCTGTAACTCTTCTCCGCGAATAGTGTCTTCGTAGTAGGCCTTTGTATGCTCTGCATCCCCGTGACCCACATACCAGCCGATAGCATCCAGTACATGGCTAGTCTCGTGACGGTAGATCGTGTGAATGAAAAAACGCCGTAATTCGTGAACTCTTACGTACCACCTGCGACCTACGTCATCCACCGGGGTCTCGACAATATCGCAGAATGTATCCATGGCGCGTGCCACACGTTGCTTGAGATATTTACCCTCCGAAAACGGGAAATATTTCGTAGAAGGAAAGTAGAATAGTTCATCGGCATGAGCGCTGGAATCCTGATTTATAACCTTTAAGTTTTCACCAAGATGCTGCAATTGACCAATTGCCTGTCCGACTATAGATGGGATAGGCCTCTGGATCAGCGGGTTGATGCCGTGTGTTCCTTTTTTGCCCGCTAAATGCTCAAGCCATAGCCCATCAACGAAAGTTGATAAGAGCAGCGAATCCCTTGCTAGGTGGGCCAGTTCACTTTCGCGTATGGGTTTCAGCATTCCGATTAGCGTGGCACATGCGCCTATATAGCCTTCGACCACTTGGTGGAATGACATTGCGTCAGGGGCTATACTTCTGGTGGCTCTAAGTTGCCGATATTTAATATTCAGCTCTGTTGTTAAAGGTCTTGGCTCCATGCCTTCGATTTCAGTTGAAAACCACGTGTCGCATGTCGATTTGTAGAGTTTGTCTAGTGCCCTAGAGCGTGAGCTGCGGTCTAGGCTGTCATATTGCTTTATTTCCTTTGCATAAAAAATGCACGCGTTGACTATACTATCCCCATATAGCACAACCCATTTGCATGCTTGTTGCAGTAGGTGTAGTCCGATACCCAATCCTAAGGTGTTATGATGCTTTGATGGGTTGGTATTGGCCTTGAGTGTTAAGATGGCTTCTTGGGCATTAATTTTTATTGGTGGAATAAGTTGCGGCAGAAAATTGTGAGATGTGAAGATTGCTGAAAGCTGATTAATTTGATCCTTCAAAGATTTTTTAGTAGGGCGGTGATTTTTAGCTTCGGCTAAAGTTGTGGTATTTTGGTTGTGATAGTTTGCTTGAGGGCTGGCGTTGATCAGTAATTTCGGATGTGACAACGCCGGTTCAAACTGCCGAAGAAATACACGTATTTTAGGGTCGTGGTGTAACTGGTGGGATTCACATCCAATTAACTCGCCAAGCTTATTTCGAGAAAGCGCGCCATTTACTTTCGTGTCACTTCGCTGGCGAGCTGTTGTATACCATTTTTTGTCTGAAAAATATTGGACTGCGTCTTTCACAAAATCTAGTGGAAGATCAAGTGGGGTATTCAGTAGTAAAGTTAAGTCCGTTTGCGAGTGCGTTAGAGTATGAATTCCTTGAATTATCCGTGGGATATATTGTAGCGCTTCAGTCCAGCTGCCGAGCGATAGATCGCTCATAAGGTTAGTCAAGGCGTTATCGTCGAGGCGCATGAATCCGTACTTTCTAGGTTCATATTTGCCTTCGTAAAGAACTAGCCAAGAACAAACTTGTAATGAGGTAGCTACATATTCACCCCAGCGTTGGGCTTTTACACCGTAGCCCATCGGATTGTTGCGCATCATTGCGGCCGTTTGCTGCACGGTGTAAAGCATCTGTCGATTGCATGGGTCGCAAAGGTCTGTTCCATCGGGAAGAGCGTGGGTAAAGTAAACAGTCAGTTTCTTATTTCGACCATTATCCTTAACGACCCAAAAGCTGTCACCCATAGCGCCTTGGAGCAACCAGGGCTTGGCTTCAAGGTCAGTAGCGGGATACATTATGCTGTTAGCGTTAGTGAGTAACCGTTGTATTTCAGCTGCCTCGTCTACAGGTTTTGCCGTATATCTGCCCATAGATTCAGTCCTTGTAGAAAACCGTGGCTGTGCGGTAACGCTGCAAGAATTCACCAGCTATTTTACAGGCGCGTTGGTGAATGATTTTAAATTCGGCACTAGACTCACCTTGTAGCTCTATATTTGCCGAGAAGTCCGAAGCCGAATCGGAAGGGTTTTCAGCTACGCATCTCATTAGCCGAGCCAATGCAATGAGCTTGGCTTCCTCATCTTCAAAATCGTCCAGGGCTGCATGACCCTGCTGATTGTCTACTAAGCTTTCATACGCGTACAACGCCGCTAATGAGTCGGGTTTCAGGTTAATGAACAAGACTTCAGCAGGTATACGCTTCTCCTTGCTTCCGAACCGTTCCTCAATCGCTTGAGTGAAGGCGTCACCCTCTCGTCCTTCAGTCAACATACTTTTGACGAACGCGGTAATTTGGTCGAGAGAGGTAAAGTCTGATGCTGGTAGGAGCCACGGTGTATTGGCGTTTGCGACAATCACCAGTTTCTGGTGAAACCTCCGAATAAGACGTTCGCACCAGCGCTCGATCAGCCACGGGGGTATGTAGGAACTGAGTATGCTCTGTATGGTGTTGCCAAGTTTTTTTGCCATTGCCTCAAGGCTGCCTCTGGCCAGGAACTCAACAATACCTTCAGTGTTGCGTATGCTTGAAAGCGTGAATGTATTTGGTTTTACATCTGGAGCCTTTTCTCCAAGATGTATTGCGTCATAAAGATTTAATCCAAAACCTCCATTTAGCTTTGTATCAATATCCAAGGTAGTGCCCATATTTAACCTATGAGATACCAAAAACAAGTAGCGATACCGTGCGTCATTAGAGTTAAATAACTTTGTTCTAATAATTTTTGTTGCTTGTATCACGTCGTCCATGATCATCTCTGACATGGAGGGGAGCGAAGATGCCTTCCTGCACCGAGCCCGGGCTTTTTCGACGCTGAAAACTACGTTTCCGTTGATGGTAATGCTATAGAAGCTGTTACCGTCGTCGTCTATCAATTTGGCTTGTTGAAGCGGCATTGAATTGAAAACAGGGTTCTCAGTAGTGAGCAATACGGCGGCCGCAGAGCAATCCCTTATGGATAATAGTCCCAGCAATCTATTAAGTATTTCGGTGGGCTGCATTCTGTCATCGTTTCCCACTCCTGCAACTTCGCGTAACGCTGGGCCGATCAGGTGTTCGAACTCGTTTGTTGACTTCAGTCTTCTAAAAAATGGGTATTTTTTCGCCAAGTATGTGAGCGAAATGTGAGTTAAGCTAGGATCATTGTGCAGATAGTAATTGGCGACGGCTAAGAACCAATTGATTCCGTTCGGTGATCTTGGATCGCAGATACACGGCCTATTGCCGGGCCCGAATTTTCCAGACGCAAGTACTTTTTCTATTTCTTCTTTACTAATGGAGTTAATGATCGCTTGCCCGTTTGCGTGGGCTATTTTCATTTTAGTCCAATACTCATAACAGCCATCGCGAACTGCCGATGACGCGAGTTTTAGCTTTGACTCAATTACGTCGACGTATTCCTCGTCTGATAATGCAAAAGTTTGATCAACTAAATATATCTGGGGGAGCGATTTGTTCTTGAATTCAACTCTCTGCCGGCTCTCGCCAAGCACAGTTCGCGTCTCACTATCCTCAAATCCGATTGTCGATCCTTTCATCGACAGAGTGAGGATCGGCACCCTCCAAGGCATATGCCCGTCAACCTTCAACTGCTGGTACAAAGCTCGCGCTGCTGGCCAAGATGATTTGCGACTCATAAATGAGGCGGTGGAGTGGTTGGTATCAGTTAGGTGGAACGTTAAATGGGCGAGGCAGAAAGGCCTCCACTCCTCTTCTGATTTTGGAAGCCTGCCTCCCCAGCTCGCCATGAAATTGAACTTGCGCTTCAATCCCTCGATATACCCCAACTGGGATTCAAGGGCAGCGCCTTCGCTCAACTGCACGGTGCTATTGCATAGAACCAAAACGTCTTCGATATGAACGGTCGGTGGGAAGGTGGCCCTAGCAATCCGCCACCCTGATCCCTTCAAAAGGTCGGGCATTCGGAATTGGATTTGGCCTTCTTCGGCTAGACGGTATTGCATCGACAGCGTCCTCCCACTTGGTAACGTTGAGCCTAGCTCCAGGTGGTGCGGTGTCAAATCTAGGTATCAAGAAAATATCTTGAGACCATCTATATATCTGAAAAATATGAATAAAAATGTAGACCTGATTTTGACATGTCTAGAAAACGGTGATGCTCGACATCAATGGCATTCTCGGGCTTGCGGCGTTGATGGGCGGCATCAAGCATGGCGAGCAGGCCTACAACGATGATTCAGCCCGCACCTACAGCGTGATGATCCTCACCGCCATGGGGGTATCGATGGTGGTGCCAGAGTTCATTCCTCGCGAGAGCTGGAAAATGTATTCGGCATTTACCATCGGCGCGATGATCGTGTTGTACACCCTGTTCCTGCGCATGCAGGTCGGGCCGCACAGCTACTTCTTCAGCTACAGCTACCCGGAAAAACGCCGCAAGAAAGAGCCCGTGGAAAACGAGCCCAAACCCATCAGCCTGGCGTTTTCCATCGGCGCGTTGGTGTTTGGCGTGGTGGTGATTGGTGCGCTGGCCGAGGTCATGTCCAAGGCCATCGACCTCGGCCTGGAAGGCTCGGGCGCGCCGCCTGTGGTCACGGCGATCCTGGTGGCGGCGATCTCCGCAGCACCGGAAATCCTCACCGCGCTGCGCGCCGCGCTGGCCAATCGCATGCAGTCGGTGGTGAACATCGCGCTGGGGGCTTCCTTATCGACCGTGATCCTGACCGTGCCGGTGATGGAAGCCATGGCCCTCTACACCGGCCAGCCCTTCCAGATGGCAATGACGCCGGTGCAGACGGTGATGATCTTCATCACCCTGATTGTCAGCGCCATCAACCTCAACGATGGCGAAACCAATGCCATCGAAGGCATGACCCACTTTGTGTTGTTTGCGACTTTCATCATGTTGTCCCTGCTGGGACTCTAGGCCCATTGTGGGAGCGAGCTTGCTCGCGATGGCGGCAAGCCATTCAGCATCAGTGTTGGCTGATCTGGCGTTATCGCGAGCAAGCTCGCTCCCACAGGGGATTCAGGTGTGGATTAAATGCCGGCGATCAATTCCCGCGCCGCCTGGCTGTGATCGGCAATCAACCCCTTCAAGTCCAACCCCTCGACTTGCCCGTCGATCACTCGCCATTGCCCGCCTATCATCACCCGATCCGCCCGGTCCGCGCCGCACAACAGCAGGGCCGAGATCGGGTCGTGGCTGCCGGAGAAGCGCAACTCATCGAGCTTGAACAGTGCCAGGTCAGCCTGCTTGCCCACCGCCAGCTCGCCGATGTCACTGCGCCCCAGCAACTGCGCCGAACCTCGGGTCGCCCAGCCCAGTACGCGCTCCGGCGTGATCGCTTGCGCGCCATAGCGCAGGCGCTGGAGGTACAACGCCTGGCGGGTTTCGAGGATCATGTTCGAGGCGTCATTGGAGGCCGAGCCGTCCACGCCCAGGCCCAGGGGCGCCCCGGCGGCGATCAGTTCCAGGGTCGGGCAAATGCCCGAAGCCAGGCGCATGTTGGAGCTCGGACAATGGCAGATGCCAGTGCCGGCGGCGCCGAGGCGGGTGATTTCATCCGGGTTGAAATGAATGCCGTGGGCCAGCCAGGTACGCGGGCCGAGCCAGCCGACGCTGTCCAGGTAATCCACGGTGCGCAGGCCGAAGCGTTGCAGGCAAAAATCTTCTTCATCGAGGGTTTCGGCCAGGTGCGTGTGCAGGCGCACGTCGAGTTGTTCCGCCAGGTCGGCGCTGGCGCGCATGATTTCGGGGGTGACCGAAAACGGCGAGCAGGGCGCCAGCGCAATCTGGATCCGGGCGCCGTCACCGCGCTCATGGTATCGGCCGATCAACCGCTGGCTGTCGTCGAGAATGACCTGGCCCTGCTGCACGGTCTGCTGTGGCGGCAAGCCACCGTCGGCTTCGCCCAGGCTCATGGATCCGCGGGTCAGCATCGCGCGCATGCCCAGCTCACGGACACTTTGCACCTGCACGTCGATGGCATTTTCCAGGCCTTCTGGAAACAGGTAATGATGGTCCGCCGCCGTGGTGCAGCCCGATAGCAGCAGCTCGGCCAGCGCCACTTTGCTCGCCAGGGCAAGTTTTTCCGGGGTCAGCCGCGCCCATACCGGATAGAGGGTTTTCAGCCATGGGAACAACGGCTGGTTCACCACCGGCGCCCAGGCGCGGGTCAGGGTCTGGTAGAAGTGATGATGGGTGTTGATCAACCCCGGCAGGATCACATGCTCGCGCGCGTCGAAGATGTGGTCGCAGGGCTGGGCGGGTTGTTGGCCGGCGCTCAGCAGTTCGACGATGACGCCGTCCTGCAGGACGAGGCCGCCAGGGGCATCGAGGTCGTTGGCGGTGAAAATGGCGAGGGGATTTTTTAACCAGGTACGGGTCGCAGGCATGGTGGCCGGCTCCTCTGAAAGTGGGTTCAGGTTAGCCAGCTCAGTGATGCCCTGTCTGCTGATCCAGGGTCGCCCGTTGGATAGGGCGAGGGCAGAGTTTACTCAGGTTACCGGGCGTAGATCCAGTGTCAGGCCGGGAACTCTGTGGGAGCGAGCTTGCTCGCGATAGCGGTAGATCAGTCGACATCAATGTGGATGTAAGGCCACCATCGCGAGCAAGCTCGCTCCCACAGAGGAGAGGTGGTTACCAGGGAATCGTTTCGCCCTTGTAGTTGACGAAGTGATGGCCGCCCTTGCCGGCGAAGGTGTTGACCTGGTCAATCAACCCACGGGTACTGGTTTCGACATCAATGTCCGCGCCTTCACCGCCCATGTCCGTCTTGACCCAACCCGGGTGCAGCGACAGCACGGTCAATGTCTGCTCGTCCAGTTGGCTGACGAAACTGTTGGTCATGGAGTTGAGCGCAGCCTTGCTCGCCTTGTACAGCGCCAGTTCCGGGGCGTCGGGCATGGTCACGCTGCCGAGCACCGAACTCATGAACGCCAATACACCGTTGCCGTCACGGATCTGGCCAACGAAGCGCTGGGCCAGGTTGATCGGTGCCACGGCGTTGGTGAAGAACAACTGGCCGACTTCAGCCAGGGTCGCGCCCCCTGGGCTCTGGTTGTCCGGGCCTTTGACGCCGGCATTGACGAACAGCAGGTCGAAGGTTTCACCCTTGAGCTGTTGGCTCAGGGCGATAACGGCTTGCTGGTCGTCCATGTCGAGCTTTTCGATCCGCACCGGGCCCAGCGCTTTCAACGCCTCGGCGTTCTGCGGGTTGCGCACGGTGGCGATCACGTTCCAGCCGTCGCTGAGCAGCGTCTTTACCAGACCGAGGCCCAAGCCCCGGGAGGCGCCGATGATCAATGCGTTTTTTGCCGAATTCATGAAGGCATCCTTGAGTGAGAAAGGTCACGGATTTAATGGACAACGTTGCCCGAGCCGTTGTTTCAGCTCATGGCGCAACGCGTCGAGTTCGGTCATGCGGGTTTCGATCAGGTTCAACTTGTCTTGCAGCAATTGCGTCACCGCGCAGTCGGGGTCGGGGGCGTTCCACAGGGCGGCGACGCTGGCGCCGATCTCGCCCAGGGTAAAGCCCAGGCGCTGGGCGGTCTTGATATAGAGCACCAGTTGGACCACGTCGGCGGGGTAGTCGCGATAGCCATTGGCACTGCGCGCTGCCGCGATCAGGCCCCGCTGCTCGTAGAAGCGCAGGGTGTCTCGACTGACGGCGCAGGCTTGGGCTAATTCACCGATACGCATGGACGACTCCGGAGGGCTTGACCTTGGAGCATACCCCAGGCTTTAGCCTTTTCGCTCCCCAATTATCTGGAGCAACGTGTATGTGGACATCGATGCAATATCGCCGGGTGGTGCGCGGCAGCGCCTGGTACGACCTTATCGTCTCGGCCGTGCTGGCCACGCCCTGGAGCTTTGCGGCGTTGCATGGTGTGTTGATGAGTATGACTCAGCTATTTGACCTGCCTGGAGAACTGCCACCGTTTGCGCCGGCACATCTGCTGATGGTGAATCTGCTGGGCTCGATTGTTTGCGTGTGGGCGGTGCTGCGGATTCGTGATCCGCAGCCGGTGTACGGACGTTATGACGCGGCGGGGCGGTTTTTGTTTGCGGCTTGGCAGCTTTATGCGCTGCTTCATGGGGCCAGTGCGGTGTTGTGGGTTTTTCTGTTTTTGGAGGTGGTGTGGGGTTTGGTTCAGGTGTTGCCTGTTCGGGCCTCATCGCGAGCAAGCTCGCTCCCACAGGGGGGCCTGAGTCAAACCTGAACTCAGTGGTCACCTGGTCTAGTGTGGGAGCGAGCTTGCTCGCGATAGGTGCACCGCGGTCTATCTCAATGCCCCGCCTGCCAAGGCTGCCCCAGTGACACTGGCGCATAGAGCCGCGTGCGCGCCGCATCCCGGGACAAGAGCACCAGCACCAAGATGGTTGCGGCATACGGCAGCATCGCCAGCAAACTCGATGGAATCGCCAGCCCCAACCCCTGGGCCACCAGATGCAGGATGCTGGCGAGGCCAAACAGGTAGGCGCCCAACAGCAGGCGCCAGACCCGCCAACTGGCGAACACCACCAGCGCCAGGGCGATCCAGCCGCGCCCGGCGCTCATGTTCTCGGCCCACATCGGCGTGTAGGCCAACGACAGATAGGCGCCGGCCAAGCCGGCCATGGCACCACCGAAGAGTACCGCCAGGGTTCGCACCCGTAGCACCGGCAGGCCCATGGCACTGGCGGCGTCGGGGTTCTCGCCGACGGCCTGGATGATCAATCCGGCACGACTTTTCACGATCACCCACGCCACCAGGGCAAACAGCGCGAAGGACAGGTAAACCAACAGGTCCTGGGCAAACAGCATCCGCCCGATCAGCGGGATGTCACTCAAATAGGGGATCGCCAGTGGCTCGAATCCCGCCAGCGGTTTGCCGACCCAGGCCGCTCCGACAAAGCTCGACAGGCCCACGCCAAAAATTGTCAATGCCAATCCGGTGGCCACCTGATTGGCGTTGAACACCAGCGCCACCAACGCGAACAGCGCCGACAACAGCATCCCGGCGGCCATCGCCAGCAGCACCCCCAGCCACAGGTTGCCGCTGTTGAACGCGACGATAAAACCGATCACCGCGCCGAACAGCATCATGCCTTCCTGGCCCAGGTTCAGGACGCCGCTTTTCTCGCAGACCAGTTCACCCAGGGCCACCAGCAGCAAGGGTGTGCCGCAGCGGACCATGGCGTAGAAAATGTTGCTCAACAGGTCGATATCCATTACAGCGCTCCTGCCTGTACGGCGGTGGTCCGGGTGCGCCGGGTCCAGCGCAGGTTCAGGCGTGGCCGGTACAGGATCAGTACGTCACAGGCCAACAGGAAAAACAGCATCATCCCCTGGAACAGTTGGGTGATCGCCTGGGGCAGGTTGAGTGACATCTGCGCGCTCTCGCCGCCGATGTACAGCAACGCCATCAACAGGCTGGAAAACAGAATGCCGATGGGATTGAGGCGGCCCAGGAACGCCACGGTTATCGCCGCATAGCCATAGCCCGGCGACACCTGCGGCACCAGTTGGCCGATTGGCCCGGTCACTTCGCAGACACCGGCCAACCCGGCCAGCGCCCCGCTGATCAACAGTGCCAGCCACACCAGCGGTTTTTGGCGAAACCCGGCGAAACCGGCGGCGCGTGCGTCCAGGCCCAGCACTTTGATTTGAAAGCCGACAAAACTTTTCTGCAGCAAGACCCACACCGCTACCAGCGCCAGCAAGGCGAAATACAACCCGGCATGAACCCGCCCATCCTCCAGCAACAACGGCAGGCGACTGGCTTCGCCGAACATCGCCGATTCCGGAAAGTTGAAACCCGCCGGGTCTTTCAACGGCCCGTGAACGCAAAACAGCAACAAGTTCAGGGCGATGTAATTGAGCATGATGCTGGTGAGGATTTCATTGGCATTGAAGCGCGTACGCAGCCACGCCGTGAGTCCAGCCCAGGCTGCCCCGGCCAGCGTGCCGGTCAAAAGGATCAACACCAGCGCCCAGCGGCTTTGCATGCCAATGATATTCACCGCCAAGGCACTGCCAGCCAGTGCTCCCAGCAGCAGTTGGCCTTCGGCACCGATGTTCCAGATTCGCGCCTGGTAGGCCACGGCCAGGCCGAGGGCGCAGAGCAGGATCGGCAAGGTCTTGACCAGCCACTCGGACACCCCATACAGGTCGCTGATCGGTGCGATCAACAAGGTGTACAAGGTTTGCAACGGCTCATGTCCCAGGGCGATGAACAGCAGCGAGCCACTGCCCAAGGTCAATACGGCGGCCAGCAGCGGCGAGCACCAGAGCATCAGGCGCGATTGCTGGCCGCGAGGTTCGAGAGAAAGCAGCATGAAAGAACTCCGTTAAACCGTCACGGGGGCGGGGGATTGGCACGTGTCGAACTGGCCGGCCATCCAGCCGCCGACGTCACTGAGGCGCGTCTCGACCGTGGGACGCAAGGCTGATAGGCGCCCTGCGCACAACGCACCCAGGCGGTCGCTGATCTGGAACAGTTCGTCGAGGTCTTCGGAAATCACCAGGATCGCCGCGCCCGCGTCGCGCAGCGCAATCAGGGCGCGATGGATGGTTGCCGCCGCGCCGACATCCACCCCCCAGGTCGGGTGGGCAGCTACCAGTAGCTTCGGTTGCTGAAGGATCTCCCGGCCGAGAATGAATTTTTGCAGGTTGCCCCCCGAAAGGCTGCGCGCCGGGGTTTGGGTATCGGGTGTCTTCACGCCAAAGCGGCGGATGATCTCTTCGGCCAAGCGCTCGACCTTGCGGCGTCGAATCAGCCCATGGCTGACCAGCCCCTGTTGGAAAGCACTGAGCAAGGCGTTGTCCGCCAGGCTCAATTGCGGGACGGCACCGTGGCCCAGGCGTTCGGCGGGCACGAAGGCCAGCCCTAGCCGACGACGGGCGTCGGGGCGCAGATGCGCCACGGGTTGACCGTCGAACCGAATCGTTTCGCCTTGCGGGCGGGGAAGTTGCGTTTCTCCGCTGAGCAACGCCAGCCACTCATCCTGACCGTTACCCGCCACTCCGGCGATGCCGACGATCTCGCCGCTGCGCACTTCCAGGTCGATATCCCGCAGCGAACAGCCGAACGGGTCCGGGTTGTGCCATGACAGTTTGTCGATTTGAAGGAAAGCTTTGTCGGCACTGACCTTGGGATAGTCGACGCCCAGTCCGGCGGCTTCGCCGACCATCAACTGCGCCAACTCACGGTCCGAGCATTGTGCCGGTGTGCAGTGCCCCGACACCCGCCCGCCACGCAATACCGTGGCGCTGTGACACAACGCCCGCACCTCGGCCAACTTGTGGCTGATAAACAAAATACTGCAGCCCTCGCTCGCCAGGCGGCGCAGGGTTACGAACAGGTCTTCGGCTTCCCGGGGGGTGAGCACCGAGGTGGGTTCATCCAGAATCAGCAGTCGAATGTCCTGCATCAGGCAGCGAATGATCTCGACCCGCTGCCGCTCGCCAATCGATAGGCTGTGGACCAACCGCTGGGGCTCCAGCGCCATGCCGTAGCGGCGGGAAACTTCACGGATCCTGGGTTCCAGGTGAGCCGGCGTACCGGCCGCCGCGCCCATCGCCAGGGCAATGTTCTGCGCGACGGTGAGGGTTTCGAACAGCGAGAAATGCTGGAACACCATGCCGATCCCCAGGCTACGGGCCTGGGCTGGATTGCGCAGGTTGATCCGCTGGCCCTGCCAGATCACTTCGCCCGAATCGGCCGGGGTGACGCCGTAGATAATCTTCATCAGGGTGCTTTTGCCCGCACCGTTTTCCCCGAGCAAGGCGTGGATCTCACCGGGCTGGATGCTCAGGTCGATGGCGTCGTTGGCCTGGCAGCCGGGGTAGCGTTTGCTGATCTTACGCAACTGCAGGCGCGGGATGGAGTCGGGGTCGGACATGACAGGCTCGGTTCGATGAACGGGAATGCCGGTGATAAAGCAATTTCCTGGCCATCAGGTCAGGAAATTGCGTAAACCTCGGGTGTCAGGCCCTCGGCGTGTAGCCTCGACGCTTTCACTCAGGCGTATTCCTGCACCGGATCGGGGCATACACGGTCAGCGAGGCCCAGGCTTGCTCCGAAATAGGTGGTTAAAAATTGAACAAGCGGCTGCGAGCCATGCCCTTCTTGGAGCCGCGAGAGCCATGAACGGGTTATCCACAGGTTGCTCCACAGTTATTGTGCGCAAGCCGAACACTCGGGCATAAGCACAGAGGGGCTTTCTTCTAAAGGTGATAAACCGCTGCAAGCGGTTGTTTTAGTGATGGATTAGCGGGTTGGATCGGGTTTAGGTTGAAAAATGAACAACCCACGCAGACCCGCATGACAGAAGGGTTACAGGCGGATGTGCTCAGGTTATCCACAGGCGGGTGCACAGTGGATGTGGGTAAGCTGAACGATTGTGCGACCGCCCTGAAAGGTCGCAGCCTGGTTCAGCGCGCGAGCAAAATCCGGCCTCGGCTCAGGTCGGCCAGTTGCTTTTGCAGGGTCTCGATTTGCCCTTCACCCACGGCGATCTGCAAGTCCACGCCATTGGCCGTAAAGCTTTCGTTGTTTACCAGCCCGCCCCCTTCGGCAACCCGCAATTTCACTAGGGCCAGTTCCGCGAACCCACAAGTACAGCGCAGTGCGACGCGGCTGATCAGTTCGATTTTTTCGGCGTTTTGCAGACACTTGTTTGCGCCGCCGCCATAGGCCCGGGCCAGCCCGCCGGTGCCCAGTTGAATGCCGCCGTACCAACGGATCACCAGCACCGCGACCTGGTCGCAAGCTTGTGCTTCGATGGCGGCCAGGATTGGGCGCCCGGCGGTGCCACCCGGCTCGCCATCGTCGTTGCTGCGATATTGATCTCCGAGCTTCCAGGCCCAGCAGTTGTGCGACGCATTGAGGTCACTGTGCTGTTCGATAAAGGCCTGGGCATCGGCAGGGCTGGTGATGGGCGCCGCGAAGGTGATGAAGCGGCTTTTGCGAATTTCTTCGCGGTATTCGAAAAAGCCGGCAAGGGTAAAGGACATGGGAATCTTAGAGGGCTGGAGTCAGGCCGCAGCCCTTGAGGATGATGCGGACCAGATTATCACCCGCCTCGATCATGTCCTGCTTGGTCAACTTGCTGCGACCGGTCACGCGACAGATCTGGGTGGCGAAGTCGGCGTAATGCTGGGTACTGCCCCATAACAGAAAGATGAGATGCACGGGGTCGACCGGGTCCATCTTGCCCGCATTGATCCAGGCCTGGAACACGGCGGCACGGCCATTGAACCAGGTGCGATAGTCCTGGTTGAAGTACTCGGTCAGGCATTCGCCACCGCTGATGACCTCCATGGCAAACAGCCGCGATGCCTGGGGCTGGCGACGGGAAAACTCCATCTTGGCGCGGATATAGCGGGTCAGGGCTTCAGCCGGATCATCTTCGGCGGTGAGGGTATTGAAGGTGCTGTCCCACAATTCGATGATGTTGCTCAGTACAGCCACATACAACCCGAGCTTGTTGGTGAAGTAATAGTGCAGGTTCGCCTTGGGCAGCCCGGCCTTCAGGGCGATGGCATTCATGCTGGTGCCTTTGAACCCGTGACGGGCGAATTCATCTTCGGCGGCCTTGAGGATGGTCTCTTCGTTCTTTTGCCGAATGCGACTGGTGGGCTTGCCACCGTGGGCTGGGACTTCAAAGGTCATGGACGTTTCCGGGGCTGGGTCTGTGGGCAAGCAACTGCGTTGATAGCGCACCGGCATCAATCCGACAAGTGCCACGGCTATAAAAGCCTTTCGGTGGACAACGGGCGAAGACGTTAGCGGGTTGCTGCGAGGCTCTCGAGAAAACTTTCCAGCACCAGGTGAGGCCGGCGGCCCTTGCGGGTGACCGAGGCCAGGCTCAGGTCATAGAAACGTACCGTGGGTTTCAGGGCCCTTAACCGGCCTTGCTGGACCCAGAGGCTGGCGTAGTGATCCGGCAGATAACCAATGTAGCGCCCGGTGAGAATCAGGAATGCCATGCCTTCGCGGTCCGAGGCGCTGGCGGTGCAATTGAGTGCCTGGTAATGGGCCTGGATCTCGGCCGGCAGGCGGAAGGTTGGCGCGATAGCGTCCTGGCTGTTGAGGCGCGCGTCGTCGAGTTGCTGGTCATCCACATAAAACAACGGATGCCCGAC
Organism: Pseudomonas sp. G2-4; assembly: GCF_030064125.1. NCBI lineage: Bacteria > Pseudomonadati > Pseudomonadota > Gammaproteobacteria > Pseudomonadales > Pseudomonadaceae > Pseudomonas > Pseudomonas sp. G2-4. The sequence goes on along the minus strand of NZ_CP125957.1, from coordinate 5,858,156 downwards.
CGCGCAATAGAGCAGCGAACGTTCGCTGTAGAGCGGCTGATATTCCAGCCCGGACAGGGCACTGGCCTGAGGGACCACGCCGACATGCAGACGGCCGTCGAGCACGCCTTGCTCGACTTCGTTGGGGGCTATCATGCGAATCTGAATCTGCACGTCGGGCCCGCGCTCCTTCAATTGAGCCAGTGCGTGGGTAATGCGCATGTGGGGCAGGGTGACCAGATTGTCGGTCAGGCCGATGGTCAGTTCTCCTCGCAGATGCTGGTGCAGGCCATTGACCTCGGTACGAAAGCTTTCCAGTGCACTCAATAACTGCAATGCCGACTGATAAACCTCACGCCCCTCCTCGGTCAGGGAAAATCCCGCCCGTCCGCGCTGGCACAGACGCAGGCCGAGGCGCTGTTCGAGATCGCTCATCTGCTGGCTGATGGCCGAGCGACCGATGCCGAGCACTGTTTCGGCGGCGGAGAACCCACCGCACTCCACCACGCTGCGGAAAATGCGCAGCAAGCGGATATCAAAGTCGCTGACTTGAGCCAGCGGATCGGGACGGCGAACGCTCATAGTTTAGTGATCTGCTGACTGAAGGTTAGAAAAGTTGGATTTCACCGACTTTATCGCCGTGGCAACTTAGCTGCAAGAACGCCTTTCGATCCCTGTCGCTTATGTCCTGCGAGGTTTTGTCGATGAACATGCCCGAACACGCCGCCGGTTCCCTGGCCAGCCAGCTCAAGCTGGATGCCCACTGGATGCCTTACACCGCCAACCGCAATTTCCAGCGCGACCCGCGCCTGATCGTCGCCGCCGAAGGCAGTTGGCTGGTGGATGACAAGGGGCGCAAGGTGTACGACTCGCTCTCGGGGCTGTGGACATGCGGCGCCGGGCACACCCGCAAGGAAATCCAGGAAGCGGTCGCCAAGCAGCTGGGCACTCTCGATTACTCACCGGGTTTCCAGTACGGCCATCCGCTGTCGTTCCAACTGGCGGAAAAAATCACCAGCCTGACCCCGGGTAATCTCAACCATGTGTTCTTTACCGACTCCGGGTCCGAGTGCGCCGATACCGCAGTGAAAATGGTCCGTGCCTACTGGCGCCTCAAGGGCCAGGCGACCAAGACCAAGATGATCGGCCGTGCCCGTGGTTATCACGGGGTGAACATCGCCGGAACCAGCCTCGGCGGCGTCAACGGCAACCGCAAGCTGTTCGGCCAGGCCATGATGGACGTCGATCACCTGCCTCACACCTTGCTGGCCAGCAATGCCTATTCCCGTGGCATGCCGAAGGAGGGCGGCATCGCCTTGGCCGATGAGCTGCTGAAGCTGATCGAGTTGCACGATGCCTCCAACATCGCCGCCGTATTCGTCGAACCGATGGCCGGCTCGGCTGGTGTGCTGGTGCCGCCTGAGGGTTACCTCAAGCGCCTGCGGGAAATCTGCGACCAGCACAACATCCTGCTGGTGTTCGATGAGGTGATCACCGGTTTCGGCCGCACCGGTTCGATGTTCGGTGCCGATAGCTTTGGCGTGACCCCGGACCTGATGTGCATTGCCAAGCAAGTTACCAATGGCGCGATCCCCATGGGCGCGGTGATTGCCAGCTCCGAGATCTACCAGACCTTCATGAATCAGCCGACACCCGAGTACGCGGTCGAGTTTCCCCACGGCTACACCTACTCGGCGCACCCCGTGGCGTGCGCGGCTGGCCTGGCGGCGCTGGACTTGCTGCAAAAGGAAAACCTGGTGCAGAGCGTGGCTGAGGTCGCGCCACATTTTGAGAATGCATTGCACGGTTTGAAGGGCTCGAAGAACGTCATCGACATTCGCAACTATGGCCTGGCCGGGGCGATCCAGATCGCTGGGCGTGATGGTGACGCCATCGTGCGCCCGTTTGAGGCCGGCATGGCGTTGTGGAAAGCCGGGTTCTATGTGCGATTCGGTGGCGACACCCTGCAGTTCGGGCCGACGTTCAACAGTAAGCCGCAGGATCTGGATCGTCTGTTCGACGCCGTCGGTGAAGTGCTGAACAAGCTCGACTGACGCGTTCCTTTATATAGCTTTCAATAACGGGCGTCCGGTCACGGGCGCCTGTGGATAAATTCTGGAGTCCCCATGAGCCTCATTCCGCATTTGATCAACGGCGAACTGCTGAGCGACAGCGCGCGCACGGCTGACGTGTTCAACCCGTCCACTGGCCAAGCCATTCATAAGGTGCCATTGGCTGATCGGGCGACCATCCAGCAGGCCATCGACGCGGCGAAGGCGGCTTTCCCGGCCTGGCGTAACACACCGGCGGCCAAGCGTGCGCAGGTGATGTTTCGGTTCAAGCAATTGTTGGAACAGAACGAGTCGCGTATCGCGCAGTTGATCAGCGAAGAACACGGCAAGACGCTGGAAGACGCAGCGGGTGAACTCAAGCGCGGCATTGAGAACGTCGAGTTCGCCTGCGCGGCGCCGGAGATTCTGAAGGGCGAATACAGTCGCAACGTCGGACCAAACATCGATGCGTGGTCAGACTTTCAACCTCTGGGTGTGGTGGCGGGTATCACGCCGTTCAACTTCCCGGCGATGGTGCCGTTGTGGATGTATCCGCTGGCGATCGTTTGCGGTAACTGCTTCATCCTCAAGCCGTCCGAGCGCGATCCGAGTTCGACACTGCTGATCGCCCAACTGTTGTTGGAAGCCGGCTTGCCCAAGGGCGTGTTGAGCGTGGTGCATGGTGACAAGGCGGCCGTCGATGCGCTGATCGAAGCGCCGGAAGTCAAGGCGCTGAGTTTTGTCGGCTCGACGCCGATTGCAGAATACATCTATGCCGAGGGCACCCGGCGCGGCAAGCGCGTCCAGGCACTCGGTGGTGCGAAGAACCATGCGGTACTGATGCCCGATGCGGACTTGGACAATGCTGTCAGCGCGCTGATGGGCGCGGCGTACGGTTCGTGCGGTGAGCGTTGCATGGCGATTTCCGTGGCGGTGTGTGTCGGCGATCAAGTAGCGGACGCGTTGGTGTCGAAGTTGGTGCCGCAGATCAAGGCGCTGAAGATCGGCGCCGGTACGTCTTGCGGGTTGGACATGGGGCCGCTCGTGACGGGGCAGCATCGGGACAAGGTCAGTGGTTATATAGAAGACGGCGTGGCCGCGGGTGCTTCGCTGGTGGTCGATGGTC